>DAIDHE010000123.1 GCA_027459775.1 Planctomycetales bacterium | reverse complement strand
CGTGTGGCTCGTGCGTCAGACTTCTTTCCAAACAACCGGCCGGTCCAGCCCCTCGACGGACGCGTGCTCAACCATGTCACCTACAACGTCTTTTTTCAGAACCGGTCGGTCGCCGGTCTGAACTTCGGCCTGACGCCGACCGCATAGGGCCTGTCAAACGACAAGTTGATCGGACGCTTATTGTGGTGCGCGCCGCGGCGCGCTTTTCCCGCGAGGCAGGTGGGACGCTTGCCCTGCAACTTGCCCTTGCGCGCTCGGTCTCGCCCTCCCGGCCGCGATCGGATAGGCTAAATTGGAATTGGCGAGACCAGATTCCTCCAAGCCCACGCGCGATCGAGCACGAGACCCTTATCATGGACAGCGACGCCTCACATTCCGCTCTGGCTTCGATTCGCAACATCGGGATCATCGCGCACATCGACGCGGGCAAGACGACGACGACCGAGCGAATTCTGTACTACACCGGCGAGATCCACCGGATGGGGGACGTCGACAAGGGGAATACGACGACCGACTATCTCGAGGAAGAGCGCGAGCGCGGCATCACGATCGTGGCGGCGGCGATCACCTGCCGCTGGAAAGACTCCGCCGGCAAGCCGATCCTGATCAACATCATCGACACTCCCGGCCACGTCGATTTCACGGCCGAGGTCGAGCGTTCGCTGCGGGTGCTCGACGGCGCCGTCGTCGTGTTCTCGGCCGTCGAGGGGGTCGAGGCCCAGAGCGAGACGGTCTGGCGGCAGGCCGCCAAGTACCGGGTGCCGCGGATCTGCTTCATCAACAAGCTCGACCGCATCGGGGCGGAGTTTGAACGGGTCTACGACGAGATCGGCGATCGGCTGGTCGACAGCCATCCGATCCCCGTCCAGATCCCCATCGGCGCGGGGCCCGAGGGGAGCATGGGCGAATTCCAGGGGCTGATCGACCTGATCACGATGCGAGCCCTCTATTACAAGACCGAGGATCTGGGCTCGACCATCACCGAGGTTCCCATCCCCGACTCGGTGTTGCCCGACGCCGAGCTGTGGCGCGAGCGGCTGCTCAATTCGCTCTCGGAAAAGGACGAAAAATTTACAGACATTTACATGTCTCATCTCGAAGGTGGCGATCTTGCGCCGGCGGACATTGAGGCGGCGCTGCGGCGGGTGACGCTGACGGGGCAGGCGCATCCGGTTTTGTGCGGTTCGAGCCTGCGTTACGTGGGCGTGCAGCGGCTGCTGGACGCGGTCGCGCTTTATCTTCCCAGCCCGCTCGATCGGCCGCCGGTCGCGGGGACGCACCCCAAGAAGGGGACCGAGATCACGCGCGGGCCCGACCCTGACGGTCCGTTCGCGGCCCTGGTCTTCAAGATCACCAACGACGCCCACGGCGATCTTTCGTTCGCGCGGATCTATTCGGGGCGGCTCAAGGCGGGGAGCCGGGTGTACAACCCTGGCAAGGATAAGAAGGAAAACTGCTCGCGGCTCTATCATATCCGGGCCGACGACCGCGAACAGATCGCGGAGGCGCTCGCGGGGGATATCGTGGGGATCGTGGGGCTCAAGGATTCGGTCACCGGCGACACCCTGTGCGACGCCGCCCATCCGATCTTGCTCGAGCGGATCGAATTCCCCGAGACGGTCATGAGCATGTCGATCGAGCCGGTGAGCTCGGCCGACAAGGGGAAGCTCGCCGACACCTTGATCGCGCTTGCGCGTGAAGATCCGACGTTCACGTTCCGGGTCAACGAAGAGACCGGCCAGACGTTGATTTCGGGGATGGGCGAGCTGCACCTTGAGATTCTCAAGAATCGGATGATCCGCGATTTTCGGTTGAAGGTCCACGTGGGTCGGCCGCGTGTGAGCTATCGCGAGACGATCAAGCGGGCGGTCAAGCGGGTCGAGGGGAGCTGTATCCGGCAGACGGGGGGCTCGGGGCTGTTCGCGCGGGTGACGATCGACGTCGAGCCCGAGACCCAGCCCAAGGGGGCGCCTGTGCTCCGGTTCGTGAACAAGCTCAAGGGGGGCGTGATTCCGGCGGAATTCGTCCCGGCGATCGAGGCGGGCCTGCGCGAGGAGGCCAAGTCGGGCGGTCGGACGGGGTATCCGCTGGTTGATCTCAAGGTCGTGCTTACCGATGGCGACGTGCACGACGTCGATTCCAACGAGCTGGCGTTCCGGTTCGCCGCCGGCGACGCCCTGCGCAAGGCCGTCCAGGAGGCGGGCTCGGTGCTGCTCGAGCCGATCATGCGGATCGAGGTCGTGACGCCGGAGGACTATCTGGGGGGAATCACCGCCGACCTTTCGAGCCGGCGGGCGCTCATCGACCAGACGTCGAGCCGGGGCAAGTTGATGGTGATCGACGCCCGGGCGCCGCTCGAGAAGATGTTCGGCTACTCGACGGCCGTCCGCAGCCTGAGCCAGGGGCGGGCGGGCTATACGATGGAACCGCTCGAATACGCCCCCGCCCCCGATAGCATGCTCGAGGCCCTGGCCGGGATGTGACCGCGAGGAATCACGCGGCGTTCAGGGGTCGTCGCGGCCGGGCAAGGGCGCGAACCTGGGATTGCGAGGAGAAAGCGCCAAGGTGGAGTCTTACCACACCCGAGTGATCCCATACGCATCGAGGTTTGCATCGGCACTCACAAGCGGGACGCCTTCGACCTGGGCTTGCGCCACCAGGAGGCGATCGAACGGATCACGGTGATGCCACGGCAGGCGGGCTTGCCGCTCGGCGTGATCCAGAGTGATCGGCAGCAGAACCAGCCCCAAGTCGGCGATCACCGTCTCCATCCACTGCCGGTAGGGCAAGGCGAGGGGAAGCTTTCCCAGGCTGAACTTGATGGCGATTTCCCAGAGGGTGGCCGCGCTCACGAGCAGCTCGTTCGCGGGGTTGCCTATCGCCGTCATGGCGGCGGGCGTGATGTGGGCCGGTTCGGTCGGCGGACCAGATCATCGTGTGCGAATCGAGCAGGAGCCGCATTACCTGTACTCCTCGAAATCCTCCAGCGGATCATCGAAGCGTTCCATTGACAGCACGGTTCCCTTCAGCGTGCCGAACCGGCGAGGCTGCTTGGCCGGCGTCGCAGCGGCGGCGACCAGTCGGGCCACGGGTTGGTCGTTCTCGGTGATCACGACTTCCTCGCCGGCGGCCAATCGGTGGATCAGCTCGCCGAGCTTGTCGCGCGCCTCCTCGATCGTCACGTTCACCATGGTGATCCGCTCCCTTCAAGTCGGGTCGTGGTTCGCGTCTCGGATCTTCCCATCAGTTATGTTACCAATCCTGTCGCCCGACGTTGCCCGCCAATCGACGACCAGACGTCTTCAACCTTCGGGAGCTCGTCCCGGCAGGTACTCACGGGCCGTATATCCCTGAGAGTTCTCTGGCGTGCCATCGCGATCACAGGGGGCGGTCGTAGACCCACGAGAACGGGGCCAGGGGCTGCGCGGCGGTACGGCTCTCGATCTCGTCGGCGAGGTTTTCATAGCGCTCGGGCTGGGCGAGGAGATAGTCCCGGGCCTTTGCCGCCTTGCCCGTGAACGAGCGATTTTCCAGGCCCCAGGCCGCGTTCAAATGGCGAATGATCGATGCATAATCATGTGTGGTATATACCCCGACGCGTTGAGCGACCGCGGCGTAATGATCGAACAGGTCGGGGTCGCACCCGTCGGTCATGCGGCTGCCGGGCATCGCGATCAAGCGCTTGAGCATCGCGCGATAGGCCAGGAGAGTGGTGTCGGGATCGCGTTCGAACAGCTCGCCGACGACCCTGGTGTAGAAGACCTCGTGACGGGTTTCGTCGGCGGCGATCTTGCGGCAGATCCTGGCCAGGTTTTCCTCGCCGCGTTCGTGAGCGAGGCGGGCGAGACTGCCGTGGCTGATCCGGGTGGCGCGTTCCTGGAACGAGGCGTAGATCAGCCCCGCGTAATCGTCTCCCTCGCCGCCAGAGGAAAAGCCGTTGCGGGTCAGGTGGTGGATGGTGACCTCGACGGCCCGCATGTCGACGCGGCCGGTGAGTCTGAGGTAGGCGTTCAGCAGGTCGCCGTGGCGATTTTCCTCGGCGGTCCAGCCGCGCAGCCACCAGGCCCACGGGGTATCAGTGGTCCCCGTGGGATCCTTGGCGATGCGCCCGAGCGAGAGCGTGTAATTGGGCAGGGCTTCCTCGGTGACCATGTTGCCCACCAAGACGACCAACAGGTCGTTGGGCAGGCTCCGAGCGGTCTCGCGAAAGGCCGCCAGTCGAGGCGACCAGTCCTCGGCCGTGAGGTCGGGGAGGTAATCGGTGGGCTGCCAGATCTCCTGGACCGGGGTGAGGAGGGAAAGATGCTCCGCGACAAAGTCCTGCATGCTCTCGACGACGCTCATGGAAACACGCTCGATCATGATGATGGGAAGCCGAACTCGCCCGAGCCGAAAAACGAAGCCCTGGAATCTTGCAAGGATTTCGCTTTCCCCACGACCGGGTTCGCCAGGAGGTCGCGGTGGGAAAGCAAGGATGTTCAAGCGGGAACGGAACCAGACTCGAGCGACGGATCAGGCGTGGAGACGGGACGAAAGCAAGACGCGACCGCGGCCTTGCCGCCCATTCGGGCGAGCCAAGGCGGCGATGAACGGAGCGCGCGTTCGTCGCTCTAGCCAGGTCCAAAGCCCCGCGCGCCGTCATTATTTTGAACAAGGGCGCTCGGCTCGCGGGGAGGTTTGACCGGCTTCCCGATCCTCGACCACGCCCGGTCATGAGCGGGGTGCACTGGTGAAACGACGTATTAGAGAGTACCAATCCACCCCGCGTCAACCCCCGTGGCGGAGCGGTTCGCCATTTCGGGGCGCAGCGCCGAGACTTCCTGTTGGAGTCGTGAGCAAAAACCCGAAAAAAGTGGAGCGAGTCGCGTTGACGCGGTTCGGGGGGGCTGATACTATCTTCGTTTCCTACGTGATTCGCGGGGTTCGGTGAGGGTTCCGCGGTCGGAGTGTTTGATTCGCCTTGAGTTGGGAAGGACTATCGCGCGGTGGCAGGCATCAGCAACGATCGGATCCGCATCCGGATGGAGGCCTACGACCATACCATCCTGGACCAATCCGCCAAGGATATCGTCGATACGGCCAAACGGACCGAGGCGATCGTCCATGGCCCGATACCGCTGCCGACGCGCATCGAGCGTTACACGGTTCTCCGCAGCCCGCACATCGACAAGAAGTCGCGCGAGCAGTTCGAGATCCGGACGCACAAACGGCTGATTGACATCGTCCAGCCCACCAACAAGACGATCGACGCTCTCAACAAACTCAGCCTGCCGGCTGGCGTGGACATCAAGATCAAGGCCTCCCCCTCGGGGAGCTGATCGCGACCGGTTCCGCGGCTTTGGGCGGGTTGTGACGGTTCGATGGTTTCCTGGACCGGTTGGGGCCGCGAGGCTCTCTCCGATCGTCCGGCAGCGTTGGGTGTCTCGCACGGGCTAGTTTCCGAGCGAAAGCCCCGACGACCGAGTCGCCGTGATGCCTGGCGGCGATTCGCGATGAAACCTCGCCTCTCCACTCCAGGTGCGAACGCGGCCAGTCGGTCCGGCGAGTCCGGCTCCGGTTGGCAATCGGGGCTGTATCCCTAGGCGGAGCTTGACGATGCGTGTTGGACTCCTGGGTCGCAAAGTGGGCATGACCCAGATTTATAAGGACGACGGCACGGTCGTTCCGGTCACGGTCCTGGAATGTGGACCCTGCACTGTGCTGCAGGTTCGCACCACCGAGCGTGACGGCTACGACGCGGTGCAGTTGGGTTTTGCCGACAAGAAGCGAAAGAGTGCCCGGCAATCCGAGCGGGGTCACGCCCGCAAGGTCGACGCCGAGCCCAAGCGTTACGTTCGCGAGATCCGCCAGGAAGGCCCGATCGAGGTCGCGGCCGGCCAGACGCTCACGGTCGAGGTTTTCGGCGCGATCGGCCGGGTAGACGTGATCGGGACCAGCAAGGGACGGGGCTTCGCGGGCGTCATGAAGCGGCACGGGTTCCGCGGGCTGCGGGCGACGCACGGCGTCAAGCGGATGCATCGCCATCCCGGCTCGTCGGGCCCAAGCGCGGACCCGGCCCGCACCCAGAAGGGCATCCGCAAACCGGGTCACTTCGGCCACGAACAAGTGACGGTTCGCAATCTCGAGGTGGTCCGCGTCGATCCGGCCAACAACCTGCTCCTGATCCGGGGCGCGGTTCCCGGCCCCAACGGCGGCTATCTGACGGTCAAGCAAACCAACAGGATCTAGTCGAGTGAGTGCGGGGCTCGCGCCCGCCCTGGTCGAGACCCAGACGTTCGAGAATCGGACTCATCACGATGTTGACAGTGCCCGTTTACAATCCCGCTGGCGAACAGATCGGCGAGGAGACCGTCGATCCGGCCGATTTCGGCGGCTCGATCAACAAACAGCTCTTGCACGACGTGGTCGTCATGCATCTGGCGGCCCGGCGCGTGGGGACGGTCAACACCCGGGGTCGGGCGGACGTGGCCGGCTCGGGTAAGAAGCTGTTCCGCCAGAAAGGGACCGGCAACGCGCGGGTTGGCGCGAAACGCACCAACAAGCGCAAAGGCGGCGGCGCCGCCTTCGCCCGCCGCAACCGCGACTATCGCTACTCGATGCCCAAGAAAGCTGTCCGGCTGGCCACCCGGATGGCCTTGCTCTCGAAGTTTCAGGACAACCAGGCGATCGTCGTCGACGGCCTTCCCACCCAGACCGCCAAGACCAAGGAATTCGCCAAGCTCCTGGGTCGGATCACGCGCCCCGACCTCAAGGACGACCAGAAGATCGAAGCGGTCGGCGAGACCAAGACCCTGGCCCGCCGACGGACCCTGGTCCGCCGCTCAATCCTGATCGGCCTGCCGGCGCACGACCCCCTGGTCCATCGCTGCGCCCGCAACATCGAGGGCGTCAAGGTCGCGCCCATCGCCGAGTTCAATACTTACGATGTCTTGCGCCAACGGTATCTGGTGCTGACCCGCGAGGCCCTTTCCGCGCTCAAGAGCCAGGGCCAATCTCCAACCAAGGCCGCGGCCCCAGCCGCCGCGGCCGCCGAGGGCTGATTCATGGTCACGCTCCGCCGACCCCCGGAAGTCGAACGAGACGGGCCCGCGCTCGAACCCTACCAGGTCATCTTGCGCCCGCTCATCACCGAGAAGGCCACGCATATCTCGGAACGGCACAACGCTTATACCTTCGAGGTCAATCAGCTCGCCACCAAGACCGAGATCAAAGAGGCGGTGCAGACGCTGTTCGAGGTCAAGGTCGCCAATGTGCGGATTCAGAACCGGCGCGGCAAGCCGCGCCGCTACCGTCAAAAAATGGGCCGGATGCGGAACTGGAAAAAGGCCATCGTGACCCTGCACGACGACTATCGCATCAACTTCTATTGAGAGCGGTCGACCAGGTCGCACCGGGGATCGCGGATCGCTTTTATTCGAGATGAAACAGACGCCGCGGGGCGTCGAGCCAGGTAGGGGAATCGTTCGATGGGCATACGCACTTACAAGCCGACCAGCCCGGGGCGACGGAACTCGTCAGTGAGCGATTTCGCGGAGCTCACCGACAAGAACAAGAAGCCCGAGAAGTCGCTGACCGAGCCAATCCGCAAGACTGGCGGGCGGAACAATCAGGGCTTCATCACGTGCCGGCATCGCGGCGGGGGCCACAAACGCAGGTACCGGGTCATCGACTGGACGCGCAACGATCACGACGGCCAGCAGGCGACGGTCACGCACATCGAGTACGACCCCAACCGGTCGGCCCGGATCGCGCTCATCAAGTTTCCCGACGGCGTCAAGCGCTACATTCTGGCGCCCGAAGGGCTGAAGGCGGGAATGGCGGTCTCGAGTGGCCCGGACGCCGAGCCCAAGCTGGGCAACTGCCTGCCGCTGGGCAAGATCCCGACGGGGCTCACGATCCACAACATCGAGATGCAGCCGGGCGGAGGGGGCAAGCTTTGCCGCTCTGCCGGCGTCGGAGCCAGTCTGACGGCCCGCGAGGGAAACTGGGCGCAGATCACGCTCCCCTCGGGCGAGGTCCGGCGGATTCCGGCGGTCTGCCGCGCGACGATCGGAATGGTTGGCAACCCCGACCACATGAACGTGCGGCTGGGCAAGGCGGGACGGTCGCGCTGGCTGGGCCGGCGGCCCCACGTGCGGGGCGTGGCAATGAACCCCGTCGATCACCCGATGGGGGGCGGCGAGGGCCGGACCTCGGGCGGCCGGCATCCGTGCTCGCCCACGGGCGTGCTCGCCAAGGGAGGCAAGACGCGGCGGCCGCGAAAGCCCTCGAACAAGGCCATCATTCGGCGCCGCCGCAGCGTGCGGTACGGCCAGCTCAAGATCTGATTTGGGGACGAGATCAAACGACCGACCGCGGCCGCCAGCCGGGCCGATCGTGCGGAAAACGCTCTTGCAGAGGACTGAATAGGACGCGCCATGGGACGATCGCTGAAAAAAGGACCGTACGTCGTCGACCGCTTGCTCGAGAAGGTTGCTCGAGCCGAGTCGAGCGGCAACCGCGAGCCGATCAAGACCTGGGCCCGCGCCTGCACGGTCGTGCCGGAATTCATCGGCAAGCATTTCGCCATCCATAACGGGCGAAATTTCGTGAAACTGTACGTGACCGAGGACATGGTCGGCCACAAGTTCGGCGAGTTCGCTCCGACGCGGACCTTCCGAGTCCACGGCGGCAAGGCTTCGAAGGCCGGCCCCAAGAAGTAACCCCCGGCTTCGAGCCCGAGCGCCCCGGGGTCAACGCCCTGGATCGCCGCGTTTCGCCAGCCGAGCCCGTTTGAGACCCTTGTATTCTAGAGACGATGATTCCGGTCCCGCCCGCCGAACTCGATGAGGCGTGGATCTCTTCGCGCGAGACTTAGGCCATGAGCACCATCGCCCGCTATCGGGCAACCCACCGATTCGCCCGGATCTCGGTCCGCAAGGTGCGCCCCCTGCTTGACCTGATCCGCGGCCATTACGCCGACGACGCGCTCGATCGGCTGAGATTCATGCCGCACCGGTCGGCCCGGATGATTGAGCAGGTGCTGAAAAGCGCCATGGCCAACGCCGAGGAACAAGGGATTCGCGGCGTGGGCGACCTGATCGTGGTCGACGCCCGGGGCGACGGCGGCCCGATGGCCAAGCGGCTCATGCCCCGGGCCCGGGGCATGGCCTACTTGATCCGCCGCCGCACCTCGCACATCGCCATCGGCCTGGCCGACCTGGCGGACATCGGAGCCGGGGACGGCGGGGACGAAGTCGAGGAATGAACCGGGGCCGACAGGCCCCAGAGTCCACGCGCCAGACCAAGGCGACCCGCACACGAGAATCATTAGGCTACCCAACGACAACGGCCAAGAGGCGAGGGGAACATGGGTCAAAAAATCAGACCGACGGGATTTCGGGTCGGCGTGATGGAGGACTGGCGGAGTCGCTGGTACGCCTCCAAGCACGAGTTCGCCGATCTGCTCGTCGAGGACTTCAAGATCCGGGCGCACATCAAGAAGAAGTACGGCTTCGCGGGCATCCCCAAGATCGAGATCGAACGGACCCGCGACGCGGTGACGGTGCTGTTGTCGACGGCGCGGCCGGGTGTGATCATCGGTCGCAAGGGGGCCGAAGTCGAGGTCTTGACCAAGGAGCTGCAGACGCTCACGGGGCGGCGGATCGAGATCAAGATCGTGGAGGTGTCGCGACCCGAGATCGACGCGCAGCTCATCAGCGAGGACATCGCCGAGCAGCTTCAGAAGCGGTCGAGCTTTCGTCGCACCATGAAGCGGTCGATCGAGCAGACGATGGAGGGGGGCGCGAAGGGGGTCAAGATTCAGCTCGCCGGCCGGCTGGGCGGGGCGGAAATGTCTCGCACTGAGGCTGCGGCGGCCGGATCGGTCCCGCTCTCCACGCTGCGGGCGCGAATCGACTATGGATTCTCCGAGGCCAGCACGGCCCAGGGAAACATCGGGATCAAGGTGTGGGTCAACCAGGGCGACTATTTGAAAGTGGAGGCCGGCGATGGCTCTGATGCCCAAGCGGGTCAAGTATCGAAAAAGCCAAAAAGGCCGCGTAAAAGGTAACGCGGCCCGCGGCAACTACGTCTCGTTCGGCGAATTCGGCCTGCAAGCGCTCGAATCGGGGCGCGTGAGCGCCCAGACCATCGAGGCCGGCCGGGTCGTGGCCAGCCAGGCGGTCAAGGGAGGGGGGAAGATTTATATTCGAATTTTCCCCCATAAGAGCGTGACCGCCATCCCGGCCGAAACCCGGATGGGCAAGGGGAAGGGCGAGGTTGAGTACTGGGCCGCCGTGATCAAGCCGGGGGCGATTTTATACGAGGTCAGCGGCCTCTCCGAGGAAGCCGCCCGCGTGATGTTCGCCCGGGTCGCGCACAAGATGCCGGTCACTTGCCGGTTCGTCACCCGCAGGCCCACGATTTAGCTGGAGACACGGTCTGATGTCCAAGCCCGCCGAACTTCGCGAACAATCCGACGATCAGCTTGAGCTCTCGCTGCGCGAGGTCCAGCAAAGCCTGTTCCGCCTGCGGCTGCAGAGCGAAACCGAACGCCTTGAGGCTCCGAGCGAGGTCGTCAAGGCGAAGCGCGAAATCGCTCGCATCAAGACAATTTTACGGCTGCGGGCCATCGAGCGCGAGAAGGCCGCCGTGGGTTGAGGGGCGAGCCGGCCGCGAGCCGCCCCGGTTGCACGAATCGACCTGTTTTTTATGAGATATTCATGAGCGAGACCAGCCCCGCGACCCCCCCATCGCCGCCCCGCGGCCGCCGCAAGACGGAGATCGGGATGGTCGCCTCCGACAAGATGACCAAGACCCGCCGGGTGGTGGTCGAACGGCTCGTGCCGCACCCCAAGTACGGCAAGATGCTCAAGAAGCGCACGATCTGTCACGCCCACGACGAGGCCAATTCCTCCCGCAAGGGGGATCTGGTCGAGATCATGGAGACGCGGCCGATGTCGCGGCTCAAGCGGTGGCGGATCACGCGGATCGTCCGCCCCGGGGCGCAGCAGGCGCTCGCCGGCGAGGACGAGAGCGCCCGCTAACGAGGCCCCAGGCTCGCGACCGAGACGCGAGTCGACATGTTCCCGAGGTATCGAGTCCACCAGACCCCGCCCTCCATCGGGCGGGATGCAGTGAAAGGCGTGTAGGCCATGATCCAGATGCAGACTCGGCTCGACGTGGCCGACAACACCGGCGCCAAGGAAGTGATGTGCATCAAGGTGCTGGGCGGCAGCGCGTCGCGCTACAAGAGGCGTTCGGCCGGGATCGGCGACACGATCATCGCCAGCGTCAAGAAGGCGAGCCCGGGCGGGGACGTGAAGGCCGGCGATGTGGTCCGGTGCGTGATCGTGCGGACCCGCAACCAGACCCGCCGTGGCGACGGCTCGTACGTCAAGTTCGACCGCAACGCCGTGGTCTTGATCGACAACGAGAAGAATCCGCGGGGCACGCGTATTTTCGGGGCCATCGCCCGCGAGCTCCGCGATCGCCAGTTCATGAAAATCATCAGTCTGGCGGCCGAGGTGGTCTGAACCGGCCTGGCCCCGGACCGACCGAGCCGTCAAAGAGCGAGTTGATCATGATTATACGTAAAGACGATCAAGTGGAAGTGATCACTGGAGACGATCGCGGCACGCCGGCCAATCGCCGCATCGCCAAGGTGCTGCGGGTGATCCCGGAGCGCGACAAGATCGTCGTCGAGGGGGTCAACCGCGTCTACAAGCATTTGCGGCCGAGCGCCAAGAACCCTGGCGGCGGCCGGCTTTCGCGGGAGATGCCGATCGCCGTGTCGAACGTGCTCTTGGTTTGCACGAAATGCAACCGCGGGGTGCGGGTCGGCCGACGGTACACCGACGACGGCCGCAAGGAGCGTTACTGCAAGGCGTGCGGCCTCGGGCTGGGAAACCTGGGCCCCAAGAAGCCGGCCCACGCCGCCAAGGCCAAAGCCGCGAAGACCTCGTGAGCAAGTCTCGAACAGACCCCCTGGGGGCCGCGCTTGAGCGCCCGCCCGTCGCGAACTGAAATCGTTGGTTTGAAAGAAACCGGTAAGGACGATCGTCATGGCTCGTTTGCTCGATCTCTACAAGAACGACATCGCCAAGGCCCTGGCCGCCAAGTTCAACCACACGAACGCGCTGGCGATCCCGAAGCTCTCCAAGATCGTGGTCAACATGGGCGTCGGCCGGGCCACGCAAGACAAGGCCGTCCTGGAGGCGGCCGTCGATTCCATGAGCAAGATCTGCGGGCAGAAGCCGGTGGTCACCAAGGCCAAGACCTCGGTGTCGAGCTTCCGGCTCCGCGAGGGGAACGACATCGGCTGCAAGGTCACCCTCCGCGGCAAGCGGATGTATGAATTCCTGGACCGGCTGATCTCGATCACGTTGCCGCGTATCCGCGACTTCCGGGGGGTGAACCCCAACAGCTTCGACGGCCACGGTAATTACAGTCTTGGTCTGGCGGAGCAGGTGGTGTTTCCGGAAATCGACGCCGACCGGATCCAGCACACGCAGGGGATGGACATCACGATCGTGACCACGGCCGCGACCGACGACCAGGCGCGGGAATTGCTCAAGGCCTTCGGCTTGCCGTTCCGGCTGCCGGCCAAGGCCCACTGATCGCGAATGAACGAGGGCCGCTCGCGGGAGCGGTCGTTTGACGGAGCACGAGGGACAAGGCGTTTTTCCAGAATTGGGTGAGCCGCGGAATGTCGACCAAAGCCCAGAAAATCAAATCCGAGAAGGTCAACGGCAAGACCACCCGCAAGTTCGAGGTGCAACACCGCAATCGTTGCCGGCTGTGCGGGCGGCCTCGTGGTTATTATCGCAAGTTCGGCATTTGCCGGATTTGTTTCCGAAACCTGGCCAGCCGTGGACTCATTCCCGGCGTGAAGAAAGCGAGCTGGTAGACCGCCGGCCCGAGCAGGGCAAGGGTGGGCGCGAGGGGGCGAACCCGGTCGCGCGACGTCACGAAACAAAACCGCGTGGAACCGCGGTCGGAGTCCTGGGCGCGTCCGCCCGCGACTGAACCGGCCGCCCCAAGACGATCGAAATTACCGCCGCGCCGACGCGACCCCCCGGTTCCCATTCGAACCGTCGGGCGGACCCGTTACCCGCGACGGATTATGAAGGCCCGTTCGCCATGATGACCGACCCGATCGCCGACATGCTGACCCGGATTCGCAACGCCGTCCGCATCGAGCGGACATACATCGAGATGCCCGCGTCGATCATGCGCAGGGGGATCGCCCAGGTCCTCAAGGACGAGGGCTACATCTGGGATTACGAGGTGCTCGATACGGTCCCCGCCAAGACGCTCCGGCTGCATATGAAGTACGGCCCCAACGGCGAACGCCTGATCAACCGCATCGATCGCGTGAGCAAGCCTGGGCGCAGGGTCTACAAGGGCTACCGCGATCTCCGGCCCGTCTTGAATGGCATGGGCATCCAGATCCTCAGCACGCCGCGCGGGGTTCTGAGCGACCGCCGCGCCCGCGTCGAGAAGGTCGGCGGCGAAGTGCTGGCTCTGATTCACTAGAAAACCACGCGGCGGCGGGCCCCGAGAAGGGTCGGACCCCACCGCGCTTTTGCTTGGGCGCAAACCACAAGACTCAAACGAAGGAAAAGGTGACCAAGTCATGTCCCGAATCGGTCGAAAGCCGGTCGCCGTGCCGCCGGCCGTGAAAATCTCGATCGTCGATCGAAAGATCGAGGTCGAAGGGCCCAAGGGAAAGCTCAGCTTCATCCACCGCCCTGAAATTGGGGTCGCCTTCGACGCGGCCGCCAAGCAGATCCTGGTCACGCGCCCCAATGACGAACGGCTCAACCGGGCGCTACACGGCCTGACCCGAAGCCTCGTGAACAACATGGTGGAAGGGGTCGTGAACGGCTACACCAAGAAGCTCGAGATCGTGGGGGTGGGCTACCAGGCCCAGATCAAGAAAGCCAACACCCTGGCCCTCCAGGTGGGGTACGCGAATCAAGTGGTGCTCGAGCCCCCGGCCGGGGTGGCCGTCGCGGTCCCCGACCCGACCCACGTCGTCATCAGCGGGGCCGACAAGCAGGCCGTCGGCCAGTTCGCCGCCGTCGTCCGCAAGGTCCGCCCCCCCGAACCTTACAAGGGCAAGGGGATCCGCTACGAAGGCGAAGTCGTCCGCAAGAAGGCCGGCAAGGCGTTTGGATCGTCAAAGTGACCCGTTATAGGATTTAGCCGCCGCGAGCCGCTCGCGACCTGAACCCCTTCGTCGAGGATCGTCCCGTGAATACCGCCAACCAGCAACGGCTTGTGCAGGTGCGCCGCGTGCGCAGAATGCACCGAGTGCGCAACCGCTTGTTTGGAACTCCTGAACGGCCTCGTTTGGCCGTGTTCCGGAGCTCGAAGCACATCTACGCCCAGATGGTCGACGATCAGGCCGGCAAGACCCTGGCGTCGGCCAGCACGCGCGATCCCGAGATCCGCGCCCAGGTCAAATACGGCGGCAACAAGGCCGCGGCGGCCGTGGTCGGCCGGGTCGTGGCCGAGCGGGCGAAATCCGCCGGTATTGACAAGATTTGCTTCGACCGCCGAAGCTACAAGTACCATGGCCGCGTGGCTGCCCTGGCGGACGCGGCCCGCGAGGCCGGCCTGTCGTTTTGACGGGGCATGCCCGCGGCGACGCCGACCGCGCTTGGTTTTGCGGCCTTGAAGTCTGGAGTGCGACCGAAAAGTTCAACCGACCGATCCCCCGAAGGCGGCGGATCGATTCCCCAATCAGGGCGGATATTGGTCCGCGAGGAGTTATTGCGTGGCAGGCGAAGCTCGAGACCGGGATCGCGATCGCGACCGCGGCGGATGGAATGAAAGCGTCGTGTCGATCAGGCGCTGCGCGGCCGTCGTCAAGGGTGGCAGGCGATTCAGCTTCAACGCCCTGGTGGTGGTGGGCAACGGCCAGGGGCAGGTCGGATGGGGCTACGGTAAAGCCAACGAGGTTCCGCCGGCCGTGGAAAAAGGCGTCAAGGACGCCCAGAAACAAATCAAGCGAGTGAACTTGCGGGGCGGCACGATCCCGCACGCCGTCGTGGGGCGGCACGGGGCGGCGCGCGTGCTGATGATGCCGGCCAGCCCGGGCACCGGCGTGATCGCCGGCGGCGCCGTCCGGGCCGTTGTTCAGGCAGCCGGCGTCCGCGATATTCTGACCAAGAGCTTTGGCTCGAATAACAAGCTTAACCTGGTCAAGGCGGCCATCAACGCCATGACCCAACTTCGCACGAAGGACGAGATCGCTCGTCTGCGAGGAGTTTCGCTCTGATGCAGATCCACGACGTCCAGCAAGGTATTCATAAGAACAAGAAGCGCAAGCGGGTCGGCCGGGGCATCGGCTCCGGGCATGGCAAGACCTCGAGCAAGGGTCACAAGGGGCATTCGTCGCGGCAGGGGTTCAAGCTCAGCCCGATCTTCGAAGGCGGCCAGATGCCGCTGGCCCGGCGCGTGCCCAAGCGGGGCTTTTTCAACGGGGCCTTCAAGAAGCACTACGTGATCGTGAATCTGACCGAGCTCGAGGCGAAGTTCGAGGGTGGCGCGGTCGTCGACGAGAAGGCGCTCCGCGACAAGGGGCTGGTCAAGGGGCACGAGTTCGACGGGATCAAGATCCTGGGCGACGGAGCGGTGACCAAGCCGCTCGAGGTCCGTGCCACCAAGTTCAGCGAGTCGGCCGCCCAGAAGATCGCCGCGGCTGGCGGCAAGACGGTGGCCGTTCCCTACGCCCCCCACGCGATCCACGCACGGGCCAAGGCCGCGACGCCCAGTTGAGGATTCCGGCGCCCGCTGGAGCCATGCCAGGGTGGGCCTGACCCGGCGAGGATCGCCCGACCCGCCGTCCCATTACGCTGAAACGCGATCGCCGCGGCCGCCGGCCGCGGCGAAAGCAGACACGCTCGGGCCAGGGGCCGCGACCGGCCGCTGGAAGACGCAAAATCCTCCCCAACGCCCGACCCAGACGAGGAGATCGCCGTGGACAAATTGCTCACGATCTTCAAGGTACCCGAGCTCAGGCGCAAAATCCTGTTCACGGCCGCCCTGCTGGCGATCTACCGGATCGGTTTTTACGTGCCGCTGCCGATCATCAATCAGGCCCAGCTCAAGAACTGGGAAGAACAGCAATCGAGCAACACCGCTGGCAAGCTGTTCGGCACGGTGGCGATGTTCGGCGGCACCCAGATCGGCATGAGCACGATCTTCGGCCTGGGGATCATGCCCTATATCTCGGCCTCGATCATCTTCCAGCTCCTGGGCTCGGTCGTGCCCGCGCTCGAGGCGATGATGAAGGAGGGCGAAAGCGGCCGAAAACGCATCAATGAATACACAAGATACGCGACCGTCGCGCTCTGCGCGATCCAGAGCGCCTTCTGGGTTCAATACATGATGAGCCCCCAGATGAACGTGGTCTTGCCCGACTATCGAGGATTCTCGAATGGGCTTGTCTGCGTGTGCATCATGACCGCGGGGACGATCTTTCTCATGTGGATCGGGGAACAGATCGACGAATACGGCATCGGCAACGGGATCAGCCTGCTCATCATGGCCGGGATCCTGGCGCGGCTGCCGGTGGCGCTCAAGGGGCTGTGGGACAACTCGAGCTCCAAGCTCGTCCCCGAGACCGGCCACTATGGCATTACCACGATCCTGATGCTGATGATATTATTCATCGCGGTGGTGGTCGGGGTGATCGCGATCACCGAGAGCCAGCGGCGGATTCCCACCCAATCGGCGAAGCACGTCCGCGGCCGCCGCGTCTTTGGCGGCGCCAAGCAGTTCTTGCCACTCAAGGTCAACCAGGCCGGCGTGATGCCGATCATCTTCGCCTCGAGCCTGCTGATCTTTCCGTCGTTCCTCTTTGGCAGCCTGGCCAAGGTCACGGCGAGCTTGAGGACCGATTCCTGGAGCCCGGGCTCGCTCTTGGCGACGTTTTTCGACGAGACCGCGCGCGCCTTTCAGCGGCAAAGCTATGTCTACACCGTCTGCTACATCATCTTGATCTACTTTTTCTGCTATTTCTGGACGGCCATCACTTTCAATCCCAAGGACATGGCCGAGAATCTCAAGGATTACGGCAGCTTCATCCCCGGTTATCGGCCCGGCCGCCGCACCGCCGACTATCTGGAAAAAGTGATGATGCGGATCACTTACGTCGGGGCGGCGTTCCTGTCGCTGGTGGCCGTGATTCCCTCGGTGGTTCAGGCATACTTCGAGGTCGATTGGACGGTGGCGTCGTTCCTGGGCGGAACCGGGCTCTTGATCGTGATCAGCGTCTGCCTGGACCTGGTTCAAAAGATCGACAGCCACCTGGTCATGCGGAATTACGCCGGGCTGGTGAATCGGCGCTAGGTGGAACGATCGCGCGTTATGAAGCATAATGGACCCATCGAGACGAGCGCCGCTACTCGACCTGGAGGAATTCGCGCCGTGTCCTCGCACCGTTCCCTCGGATCTCGACCGTCGATCCCCGGCTTCCTGTCGAACCTGGCCCGTCGGCCCCGCCCCGGCCGGGACGGGGCCAAGGACGAGGCCCCGCCCGTCATCAAGCTCAAGAGCCCGCGCGAGATCGGGCTCATGCGCGAGGCCGGCCGGGTCGTGGCCAAGGCCCTCGATCAGGTCCGCCAGATGGCCGCGCCCGGCGTCACCACGGCCGACATGGAACACGTCGTGGCCGCGGTGTTCCGGGAGCACGACGCCAAGCCCCTGTTTCTGGGCTATCCCTCGAGCGACAAGGGCAAACCCCCCTTTCCGGCCGTGATCTGCGCCAGCATCAACGAACAGGTGGTCCACGGGATACCCAACCGCCGCCCGCTCCGCGAAGGGGACGTGGTCTCGATCGACACGGGTTGCAGCGTGAACGGCTGGTGCGGCGACGCGGCCGTCACCCTGGCCATCGGCCAGCCGTCGCCCCAGACCCAGAAGCTGCTCGCCGTGACCATCGAAACCCTCGACCTGGCGATCCGTGCGATGGGCCGCTGCCGCTACTGGTCCGAGGTCGCCAGCCTGATGGACCGCTACGTCAAGAGCCAGGGCTTCTACGTGATCGAGAAATTCGTCGGCCACGGCATCGGCCAGACCATGCACGAAGAGCCCCAGGTGCCCAATTTCGTGAGCAAGACCCTGCGTAAATTCGACATCAAGCTCGAGCCGGGACTGGTCATGGCGATCGAGCCCATGGTGGCGATCGGCACCAAGGAGGTCCGCACGCTCTCGGACGGCTGGACCGTCGAGACCAAGGACCGCCGGGCGAGCGCGCATTTTGAACACACGGTCGCGATGACCGTCGACGGCCCCCGCATCCTGACTCTGCTGGAGGACGATCCCGCCGCCGAGCCCCGCCTCGCCCCGGCGGAACGGCTGGCGGCCTCGACTCCATGAAAAACCGTGGAAATCTGGCCAAGCCTCCCTTGCGAGCCATTGATCAGGCCGCTAAGATGATCAATTCGACCGGGGGCCGGTCTGCTTTTTTTCGTCAAATTCGACTCTGTCCGCCTCGAGCCGCGGGCGCGACCAATGGATCGATGAATCGCCATGAAAGTTCGTTCAAGCGTCAAGCGAATCTGTGATCACTGCAAGATCGTCCGCCGACACGGCAAGGTCTATGTGATCTGCACCAACCCGCGACACAAACAGCGGCAGGGCTGAGGTTGGATCCCTGGGGCACGGCGTGAGTTTTGAACCGCGGCGCGGGAAATGATCAGGGGCTGGGGAGATCGGTTGGATGCCTCGTATACTCGGTGTAGACATTCCTAATGATAAGCACACGCGGATTTCGCTGTGCTATATCTATGGAATCGGCCCCTACCTGGCGGGCCGGCTCTGTGAACAGACGGGGATCGACCCCAACAAGCGGGCGCGCGACCTCACGGAAGACGAGCTCGCCAAGCTCGCCTCGCTGCTGGACAACGAATATACCGTCGAGGGCCAGCTTCGCCGCCAGGTCCAGCAGTGCATTGCGCGGCTGCGCGATATCGGCTGTTACCGGGGTCTCCGGCATCGCAAGGGTCTTCCGGTCCGGGGCCAGCGCACGAGAACCAACGCCCGGACCCGCAAGGGTCCGCGCAAGACGGTCGCGGGCAAGAAGGGCGTGAAGGAACTGCGCTAGCCCGGCGCCGGCGCGAACGAACGGCCGGGGCGGGCGTCCGCGGCGGTTGGGGACGAGAGGATCGGCCGGAGCCGTGGGCAAAGTCAAGCCGGCCCAGGCCGGCGAGAATCGGTCGCGGATCGTAAGATCCCGGCCCCAAGATTGAGCCAGTCCAACGCGAAGACCGGGCCTCCGCCTGGCGCGTACCCTGATTTAGTGCGAGATTGAGGAGAGCGGGATCCGTGGCGAAGGCCAAGAAACGCAAGACCAGACGCAACGTCAGCCGCGCCGTGGTCCACATCAAGGCGACGTTCAACAACACGACGGTGACGATCACCGACCCCAACGGCGACGCCCTTTGCTGGGCGTCGTCCGGAACGGTGGGTTTTAAGGGAAGCCGTAAAAGCACCCCGTTCGCCGCCCAACGCGCCGCCGAGACGGCTGCCGCCTCGGCGACCAAGTACGGAGTCAAGGAAGTCGAGGTCAAGGTCAAGGGGCCAGGGTCGGGTCGCGAAAGCGCGATCACGGCTATTCAGGCCTCCGGGCTCCTGATCAAGACAATCGAGGACGTTACCCCGTTGCCCCACAACGGCTGCCGTCCACCCAAGAAACGCCGCGTTTAGAGCCCCGGCCCGCGACCGCGGCGCCAACCACTGCTCCCATTAACCACAGAACACCATGCCGTGATGGGCCGAACCGCCGGTCACGCGCACCACGGATCGAGTGAGCATTGGAACTTCTCGATCTGCTCCAGCTAGAAATCCTGAATCCTTCAAGAATGTCACGCGACCGAGGATAGTTGATTCGCCATGGGACGTCACACTGGTCCGGTTTGCCGACTCTGCCGCCGCGAAGGCGCCAAGCTCTTCCTCAAGGGCACCCGGTGCGAGACGCCGAAATGCGCCGTCGATCGCCGCGAGGGCGTGCCAGGCATGCACCAATTCCGCCGCGGCAAGGCCAGCGAATACGCTATTCGCCTCCGCGAAAAACAAAAGGTCAAGCGCTTCTACGGCGTCTTCGAACGACAATTTCGCAAGTATTACGAGGAAGCCAGCCGCCGCCCAGGCAACACCGGCGACGCCCTGATGTCGCTCCTCGAGCGCCGACTCGACAACGTCGTCACCCGGCTGGGACTGGCCCTCTCCCGCCCCCAGGCCCGTCAGCTCATCACTCACGGCCACATCATGGTCAACGGCCGCAAGCTCGACATCCCCAGCTATCTGGTTCGACCCGGCGACCGGATCCAGGTGAAGAATCGGGAACACTCGCGCAGGATGACGACCGACGCGCTGGCCGTCGGCGGCCCAGCGGTCCCCGAATGGCTCGATCGCAGCAGCGTCGACCCGCCCGAGGGCCGAGTCGCCCGCTTGCCGGCCGCCACCGACGTCGGCCTTCCCGTCCAACCGCAGTTGATCATCGAGTTGCTCAGCCGCTAGACCCGCCGTTCGAACGCACCTGGAAAGAAAGAGGGAGACCATCATGCGGATTCGTTGGCGCGGCCTTGAACTGCCCAGTCAGGTCGTCTGCAATCGCGAAACCTTGAGCGACACGTTCGGCGAGTTCCACGTCGAGCCGTTCGAACGCGGCTTCGGCCACACCGTCGGCAACAGCCTGAGGCGCATCCTGCTCTCGAGCCTCGAGGGCAGCGCCGTCACCCGGATCAAGATCCTGAACGTGCAGCACGAATTCTCGTCGATCCCCGGCATGATCGACGACATCACCGACCTCGTGCTAAACGTCAAACTACTCGTCGTCAAGAACCACTCCGAGTCGGCCAAGACCATCCGCATCGACCGCGACCGCCGCGGCGTCGTGACGGCCGCCGACATCCTGCACGACGAATCCGTCGAGATCATCAATCCCGACCATATTCTCTGCACGCTCACCGAGGACGTGGCCTTTCATCTTGAGATGACGGTTGAAAACAACCGCGGTTACCGCACGGCCGCCGAAGGGCACACCGAGGATCTCGAGCTCGGCGTGATCCCGATCGATGCCAGCTTCAGCCCGGTCCAGCGGGTCGAGTACCACGTCGAGAACACTCGGGTCGGCCAGCGCACCAACTACGACAAGCTGATCCTGCGGATCTGGACCACCGGCGTGCTGGGGCCCGAGATGGCTCTGGTCGAGGCGGCCAAGATCCTTCGCAAGCACCTGAACCCGTTCGTGCAATACAACGAACCCGGCCCTGGCCTGCCCGCCGACGCCCTGGGTGCCGAGGGGGGTCAGCATCTGCCCCTGGACGCCGAGCTCGAACGCAAGCTCGACATGAGCTTGGCCGAGCTCGAGCTTTCGGTGCGGGCCACCAATTGCCTGGAAAGTGAAGGGATCACCACTGTTCGGCACCTCGTGAGCCGCAGCGAGGATCAACTGCTCAACGTCCGCAATTTCGGCGAGACGACCCTCAAGGAAGTGCGTGCCAAGCTCCTCGAGATCGGTCTCGATCTGGGCATGAACTTGCCCTCGCGAACCATGGGCTAAGGGGACCGACCGGTCCCCGCCCCTCAACACTCCCAACCGACGACTGTCATGCGACACCAAAAAGCCGGCCGAAAATTCAAGCGTTCCCCCTCGCACCGCCGGATGCTCCTGCGCAACCTGGCGACCGCGCTCCTGGAACACGGTCAAATCCAGACCACCCTGGCCAAGGCCAAGGAACTGCAACCGTTCGCCGAGAAGCTCATCACTCTCGCCAAGGACGGCTGGAGCCTCGACCACTTCCGCCGCGCGCTCGCGGTGCTGACGAACAAGCAGGTCGCCTTCAAGCTATTCCACGAGATTGGCCCGCGGTTCAAGACGCGGACCGGGGGCTACACCCGGATCTACAAACTCGCCAAGGTCCGCCAGGGAGACGCGGCCCCGATGGCCGTCATCTCACTGTTGGGCGAGGACGAAACGGTCAAGCCAGCCGCCAAGGCGCCCCTGGTGGCCGCGCCCAAGCCGTCCTGAACCCAAGAACGCCCGCGCGGCGAATGCCGGTCGAGCGGCGAACCGCGCGCGCGGCTTCCTCGACGACCGCCCTGGGAGAACGCGCCATGGCCGCACCAGCGTTTGAGCCCCACTGCATCTTCTGCAAGATCATCGCGGGCGAGATCCCCGCCGCGAAACTGCTCGAGACCGATCTCGCCGTCGCCTTTCTCGACATCAACCCGGTAAACCCCGGCCACGCGCTCCTCGTTCCCAAGACCCACCACTCAACCCTGGCCGAGCTGCCCGACCCCTATGCCGCCCACCTGGGCGAGCTCTTGCCCCGGCTCTGCCGCGCCGTCGTCGCCGCCACCCGAGCCGAAGGGTTTAACCTGGTGGTCAACAACGGCCGCGCGGCCGGCCAGACGGTCGATCACGGCCACTGGCACATCATCCCCCGCCTGCGCGGCGATTCCGTCCACTGGCCCTGGCCCCACGGCCGCGGTTACGCCGACGACGAGCTCGCCCAGCTTCAAGCTCGCATCCAGTCAGCCCTCGGCGCCTGATCCGTCGCGCCGACCTTTGACCGCGGCTCGACATTCCTACCTCGACGCTTGCAGCCGAACGCCCGCCTTCACATCATGTTCTCCGGGTGCGTTCTCCGCCAAACCCGATCGTCAAAGACCCCGTCGAGGCATCCATGCCGATCTCCGTCTCCTGCCCAAACTGCCAGCGAGCCTTCCGGCTCAGGGACGAGCTGGCAGGCCGAAAAATGCGCTGCCCCGAGTGCGAATCGGTCGTCGAGATTCCCGACGTCGAAGACGTCGTCTTCGAGGACGACGACAAACCACAAGCCCCCTGGCATCCGGCGTTCGACCATGACCGGTTCCTGCTCCGGCAAAAGCTCATGTCGATCACGGAACGCTACTACGTCCACGACGAATACGATCAGCCGATCCTCTACATCGAGCGGCCGGCCCACCTGGGGCGCAACCTGCTGGCCGCGTTCGTCACCGTGATCGTCGCCGTAACCGGCCTCCTCTTGTCGATCATCATCGGCTTGGGCCTCATGGAAACCGTCGCCCCCAAGTGGATCGGAGCGGCGGTGCTCGTTCTGGCCCTCGTCTTGACCGCAATTCTGGCGTGCGTGATCGCGGTCGCCCTGTCACCCAAACGGCACGTTTCGTTCTACCGCGACGATTCCAAAGCCGAGCTCTTGCTCCAGATCCTGCAGGACCAGAAATTCGCGCCGATCACCGCGACCTACACCGTCGTCACCCCCGACGGAGAGCCCTTGTGGAAAATCACTAAGAATTATCTGTACAATGTCTTTCGTAAGAAATGGGAAGTCCACGGCCCGGGCGGCGTCACGGTGCTGATCGCGCGCGAGGATTCGCTGTTCTGGTCGCTACTGAGGCGGGCGCTGGCCGCGTCGATGGACGTGGGTTTTCTCCGCACGAATTTCATCCTGATCGTCCCCGGCGAGGATGATGTCGAAGAGACCCGGGGCGAGTTCAATCGCAAGCTCACGCTCTTCGACCGTTATGTGCTCGACCTCCGCGGCGATCGGCCCCCCTTGATCGATCGCCGTCTGGCGCTGGCGATCGGGGTGTTGCTCGACACTGGCGAAGGTCGCTAGAGAGCGTGGCCGAGCGTTTCTCAGCGAGCCTGGGGCCGGGTGTACGCGAGCGCCAGCAGGGCGTAGGCGGTCACCAGGTTGGGATCGCCCTCCATGAAGCGGTCGGCCTTGTTGACCCAGCCGCCGTGCGGTTCCTGGCGCTTGGCCAGGGCGGCGACCAGTTCCAATCGCCAATCGTGGACAACCCCCTTGGCGTCGGTGATGGTCGCGTCGCCGAGCACGGCCATGGTCTTGGCGAAGGTGTGATAATAATAGTACAGCCCCTGCTGGCCCAGGCCCGGGTTTTCGTCGAGCGTGTAGTGGTCCTTGATGTAGGTCATGGCGGCCTGGACGCGCGGGTCGTCGCGCTTGAGGCCGGCGTAAATCATGCTCTTGAGGCCGGCGTAGGTCATGCTGGCATAGGTTCGCAGGCCGCCGGCGGCGTCCTTGCCCGCCATGCTTTGGCCGTTGTTGGCGGCCGTATAGATAAAGCCGCCGTCGGTCGCCTCGCCGACCCAGGGCTGGTCGTTGAACTCGCTCTTCAGATTCTGGCAGCGCGAGACAAAGACGAGCGCCTTCTTGAGGTTGGGGTCGTCGGCCGGCAGGCCCGAGGCGCGCAGGGCCTCGATGAAAAAGGCCGTGTTGGACAGGTCGGGCCGGCTGTTCGAGCCGCCGTAGCCCGCCCCTCCGTAGAACCCATCCTCGCGTGATTTCCCCTCGCCCTCGTCCCATTGCATGGTTTTGAGGAACGTCTGGGCGGCCTTGATCACGCGGTCGTAGCGGCCCCCTTTGTTGGCCTCGGTGAACGCCATCAGCCCGATCGACGTCGCATAATTGGCGTGGGCCGCCTCGGAGACGCCCCCCTTGGGACCGATCGAGGCCTCCAGCAGATCAAGAGCCCGCACGACCAGGGGATCTGCCGGCGCGACCTGGCCCGATCGCAGAATGGCCGTGACCACGAGCGCGGTCACTCCCAGCTCGCGCTGGGTCGACCACCCCCCCTTGGCGTCTTGCCGCGGGCGCAGAAACGCGACGCCCTTCTCGATCAACTCCGCCGATGTCGGGGCGTGGGCTGGAACCTGAATTGCACCCAGGGCGCTCGCGGTCGCGCCCAGACCGCCGGCGATCCCAAGGAAACCGGTCCCGTAGCGGAGGAAATGGCGGCGAGACGATGAGGTCCACGTCATGGTACGATTCTCACTCGAGGGCCATTGCTCGGATCAAGGTTCCCGGCCGGCGGTTTATACTCCTGGATTATACCAGGCGCGGCATCGAGAACGAGCCCCCGGCCGCACACACGCACGGAGATGGATCATGGCTGCCAGACGATTCGCGGGGGTCTTGATCGTCGCCCTGGCTCTCGGGTCGGGTGCGGCGGCCGGGATTGTGCGTGGGGATGAGCCGGCAAAACTAGCGTCCACGGCCCGGTTCGACCTGGCCGTCGACCTGGCCGCCGGCGCGATCGAACAGGGGCGGATCACGACAGGCCAGGGCTCGATCGCCAGGCCCAACTGGCTGAGCGAGCCCGCCCAGGGACGCGCTTACACCGTGAACTTTCCCGTCAGCCGGCTGGGCTGGCGGTCGATCGCCGTCGAGCTCACGCCGGCCAGGGACGGCACGCTCACGTTGTCGCTCATGGGTCCGTGGGAAGAGGCGTCGAAAGGGGTGCTCTACCGTCAAGAGCTCGACTGGGACGACATCCGCGTGACCGGGGCCAAGCTCGAAAACGGCGGATTCGAGTCGAGCGGCCTCAACGGCTGGAACGGCAACCCCACGAGCGTGATGCGCGGCGGCGACCATGCCGCGCATGGCGGCGGCTCGTTTGCCCGAACCTGGCACAACCAGCCGCTGTCGGCCCAGATGGCGGTGCAGGGGGGCCGGCCGGTCGTGATCGAGCTCTTTGCGCGGGCGGTCGCTCCCGCGGGCTTTCAAGAGATGGCGCGAATCCCAGGCCGCGACACGCCCGCGCACCGGGCCGCCGCCCGATTCCGCCACGGCGCGAACCTCGGCAACGGACTCGAAGTCCCCCCCGGCCAGACCTGGGGCGAACACTACACCCCGACCGATCTCCGGCTGATCCGCGAGCAAGGCTTTGACCACGCCCGCATTCCCGCCGGATGGCACCATTACACCGGCCCCGGTCCCGAATTCCGCATCCAGCCTGAATTCATCGCCCGGGTCGACGAGCTCGTCTCGGCCGGGCTCGACCAGGGCCTCTCGATCCTGATCAACATCCACCACTTCGACGACTTCACCACCGATCCCAAGGGCCAGAAAGCCAAGTTCACAGCCATCTGGAACCAGATCGCCGCCCACTACGTCCACGCCCCAGAGGGGCTCGCCTTCGAGCTCTTGAACGAACCCAAGGACGCCGCCACGACCGATGTCATGAACCCGATCATCGCCGAGACCATCGCCGTGATCCGCCGCACCAACCCCAACCGGACCATCTTCGCTGGACCAGGGCGCTGGAACGGCATCGGCGAACTCCCCGCGTTCAAGCTCCCCGACGACGATCACAACATCATCGTGACCGTACACAATTACGACCCCTTTTACTTTACCCACCAAAGCGCGACCTGGGCTGGGCCCGATGTCAAGATCCTCTCGGGCGTCGTCTTTCCAGGCCCGCCCACGACGCCGCTGGTGCTCGATCCCAAGCTCGGCGCGTCGCGCGGCGTTCTCGCCTGGGTGAGAGCCTACAATACAACCCCCGCCGCCACGAACCCGAGCGGCCCGCATGCCTTCCAGGGCGCGCTCGATCAGGCCAAGGAATGGTCCGATTACTACGGACGGCCAATCCATCTGGGCGAGTTCGGCGCGTTCACCGCGGCCGACCCCGGTTCACGCGCCAATTATTACCGCGCCGTCCGCGAGGCCGCCGCGAAAGCGGGATTCGGCTGGGCCATCTGGGACTGGAAAGCAGGCTTCCGCTACTGGAACCAGGCCGAGTCGCGTCCCGAGCCCGGCCTGCACGAGGCTCTTTTCGCCGCGCCCACGCACGCCAAGTAAGGATTCTCGGGCCGAGCCCGTTCGCATGGATCGAGCCTGGCCCGTGATTGTCTTCCCTGAGGAACCGTCTTTCATGTCCGCGAATCCGTCTTCGGAAGAGCAGCGCCCGGGGCGCAAGCCCAACGGTCTGGCCGGCGAGACCAGCCCTTATCTGTTGCAACACGCGATGAACCCGGTCGACTGGCATCCCTGGGGCGAGGACGCGCTCGCGCGGGCTCGGGTCGAGAACAAGCCGATCTTCCTGTCGATCGGCTACTCGGCGTGCCATTGGTGCCACGTGATGGAGCGCGAGAGCTTCGAAAACCCGGCGATCGCAGCGCTCATGAACGAGCTCTTCGTGAACATCAAGGTCGATCGCGAGGAGCGCCCGGACCTCGATCAGATCTACATGTCGGCCGTCATGGCGATGACCGGCCATGGAGGCTGGCCGATGTCGGTGTTCCTGACGCCCAGCCTCGAGCCCTTTTTCGGCGGAACCTATTTCCCGCCCGTCGATTCGCGGGGCATGGCCGGCTTTCCCCGCGTGCTCCAGAGCGTGCACCGGGCCTGGCTCGAGCGCGAGCCCGAGATCCGCGAATCGGCCCGCGCCATGACCGAGCAGCTTCGGGTCTTCGCCGAGCCGCCCCAGGGCTCGGGAACTCTCGATCCCGCGCTCCTCGACCACGCGGTCAAGACGACCCTGCGCGGCTTTGACCCGGTTCACGGCGGCTTCGGCCGCGCGCCCAAGTTTCCCCGACCCATGGACGTACGGCTGCTGCTGCGCGGCTGGGCCCGCACCAGCCAGCCCGCCGCCCTGAACGCCGTCCGGATCACCCTCGACAAGATGGCCCGGGGCGGGATCTACGACCACTTGGGCGGCGGATTCGCCCGTTACGCCACCGACGACCGCTGGCTGGTCCCGCACTTCGAGAAAATGCTCTACGACAACGCGCTTTTGGCATCGACCTATCTCGAAGCCTACCAGACCACCCGCGACCCCGAATACGCCCGCGTCGCCCGCGAAACGCTCGATTACATCCTGGGCCGAATGACCGACCCCGATGGAGGCTTTCTGGCGACCGAGGACGCGGACAGCGAGGGCGTCGAAGGCAAATACTACGTCTGGAGCCGGGCCGAAATCCTGGACGCCCTGGGCCCGGAGGCCAGCGCGACCTTCTGCCAGGTTTACGACGTGACGGAGGCCGGCAACTGGGAAGGCAAGAACATCCTCAACTTGCCCCGGCCGATCGACGAGGCGGCCGCGATGCTGGGCCGCGACCAAGCCTCGCTCCAGGCCGAGCTGGCCTCGAGCCGCGCCCGCTTGCTCGCCCTCCGCGAGACCCGCATTCCCCCGGCCAAGGACTCCAAGATCCTCGTCTCGTGGAACGGACTCGCGATCGCCGCTCTCGCCGAGGCCGGCCGAATCCTGGCCGACGAACGCTTCCTCGACGCCGCCAGCCGCGCCGCCGATTTCATTCTCGCGCGCCTGACCCAGCCCGACGGCCGGCTCTGGCACGCCTTCAAGGACGGTCGAGCACGATTCAACGGATGCCTTGATGATTATGCAAATTTGATCGACGGCCTGACCCGGCTCTTTGAATCGACCGGCGCGCCACGCTGGATCGCCTCCGCGGTCGCGCTCGCCGAGCTGATGCTCGCCGAGTTCGAGGACAAAGAACGCGGCGGGTTTTTCTACACCCCCGAGCGCCACGAGGCGCTGATCACTCGGCCCAAGGACGTCTACGACAACGCAACTCCCTCGGGCAACGGCATGGCCGCGACAGCGCTTGCGCGGCTGGGGCGTTTGACCGCGCGCGACGATTTTGCCATCGCCGCTCGGCGGGCGCTCGAGGCCGCCCTTGCCGTGCTCGAACGCGAGCCCTCGGCCGCCGCCCAGAGCTTGATCGCGCTCGATTTCCTGCTTGCGCCCGGCCGCGAGATCGCCGTCGTCGCCGGCCAGAATCCCGCCGAGTTCCGCGCGGTCCTCGAGGCGATCTCCACGCCGTTTCTGCCGGGCAAGGTCGTCGCGCCCCGCCCGGCCGATCAGGCGACAGCGCCACCCGCCGTCCCCTTGCTCGAAAACCGCCCCGCCCTCCAGGGCCGCGCCACGTCTTACATTTGCGAAGGCCGCACATGCCAGGCGCCGGTGGTCGGGCTCGACCGCCTGCAAGCGGCCCTCGAGGCGTGACGCTGGGCTGAGCGATCAGGTCAAGCTCCAGGGCTTGCGATACTCGTAATGCAGCAGGTCGTTGGCCTCGGGGCAATTGGTGAAGCGCTCGGCCTGGGCGTCCCAGTCCAGGCGTTTCCTGGTCGCGAGCGCGAGGTTCGCCAGATGGGCGTAGGTCGTCGAGCGATGGCCTTCCTCGATGTCGGCCCGCGGCTGCGAGCGCTTCTTGACCGAGTCCAGAAAGTCGCGGGCCGCCCGGCGGTCGAGATCGCCGTCGGGCGACTTGACCGTCTCAGGCTTGCGCCTGGGCTTGGGATCCTGAAACGCCCCGCCGCGCTCGGGGACGATTTCGTAATGATTGTCGGCCGAGTAGGCGACCCCCGCATAGGCCGTTCCCAGCGTCCCCCGCAGCTCGATCTCGGCCCCGCGGGGCAAGATCGGCTGGCCGTTCGCCTCATAAACACTGAAAAGCGTGAGCATCTTTGAGTCATGCTCAAAGATCGTCTCGGAGGTGTCGGGGATGGTGCGGTCGTCGTCCACGGCGAACCGGCCGCCGTGGGTTGAGACCGACCTGGGCGCGAGCTCGCCGGTCATCCAGCGGATCGCGTCGAAATAGTGGACGCCCCAGTTGGCGATCTGCGACGAATAGAGCTGGTGCCAGCGGAACAGGTAGGGGAGGATCGTGGCCTGGAACGGCCGATCGGGCCGGGGTCCGAGCCACATCTCCCAGTCGAGGCCGGGCGGGGGGGCTGACGGTTCCGCATGGCCGATCCCGGCCGGGGCCATGTTGCTGGCGAAGCCCGCCCGGGCGACCGTGATCTTGCCGACCGCGCCCCCGCGGATCGCCTCGGCGAGCTGGGCGTAAAGCCGCGACGACCGCCGCTGCGTCCCCACCTGCACGATCCGGTCGTGCGCTCGGGCGGCCTTCACCATCGCACGCCCCTCGACCACCGTGACCGAGAGCGGCTTTTCCACATAGACGTCCTTGCCCGCCTTGCACGCCGAGATCATCTGGATCGCGTGCCAGTGGTCGGGCGTCGCGATCACCACCGCGTCGACGTCCGGGCGCTCGAGCACGTGCCGAAAATCGTGGAATCGCGCGACCCCCTTGGGAACCTCGGGCATCCGTGGAATCCGCCCGCCCAGCCGCTTGAAGCCGGGGTCGATGTGGTCGAAATCGCCGCTCAGATAGGGCTCGTAGACGTCGCACAGGGCCACGACCTGGCAGTCGGGCTGAGCCAGGAACGCCCGCAGCAACTGGCAACCCCGGTTGCCCAGCCCGAGGAACGCCAGCCCCACCCGCTCGTTCGCCCCCAGCACTTGCCCGCCTGCCAACCCGATCGCCGCCGCCGAGGCCGCCGAAAACTCCCGCCGATTCAAGCCGTGTCGCATCGCCGGTCTCCCCGCGCGGCCCGTCCGCGCGCCCGGGCGCTCTCAATGACGAGTCGCCGCGAACACACGGTTCGGAACCACGTCTTCATGACACTCGACGAACGATCCCAAGTCAATCGGGCGTCGATTTCGCCGAGGGATGGACTTCCGGGACGAACCCCGCCCGGATCACGGCCACGGTCGATCTTGGAGTCAGAACCGAGACCTCGACTCCTTTCGCCCGGGGCAGGCGCTCGCGATATCCGGCCGGCGACCAGACCAAGAGCGCATCGCCCTGGATCAAGAGGGCGTGTTTCCGGTCGTCTTCGAGCGTCACGAAGACGCCGTCGGGCAAGTCGTCGAGGTTTGCGCTGTAAGTGCGTTTTCCGCCTGACGGCTCGAGTCGATCGGCGTGCAAGAGTTCGTCGATTTCGACGGCTGGCTGTCTTGAGGGTTGAGCGTTTGGGTGCGCGATCGTCCAGGCGTCCTTGAACGCGTTGAACCGCGATCGCTGGCACTCGGCGCACGGGCGATGGCCCGCCGCCAATCCGGTCGCCTCGTCGAGAAAGAAGAGCTCGGTCCAGCGCCCCGGGGCCATGATCGCGCGCTTTCGCCCCCGGAATTCCAGGACGCAGAGAATCCAGCGCTTGATCCGCCACTCACGCGCGATCCTTTGCCTCTGGTCGTGGATCACGCCTCGATTGCCGATGAGCGTGCCGCGTTCGGGGGTGGCGATGATCGCTCCAAAGGGCGTCACGCGATTGCGTCTTGGCATGATCGTCTTTCACTTGTGCGTTACCGATATCGACCCTATCACCGATCCACCCGCGCACGGCCTTGCCGGTCAAAACCCGGAGCTCGTGAATGGTCGCCCATTCTATTCATTCGCATACAGTTTTTGTGCGTATCTCGATCGGGGGTCGAGGATCGTCCGTTGACAAGCGCGTAGGCGACTGAAACAGTAATATGGAGGAATCGCATCCGGCAAGCGCGGGCTGTGCGCGGGTGGTGGCTCATGCGAAGGGACGTCCCGCTTGAGCGCGCCATGAACTCGCGGACCTGGACGCGACGAGTCCGCGCGTCCTTTCTGGAGGCGGCCGCGGATGAAATACCTGGACGAATACCGTGACGGCGCGGCCGCCCGGAAGCTCGCGGCGGCGATCGCGCGGGCGGCGACGCGGCCGTGGACCATCATGGAGGTCTGCGGCGGGCAGACCCACACCATCGTCAAGTACGGCATCGACCGGATCCTGCCTCGAGAAATCGAATTGGTCCACGGACCGGGCTGCCCGGTGTGCGTGACGTCGCTCGAAATGATCGATCGGGCGCACGCGATCGCCGCGCGGCCCGACGTCGTTTTCTGTTCGTACGGCGATATGCTTCGCGTTCCCGGCTCGCGCGGAGACCTGCTCGCGCTCAAGGCGCGCGGGAGCGATGTGCGGATCGTCTATTCGCCGCTCGACGCGGTGAACCTGGCCGCCGCCAACCCCGCGAAACAGGTGGTTTTCTTCGCGATCGGGTTCGAGACGACCGCGCCGGCGAACGCAATGGCCGTCTGGCAGGCGCGGAAGCGACGGCTGGCGAATTTCAGCGTCCTGGTCTCGCAGGTGCTCGTGCCGCCGGCCATGGCCGCAATCCTGCGATCGCCCGACAACCGCGTCCAGGGGTTCCTGGGGCCGGGGCACGTCTGCACCGTCGCCGGCTGCACGGAATACGAGCCGATCGCGAACCGCTTCCACGTCCCGATCGTGGTGACGGGCTTCGAGCCGGTCGACCTGCTGGAAGGCGTACTGCGGGTCGTCCGCCAGTTGGAACAAGGGCGCGCCGACGTCGAAAACCAGTATTCCCGCGCGGTCCAGACCCAGGGAAACGCCGCCGCCAGGGCCCTTATCGAAGACGTCTTCGAGGTCTGCGATCGGAACTGGCGCGGGATCGGCCCGATTCCGATGAGCGGCTACAAGCTCCGCGCCGCGTATCGCGACCACGACGCCGAAACGCGCTTTGATGTGTCGTATATCAAGACTCAAGAGTCGTCGGCATGCATCAGCGGCGCGATCCTGAAGGGGCTCAAGAAGCCCCATCACTGCCCCGCGTTTGGCACGGACTGCACGCCCCAGAACCCGCTCGGGGCCACGATGGTGTCGTCGGAAGGGGCCTGCGCGGCCTATTACGCCCACGGCCGGCATCGGGCGCCGATCGTGCCTCTGGAAGGATTGTCGCCGGCGGCTTCCAACCAAGATCTCTCCTCGCCCTCGGCTCGATGGAAGGGCCCATGAAGTCCAGATCGACGCAAGCGAACCATGCATGAACTGGGGATTGCGCAAGAAATCGTTTCCATTGTCGTCGAGCACGCGGCCGGCGCGCGGGTCGTCCGCGTCGTACTCGAGATCGGCAAGCTCGCGGCCGTATTGCCCGACGCGGTGCGGTTTTGTTTTGACCTCTGCGCCGAGGACACGCCCCTGGAAGGCGCGAGCCTCGTTATCATCGAAACTCCCGGCCGCGCCCGTTGCCGCGCCTGCGGGAACGAGCTGACCTTCGATCGCCCCTTCGGGCGCTGCCCGTGCGGCGAAACCGACCTGGAATGGCTCGCGGGCGCGGAACTCAAAGTCAAGGAATTCGAGATCATCGATGTGTAAAACTTGTGGATGCTCGGACGACTCCAGGCCAACGCTCACCAATCTCGAGACCGGGCGGGTCGTCGCGCTCGACGAGCGCCACGATCACGACCATGGCCATGATCACGTCCATTCGCACCGTCACGACCACGCTGGCCCGAGCACGGCCACGATCGCGCTGGAAACGGCCGTCCTGGCCAAGAACGACCGGCTCGCCGACCGCAACCGCGGCTGGCTCGCCGACCGCGGCATCCTGGCGCTCAACCTGGTCAGCTCGCCCGGGGCGGGCAAGACGACGCTGCTCGAGCGCACGATTCGGGATCTTGGCGGCGAGATCTCGATCTCCGTCGTCGAGGGCGATCAAGAAACCCTGAACGACGCCGAGCGGATCCAGGCGACGGGCTGTCGCGTGGTCCAGATCAACACCGGCACGGGCTGCCACCTGGACGCCGCGATGCTGGCCAAGGGCCTCGACGAGCTCGATCCGCCGCGGGGCTCGGTGGTCTTGATCGAGAACGTCGGCAATCTGGTCTGCCCCGCGCTTTTCGACCTGGGAGAGCGGGCCAAGGTGGTGATCGCATCGGTGACCGAGGGCGACGACAAGCCACTCAAATATCCGCACATGTTCCGAGCAAGCTCGCTCTTGATTTTGAACAAGATTGACCTGCTTCCCCACGTCTCGTTTGACCTGGCTCACTTCCTCAAGCACGCCCGCGCGGTCAACCCGGCGCTCCGGGTCGTGCGCGTCTCGGCCACCCGCGGCGATGGGCTCGAGGGCTGGTACGACTGGCTGCGGTCGCGATCGCCCTGACCCTGGCAACCGGCCTCCATGCATGGGACGCGCGACTCGTTCATTCCGCGCCCGGACGACGGCTCATCTTGACGCCCTTGGGGAACAGATTGAAGATGCAGTCGAGTCCAGCGCCGAGACGCATCGACGGCGCGTCGGACGAGGCCCCCGCGCGGGGCCGACTTCAGCCCGGCGGACGAAGCGTGGAAAGACCCCATGTGATCAAGGAGACTGGGCCGTTGATAAGCCAGATCAGGCGCATCAAGGTCAAGCACTTCAAGTCGCTGGTCGACTTCGAGGTCGGAGTCAAGACCGACATGCCAAGACCGACATGCCTGTCCCTTGAGGTTCCTGGGAGGTTCCTGTGTCCCTTGAGGTTCCTGACATACCAGCGAGTGACCGAAGGGTCGATCAGGTGTGCGCGAGCCATCGTCATCGGAAGGTCTCCTCAAGAAGTCCACGCAAGCTACCAAGTACCGACCGAGGAGTCAAGACCGACATGCCTGTCCCTTGACGTTCCTGTCCCTTGACGTTCCTTGACGTTCCCTGACGTTCCCTGACGTTCCCTTGCAGACGTTCCCTTGCAGGCGATCGCGGGTCTTGGCGATCCAGCCGGCGTCTTTCAAGCGTTGTTCGAGCCAGCCCGCAGAGATCGGGATCGGCTGCCGTGAGTTGTCGCGAGGCGGGAACAGTTTGCCCCAGCGTCGTGCGACTTCTTCGTCCGACCATTGCTCGGCCGGCTCGGCATCGAGCCGCAGCAGCAGGTGGAGATGGTTGTCGAGCACCGAGAACCCGCCCACCGAAATCGAGAAGATGTGAGCAAGTTCCTCGATCCGATTTTCGATCCATAGCTTGCGGTTTTTCGGCCCTTCGCCCAGCAGGAGCGCCCGCCGAACGCAGCGGGTGATGCAGTGATACCAGCGAGTGACCGAAGGGTCGACCAGGTGCGCGCGTGCCATCGTCATCGGAGTATCTCCTGGGTTGGAGGCCGCAGATTACCCCATCCCGGCCGACCTGTCAAGACCACACTGCCTGTCTGAGTGTTTCCTGTCAAGACCACACTGCCTGTCTGAGTGTTTCTTGAGTGTTTCCCTTGAGGCTGCCTTGAGGCGCTGGGCCCGCCGCGGCAGGCGGAAACTCGGCACGCGGTGCAGGCTCAGGCGTTGGGCGACCTCGACCAACCGCTGGCGAGTGGCCGCGAGGAAGCGGCCGAGGAAGTGCTTCTTCCGCAGCATCTCCAACCGCGACCGCCACGTCTCGGCATTGCTGCCCAGCCGGTCGTAGGTGCGCTGAGTCGCCGGGCGGCAAAGAAGGTTCACGGGCTGGAGCCAGGCGGCAACGTCCTCGCCAGCCGGAAGCCGGCAGCGCCGTTACCGCTGGCCGGCACATCCCCGACACGGTTGGCACAGCGGGCATTCGACGCAGGATAGGAGTACGCGCCGCAACACAAAACACGGCTATCCTTATCTTTAATCTCCAGCATATCCTCTTTATCCACAATAACCGATTGTGGTTCTTTGGGATTGTCCTTATATCTTTCTTGACACCAGCACCAGACATTGCCGTGCAGGTCGAACAAGCCCAGGTCGTTGGGCTTCTTGCTGCCCACCGGCCAGGTTCGGTCCTGGGAATTGTGTATGTACCAGGCATATTTGTCCAGAAGCTCTTCGGTCTGGCCGAAATAGCGGCTTGTGGTCGCCCCGGCCCGGCAGGCGTATTCCATCTCCGCTTGCGTCGGAAGCCGATAGCCGCTGCGCTGCAAATGATCTCTGGCCAGCTTCATGCCCTCCTTGAATTCCGGATCCGTTCGCTTGGGAGACAGCCCACTGCTCGCCGCTAATGGACCCAACGAGCCGGCCAACCGCCCGGCGCTACTGCCGGCCAGCGCCGGCAGAGGATGCAGGGGTTCGTAACACCATTGGCTTTGGGGCAATCCCTCTTGCTCGCTCAGCCAGTTGCAGTAGGCCGCCGCCGTATACCAATTCATGCCGATCACCGGGCTGTCGCCGGTGCGTGCCCAGGACTCAATTTGACCAATGCCGTAGCGAGCCTTGAACTTCCGGTATTGCTCCAGCGTCACCGGCTTGGCCGCCAGCGCGAACGGCCGACCTATCCGCCTCTTGTGCTGATTTTCCCCAGGTAGTCTGCCCGCTTCCGTCTTCGGCGAGCCCATGAGGAACTCTACCGGGCCAGGGATCACCACCATGGTCTGACCCTGGCCAGTTAGATACCACTGCGGTTTCGCCTGGTCTTTATCCTTGGCCAAGACCCGCTGGATGTCCACCAGGCGTTTTGCCCGCATGCGCTCGTCGCTAGCCCATTCCTGGTCCGTCCGGGCCAGCCAAGCCTCCTCATGCCACTGCCGCAAGAGCCATTCCACCGCCGCGTGCAGTCCCGGGTCGGCGTCCTTGCGATAGATCTCCTGCAACTGCTCTACCAGCCGCTTCTTCTCCTCGGGCTGCCATATTGCTTCTGCAAATTCCTCCGGGCCGAGGCTCAAGAGCAACGCCCGCCGGATCGTCACATCCGGTTCATCCGCCAGCCGCTCGACCAGCGCGTCGGCATCGGCGCCCAGCGGCCCTAACCGATGGATGAGATAGCTTCGCACCCTGGGATCGGGACTGTGCCGCAGCAGCGGCCAGACCTTGGCTGGCTGATTCATCCGCAGCAGGGCTACCGCCGCATTGGCCTGCCGCTTGGCCAGCCTCTCCTTGGCGTCCTCCGGGGCATCGGGCGGCAGCTTCTTGTCGATCTCGCCAGTAAGCACGGGCAGTCCCCGCTCGCCTTGGGCCGCGAATGCCGGATAGATCACGGCGAACTGCTTGTCCTCAGCGTCCATGATAAGGTCGGCCAAAACCGGTGGCTCGTCGGCGGCGTAGTCGGCCAGCAGGTTCGTTGCCAGGGTGCGTTCCGCTGCGCGCTCTGCGTTGCGATCTCGGAAGATGTCGGCCAGTGGAACGCGCAACGACTTCTTCACGGGCCGGAATGCCTCGCTCCACTGGCCCAAGTACACCGGGTTTTCCAGCACAAGATCGTTGACCACAAGAGGGCTGCACTTCGCCCATTTTTCACTCTCCGGGTCGTACTTCGCCAGCGCCGCTGCCGCCCGCAGCCGCTGTGGTTCCTTGCCTTTTTCCGGCTTCAAGGCGACCGTCCACAGGTTCTCCAGCAAATCATCCTTGTGCGCGGCCAGAGCGTCACGGAGCACCGAAACTTCGTGCGGTTCGGCGCCGAGCAGCCGATGAGCGAGGTAAGTGACCTGCGTGCCATCGACCGGCAATAGGGCGAGACTGGCGTGGAGCTGCCTGCCGGCGTCCTTGTCTGATTCCGCCTTGAGATAGGCTTCGTGCAGCAGGGGGTCGATCCACCGGCGATAGGAACCCATGTCTTGCACGATGGTGGGAACGTCGTTCGTGTTGGCGTCCAGCAATCGGTCCCGTAATGCGTGGGCTTTGAGAGGCTATCCGGTAAAAAGCGAATCGTGTAAACTGTTGGCGTTCAAGGACGTCCCGCCATTGACCCGACTCAAGGACGAGCACCCATGCGAAAGCCCTATCCCTCCGACCTCAGCGACGAACAGTGGAGCCTGATC
>DAIDHE010000120.1 GCA_027459775.1 Planctomycetales bacterium | reverse complement strand
GTTCCAAGGGCGAGCGCAGGCAGCTCGCGGCGTATCACCACGCCGAGTTCCAGATCGAGGCCGATTCCAGGGCGGTCCCGAGCGGGATCGAGCTCGCGGCCGCGTCGTGACGTCACGGAATCAAGGGCGGCCAGGCTCGTCGACGGCCATTCCTCGGGGAACCCTCTCATCATGAAGAACGTCGACCGCGTCATGGTCCTGGGGCTGGATGGCGCGACATGGACGGTGCTCGACCCGATGATCGCGCGCGGGCTCATGCCCAATCTGAAAGCGCTTCTGGCAGGGGCGGCCTCGGGGACTCTGCGGTCGATCATTCCGCCGGTCACCACGGCGGCCTGGACGACCATGATGACCGGCTGCGGACCGGTGCGCCACGGCGTGTTCGACCATCGTTATTACGACGCCTCCCAGGGGCGGATGAAGGTCAATCACTCAGGCCGGATCCGCGTGCCAACACTCTGGCGGCTGCTCGATCAGGCGGGCCGATCGTCGATCAGTTTGAATCTGCCGGGGCTTTATCCACCCCCCAGGACGCGGGGCATCGTGATCTGCGGCATGGACGCGCCGCACCTCGAGGCCGCGCTGGCCACCGAACCCGAATTCGCCGCCCGAATGAAAGCCGAGGCGCCCGACTACGGCCTGGGCTATTTCTGGAAGCGCGCCCCGCGAACCCTCGACGAGCTCACCACCAACGCCTCGCGGACGGCGACCAGCTTTCTCGGCCGCGCCGACGGCGGACTCCTGGCCGACAAGCTCGTGCCCGACTGGTCGGTTCTGCTCGTCCAGTTCCAGAATCTCGACCCCTTTCAGCACCGCGTCTGGCCTTACCTGAACGTCGACCAGTACGGCGTCGACCGGCCCGAATGGAACGCGGCGGCCGCCCGCGTGATCCAGGGGCTCGATCAAGCCATCGGCCGCCTGGCCGAGCTCGCGCACCGCCGGGGCGCGGCCGTGATGATGGTGAGCGACCACGGATTCGGCCATTGCCTGGGCCGGATCAACGTGAATCGGATCTTGATCGACGCCGGCGTCGTGCGCCTGCCCAACTGGGCCGGCAAGATCGAGCGCAAGACCATCCGCGTGCTCGACCGTCTGAGGCTGTGGGGCCAGAAGCGTGAGGATCCCACGGCCCGTTCGGCGTCGTTCGACCAGTCGGTGGCCGCCCAGTATCCCTTTGACTGGAAACGGACCCTGGCGTTTTCGCCGCATCAAGACACGGCGGCGATGGTTTATGTGAATAGCGCATCGCGGCATCAAGGCGTCAAGACGGCCGCGCCCCGGATGACGCCGGGCCAGATCGACGACGCCCGGCTGGCGGCCGCGCAGGCTCTTGCCGAGGCGCGTCATCCCGAGACCGGCGCGCCGCTCTTCACCCAGCTCATCCACATGGCGGCGGCCCATGGCCTCGATCCGGCCGAGGAGGGCTATCCCGACCTGATCGCCGTGCCCGACGCGCCTTACTGGATTCGGACCAAGCATTTCTCGAAGGGAAGCTGGGTCGAAGCCGACGCCAACCTGCCAGGCACGCATCGTCCCGAGGGGGTGGTCGCGCTGGCGGGCGCGGGCCTCGCGCCGGGACGCACGCTCAGCGCCAACCTGATCGACGCGACTCCCACGATCCTCGCCCTTTTAGGACTGCCCATCCCCGAGCACATTGAGGGCAAGCCGCTCGTCGAACGGTCCGCGATCGCGGAGCCGCGGCTCGACCACGCGCAGGAACCGCTGGCCGGCCCTCACGCCCAGCCGTTCGAGTATTCCGACGCCGAGCAAGAGCTGATCGAGCAGCGGCTCGCCGATCTGGGATATCTCGAGTGAGCCGTCAGATCAGATCGAGCCTGCGCCTGGGCGAGTGCGAGCGGACGCACGCCGAGCAGACGCCGGTGATCAGGAACCGGTGCCCCGATGCGCGAAACCCGTGCGCCCGGCTGACGGCGTCGCGCAGCTCCTTGACCTCTTCATTGCGAAACTCCACGACCCGATTGCACGAAGTGCAGTGCAGATGGTCGTGGGCGGGGTAGCCGTAATCGTGCTCGAATGCGGTCCGATTGGTGAGCCGGAGCTCGCGTAAGAGCCCGGCGTCGACCAGAAGCCGCAGGGTGCGATAGACGGTCGACCGGCTCACGGAGTGGCCGGCGTCGTGCAGGTCGCGGACGAGCTCGTCGGCGTCGAAATGTTTGTGAGTGTTGAAAATATGGCGGACGAGGACGCGTCTGGGCTCGGTGAGCTTGTCGCCGCGGATCTCGAGGAATTCGCGGAACTTTTCGACGGGCGTGTCCACGCCCAAAGCGGGCGTTGCAGCGCTCTGGAGATCGTCAGCCGTCTCGGTCTTGGACACGTCGCTCATCCTCGAACAGGGCGAACCGCCCGGACTGCGCATAGAGGGCGCGGATCAGGAATCATTCTTGATTCTATCCGGGCGCGCCTGGCACTTCTAGTGCGCCAGAGCCGGCGCTAGGGCGCCGAAAGCGGGATGGGCGTGCTCGCCGGCGCGGGAAGGCCCTGGGCGTTGGCCGTGCCCGGAGCGCCGACGGCCGTGGGCCGGCTGAGCTTTAACTGGAGCGTTTCCAGGGCTTCGTGCAGCTTGCGGAGCGAAGGATCGCAGCCCTGAGGATTGCCCGAATACGAAAACGTATGAGCTGTCAACCGCCCCATCCGCCGTTCGTAGACGATGATCTGGACGTACTCGAGGAAATCCGTGGCGGGTGCGCCGCAGTGGCCGCGAAGGCGATAAAGCTCTCCCGACTGGATCGTCTCGTAGATCGACCGCAGGTCGGCGGGGCGCAGGCGATGGACGCCCTCGGAGTCGATGATCGTGCCATCGGCAAAGACCTGAAGCGCCATGCCGAACTGGCCGCCGTCGCTCGAACGGCCGACGGCGATTCGCGAGAGGATCGGGTCGGCGGTGGTCACCGGGGCGCTTGAGCGCGGCCGGGGGGCGATCCGGTTTTCTGGCCCGCCGGCCGCGACCGGCGGGGTCTGGGGCAGGTCGCCGAAATTGGAGACGCCCCCCGCGGGAGCGGGCGCCCCACCCTGAACCGCGCCTCGGCTGGCGGCCGGCCGGGCGGCGAAGGGGCTGGCCGCCGGCTCGCTCGAGCGAAAGAGCCGCCCCAGAATGCCGCCGTCGTCGGCACGGAGCCACTGGCCGACTCCCAGGACGACGACCGCTCCCGTTACTACCCCGCACAACGTCGTTCGACCGATCACTCGCAAACGCATCGCCAGCCTCCTTGCCGGTGCGCGCCCTGGGCTAACTGAACGAGACGACCCGGTAGGCTTCCTCGGCCGTCGTCACACCCTCCATAATCTTATCGACCGCGCTCTGCTTCAAGGTTCGCATTCCCAGATCAACCGCCACGCGCCGCAGAACATCGCGGGGAATCTGCTGGAAAATCAGATCGCGGAGCACCTCGCCAATTTCCATGATCTCGAAGATCCCGGTTCGACCCAGGTAGCCGGTCTGGAAGCACGCCGGGCAGCCCAATCCGCGGTGCATCCGCAGCTCGCGATGCATATCAGGGTCGAGCTCGAGCGCCATCAGCATCTTTTCGTCGGCGGTGTGGCTGACACGGCAATATGGGCAAATCTTGCGAACCAGGCGCTGGGAAACGATGGCGAGAAGACTGCTGGAGAGCTGGTAGCCGGGGATGCCAAAGTTGTAGAGATTGCTGATGGTTCCGGGCGCGTCCGAGCCGTGCAGCGTGCTGAAAACGAGGACTCCGGTCAAGGCCGCCCGGATGCCGATGCGGGCGGTCTCCTCGTCGCGGATCTCGCCGATCATGACGATGTCGGGGTCTTGGCGGAGCATGGCCCGCAGCCCCTCGCTGAACCCCATCTCGTTGGGGTTCGAGATCTGGGTCTGATTGACGCCGGGCATGCGATGCTCGATCGGATCCTCAATCGTCATCACGTTCTTGAGGGGCGAATTGATCCGTTCCAGGCAGTTGTAGAGCGTCGACGTCTTGCCCGCCCCGACCGGACCCGCGACCAGAATCGCGCCATAGGGCTGGGCGATCAGCCGTTCCAGGGTCTCGGCCTGGGCGGGCGTCATGCCCAATTGAGCGAAGCCGCTGGCGTCGGTGAGAACCTCGTGAATGCGGATCACGATCTTTTCGCCGAAGATCGTGGGGAAGGTTGCCAGCCGTAGGTCGCGTGGGCGGTTCTTGTGCTGGATCGTGATCCGGCCGTCCTGGGAATGCCTGCGCTCGACGATGTTCAGGTTCGAGACGACCTTGAGCCGGCTGATCACGGGCGTCGCCATCGACGGCTCGACGAAGATGATGTCTTGAAGCTGGCCGTCGATCCGGAACCGGACCCGGAGCCCGTTTTCCTGAGGGTCGAAATGCACGTCGGTCGCCTGGCAGTCGCAGGCGCGCTCGAGAATCGCGCTGACGAATTCCGAGAGGGTGGCCGTGACCGCCTTGTCTTGCAGATCCTTGCGCACGTCGCGGTGGTGCTGAGTGCGATCGGGCGACAACGGGACGGCAGGAACGGCAAGGCTGGTCGCGGACGACGGTTGGCCCTGATCGGACAGCTCCGAGAGCCGCTCGAAGGCGAGCTGATTGAGAACCTCGGGCGAGATCAAGGCGAGCTCGAGAATCGATTGCCGAAGGTCGCGCCCGTGCTCCGCCCCATAAGCATGGGCGAGTCGCACTTGATCAATGGCCAATAGCCCGCGCTTGAGGAGCGCCCCCGCCAGAGCTTCCTCGCCGGGCGAGAGGGTGGGTATGTCGTGATCGGCGACGACCGGTAGGGAGGCCGGTCGATCAGACCCGGTCGGTCCCTTCAAGGTCAGGTACGGCGAGAGGGGCGAAGGATCCACGTCGGAAGCCTCCTCGGTGCGACTCGCCCACGGGATCTCCCAGAGCGAACCGGTGCATCAGCCACGGGAATAAGTCCAAGATACGCGAGCCGCGGATGGGAAAACCAACATCGGTCGGCGTATTGTTTCCCAACCACGACGCGAATGCCAAGACTTTTTCAGCCGAGTCGCCGTTTTCCGCGCCGGCGCGAGCCCGTCTGGGATGAAAAAGAAAGGCCGACACCGGAAAGCCCGCGGGGCGTTCCCATGTCGGCCAGGTGTTTTCGTTCATTCTCGCCGGCTCAGACGCCGGTCGAATCGACTTACCAGCCCAAGAGTTCGTCGAGCATGCGGTCGAGCGCGACCTCAAGCTTTTCAGGCGTCTCATACACGCCCGAGGCAAGCTGAGCCCGGATCTCCTCGACCCTTTCGTGGCGGATTTCGGGCAACTGGCCGATTCCGTCGAGCATCCGCCCCAGCGGGGAGATGTCAACGTGATCGCGCGGTGCGCCCACATGAACGGCTTGACCGGCGTCCATGGTGAACGCGGCCAATCGCGGGTAAATGGGTTGAGGGCCTTGTGTAC
>DAIDHE010000118.1 GCA_027459775.1 Planctomycetales bacterium | reverse complement strand
AACATCAAGACCGACGAAATGGGTTTTGGTAAAGTGATTCATGGACCAGTCCTCCCGATGTTGGCTCTGTCAGGGAAAGCCCCGGGCTTCCAGGATAACCCACGCAATACGTGAGTGACTGGTCCAACCATCCTCTCTACGGGACCTTGTCTCCGTGGTTCATGTTCTGAATGATGCGAGCCTGCCGTTGCTGGCTCGGTTGGCGAGCACCCGAGGGGCCCCGACGGCGCTGGTCCCCATTGGTACCCATTCCAGACGACTTTGTGGGCTGCACTCAAAGTCTTCTCAGTCTCCGTCCCTTCCTCGATCAGAGCTCTTTCTCTGGCTCATTTCTCTGATTCTATCGGTCCATGCGGACCAAGGGCTTTTCGGTGTGCGTAACCTCTGTTGATCAGGCAAGTTGCGCTGGTCCGCATTCGCCGAGGCCGAATGGGTACCATTGGGTACCAAGGGGTCAATGGGTACCAGCACGATCGGGCCATTCGTCGCATCCGGATTCTTCCGGAAGTTTGAACCACCTCGGCACGGAGTCACGGGCAAGGAAAGACCAGGGAGGACGACGACCGAGATCCGGACAAAAGGTCAGCGAATACTGAAAAGGTGATCAGGAAAAAGGCGCTGGTCCGCATTCGGCGTCCCCGAATGGGTACCAGCACAATCGGGCCATTCGTCGCATCCGTCTTTTCCCGGAGGTTTGAGCCACGGAGACGTGGAGGGGGGCGATCGAGAGAGGGCGGGCGCCGAGAAAAGAGAAAAGGGCAGGGGCTCTGGAAGAAGGGCGAGCAAGAGAGCCGGCCCGTGCGCCGCGGCGCGCCAGCCGCACGGTCCACTCTCGTCGCTTCCTCACTCTTTTCTCTCTTTCGCCCCGCTCTTCTCTGTGTCTCCGAGGTTCCTCTTCCGGACGACGCGGCGCTAGGGCGCTGGGAAGCTCAAGGAGCGCCGCAGGAACTCGAACGTGCCGCGGCCGTTGATCGTGTGGGGGCCGTCGAAGAATTCGATGCGGCAGCGGTCGCCGATCTTGAGGTCGGCGTCGTAGAGCCGGAAGACCTTGGCGAATTCGTGGGCGACCATCTCGTCGGGGGCGACGCCGTCGTGGTGGCCGCGTTCGACCATGAACGGCCGGGGCGCGATCAGGGCCGCCATCTCCGCATAGTTGAACGTGCTCCCCAGATCCCACTCGAAGATCTCGTACTCGCCGCTCCAGACATAGCTGTAGTCCGAGAGCGTCGAGGCGTTTTTCCAGACCCATTCGTTGAAATCGGCCGAGCAGATCGACAGGCAATACCGGTCCACCAGGGGGGGCACGCGCATGGCCGTCTTGCCGCCGTACGAGAGCCCGTAAAACGCGATCCGGGCCGGGTCGACGAACGGCAGCCCGGCCAGCCAGCCGGTGATCTGCTGGTGCTGGGGCACGATGATCGAGAACAGCGTTTTGCCGATCGGGTTCGCCTTGCGCTGAAGCGTGCGGAACCGGTCCTCGAAGATGTACGGATTCTGAGGTGCGAACGTGATGAAACCCTGATCGGCCAATCGAGCGGCGTAGGCGTGATAGGCGTTGTGATTCACGCGCGGGTCGGCGACGTCGCGCGGCCGGCCCTCGAGCCCGTGCTGGCAGACCACCACCGGGCGCTTTTCGCCGGGCTTCAGATCCCTGGGGACGAGCAAGATCCCGTATGCGAAAACGTCGGGGAAGACGTCGAGCATGACCTCCCATCCGGTGAATCGCGGCTCGTCGTAGAGCTTGCGAATCCGGGGGTTGGGGGGCAAGAGCGGCGTTTCGAACCGGCCGACGACCTCGGTGGCGAACTCCTCGCGGTAGGGCTCGATCGTGCGGGCGTAGGCGGCCGGCGACGATGTGTCGAGCCGGGCGAAGTGCTGCTTGCGGACCTGGTCGCTCTGGGCGAGCAGGGCCTGGTTGTGGCGGTCGAGCTGGTGCAGCATCCGCTGGCGGCGCGGTTCGACCCAGGCTTCCGTGAGCGCCAATGCGTCGTCGCCCTTGTAGGGCTCGCGGTCCTCGATCCGGGTGAGCTTTTCGTCGCCGCGGCCGAGGGCCTGCAACAGCTTGGCGACGGCCTGGCTCGAGCCCCAGGGGCCGGTTCCATCGGGTGCGCTCGCGACCAGGGTGATCGAGCTTTTGACGGCCAGCTCGGCGGCGAGGGCGCGGGCCTTGTCGACCTCGGCGCGGACGGTCGCGAGGCTGGGCGTCGTGAGCCGGCCGGGGGCAGCGCCCTTGCCTTTGGGGATCACCACCTCGGGCCCGCGGGCGGCCTCGATGATCAAGGGCCGGGGCGCGATCAAGAGGGCGGTCTCGGCGTCGCCGAACCGGTCCAGCAGGCCGAAAACGTTGCGTTCGAGCGGTTCTTGCCACATTTGGGTGCGATCGCCGAACGTCCCGCTCACGCAAACGGCGTCGATCCGGGGGTCGAGGGCGGCGGCGTAAAGCGCGATCAGAGCCCCCTCGCCGTGGCCGTACACGCCGATCGGCACCCGCTTGGGCGGGTCGCGCGGGCTCAGGTGTTTGGGGTTGGAGAGCAGCTCGACCAACGCGAGCACTTCCTGGATCTCGTAACCCAGGGTCGTGCGCCCGAGCTCGAAGGCCGCGCGGTGGATGAACTCGCGATCGGAGAGCTGGGCGCGGCCGCGGCGGGGCTCGAGCCGGCGATCGAGCAGGGCGGGCACGACGACCGAAAACCCATTGTCGGCCAGCAGGTGCGCCACCTGGGACTCAACCGCGACACCTGGCAAGAGCCCCATGGCCTGCTCGGGCGTCGTGCCGGCGTCGGGGATCACGATCACCCAGGGCCGCCGATCACCCTGCTGGATCACGAGCCCCTCGCCCGAGACGTCGCCAAACGCGGTGAGCGCGAGCGGGAACGCCATGTGATGGCGGGGCCCCCGCTCGGGTACCTGGACCCCGTGCGACAGCCAGAGCAGGTCAAACATGACCCGCATCCGCTCGAGCGGCGTGCGGGGGTCGCGCACGCCCAGGATGTGCGCCAGCTTGCGGCGGTTGGCCTCGAACACGGCCGCCTGATCGGCGCCCGCCTTCGGTTTCCAGAAGCGGGACCGCGTCTCTTTCACGCGCTCAAGCTCGTGCGACAGGAAGCGGTCGATGCCGTCGACCATCAGACTGGCCGGGTCGCCCTGGAGCTCGAGCGGCTTGGTCCCGGGAAAGTGCGGGTCGTCCGCGCGGGCTGGGGAAGATTGAACCACGTCGGCTCGGGCTGGGGAGGATTGAACCACAGAGACACAGAGACACAGAGAAGAAAGGAAGAGAGAAAGAAAAAGAAAAGAAGAGAAAACGGAACGAAGGGTCGAGCGAACCGTGCCGAGGAGAGATCGGAGATTGAACCACAGAGACACAGAGACACAGAGAAGAAAGGAAGAGAAAACGGAACGAAGGGTAGAGAGAGGAAAAGTAGAGAGAACGGAACGTGGAGTCGAGCGAATCATGGTCCTGCTCCTTGTGCCCTGTGAATCAGCCAGGCTGCCGCGTTTTGCACCCGCGCCAGGCAAGATCCCATTCTATCCCTCCCCGGTCTGGTATTCTCTCAAGAATTCCTCTTCTGTTTTCTCTCCTCGGTATTGTCTTCTCTGTGTCTCTGTGTCTCTGTGGTTCACCTCCCCCAGTACGCCACGCGACGAAGTTGACAATCACGGGGATGGGTTCCTACGATGAATTCGTCCTGTCTTGAGGTCTCTGGCGAACCCCTGGAGTCGATGTGAACGGCGTGCTGGCCCGATCCTGGTCGTGGACGATCGCGCTTCTGAGCGTTGTGTTCGTCTGCGCGCCGGGCGCGAATGCCTGGGCTGGCGGGTGCCATGTGGCCGATCGGCCCGAGCTCGCCACGCACCTGGCCCAAGAGTTTCTGGCCGAGGGCGTGCCGCCAGCCGCCGGGTTCGAGCCCGTTCCCCCGATCCTGGATCACCCGCCGTGTCAGGGCGAGACGCCCCGCGCGGGCGGCCAGACAGATCCCGTCGCCGGCCCCGGCCTGGCGGTCGGAAACCACACCCTGATGGCCGCCGCGGCCGCGCGAATCGATGCCGGCGAACCACGTCTCGATCGTCCCACGACCACCCGCCATCGGCTCGATCGACCGCCGCGCCGTGAACGTGTCGGCTGAGTGGCTTCCTGGTGGGCCTCACGTTGTTCGACCCACCCTACGGGATCCGGTGGGCCTCACGTTGTTCGACCCACCCTACGGGATTTCGTGCCTTCCTGGTGGGCCTCACGTTGTTCGACCCACCGTACGGGATTTCGTGGCTTCCTGGTGGGCCTCACGTTGTTCGACCCACCCTACGGGATCTGGTGGGCCTCACGTTGTTCGACCCACCCTACGGGATCGGGCTCACTCGTGGTCGCCGGCTGCACGCGGATCCCACTTCGTTCGCGGTCTGATCCATTCTAGAGCGCGGGCCGCCCCCACGGCCCGTCCGGGAGGAGATTCATGAGCACACCGACCAGCCCCGCGCGCGATCGTCGCGGGCGGACCTATACCCCGGCGATCGGCCGGCGGCTGAGGCCGCTCCTGTGGGTCGTGCTGCTGGGCTTCGCGATCCTGGGAGGCAACGGCCTCTATCTCTCAAGCGTGACCGCACTCACCTGGCGGCTGGGCACCACCCAGCAAACGCCGTTTTATATGCTCATGGTAGCGCTCCATCTGGTGCTGGGATTCGTCCTCATCGTTCCATTCGTGGTCTTCGGCTTCGTGCATCTGGCGACCTCGTGGAAACGGCCCAACAAAAGCGCTGTCCGGTATGGGCTGGCGCTGCTCGCGGTCGCCATTTTGGTCCTGGCGTCGGGTCTGGTTTTGGTGCGGTTGGGGGGGTTCGAGGTCCGCGACCCGCGGGTCCGCGACGTTGGATACTGGCTGCACGTCGGTTTGCCGCTGCTGGCTGTCGGGCTTTACGTCAAGCACCGGCTGGCCGGCCCGCGGATTCACTGGGAATGGCTGGGGCGGTTCGGCGGGGCGGTGGCGGCGCTGGTCGGCGTCATGGGGCTTCTGCACTTCCAGGACCCCCGGTCGTTCGGCGTCAAGGGGCCCAAGGAAGGCAAAACGTATTTCTATCCCTCCGAGGCGATCACCGCGACCGGCAAATTCATCCCCGCCCGCACCCTCATGATGGACGAATACTGCCTCAAATGCCACCAGGACGCCTACAACGGCTGGTTTCACTCGGCCCATCATCTGAGCTCGTTTAACAACAAGATGTATTTATTCAGCGTGCGCGAGACCCGCAAGATCGGCCTCGAGCGCGACGGCTCGACCCAGGCCGCCCGCTGGTGCGCTGGCTGCCACGACCCGGTGCCGTTCTTCTCGGGCGAGTTTGACGACCCCAACTACGACGACGTCAAGAACCCCACCGGCCAGGCCGGCATCACCTGCACGGTCTGCCACGCGATCACGACGGTGAACAACACCCGGGGCAACGCCGCCTACACGATCGAGGAGCCCCAGCATTACCCGTTCGCTTACAGTAACGATCCGGTGCTTCAGTGGGTGAACCAGGCGCTCGTCAAGGCCAAGCCCGAGATGCACAAGAAGACGTTCATGAAGCCGATCATCCGGGATTCCAAGTTTTGCTCGACGTGCCACAAGGTGGGCCTGCCGGGCGGCGTCACCAAGTACAAGGATTTCGTCCGCGGCCAGAATCATTACGACCCGTTCCTGCTGTCGGGGGTTTCGGGGCACGGGGCGCGGAGTTTTTATTACCCGCCGGTCGCCAAGGAAAACTGCGCTGACTGCCATATGGAGCTCAGGCCCTCGACCGATTTCGGAGCGCGCGATTTCGACGGCCAGGGGGGGCGCGAGATCCACGACCACCTGTTCACGGCCGCCAACACCGGGCTCGCGACGGTGAACGACGACCCCGAAACGGCCCAGCGCCACGCTCGGTATCTCATGGATAAAAATGTGCGCATTGATATCTTCGGCCTGCGCGAATCGGGGGTCGACGGGCCGTTTCTGGGGCCGATTCGCCCCGATTCGCCCCGGCTCAAGCCGGCCGGCAAGTATCTGGTCGAGGTCGTGGTCCGCACCCTGGGCGTCGGCCACCTGTTCAGCCAGGGGACGGTCGACTCCAACGAGATCTGGGTCGAGCTCGTCGCCCGATCGGGCGGGCGGGTGATCGGGCGCTCGGGCGGAATGGGCGCCGACGGACAGGTCGACCCGTTCTCGCACTTTATCAATGTCTATATGCTCGATCGCAACGGCAAACGGATCGACCGCCGCAACGCCCAGGACATCTTCGTCCCCTTGTACAACAAGCAGATCCCGCCCGGAGCGGGGCAGGTGGTGCATTTCGGGCTCGACGTCCCGCCCGGGTGCGAGGGGCCGATCGAGCTCGAGGCCAAGGTCAATTATCGTAAGTTTGACCGGACCTATTTCGACTATATCTTTGGCAAGGGGAAGGGCCCCGTGCTGCCGGTGGTGGTGATGGCTCGCGACGCCGTCAAGCTGGCCGTGGAAGGGGGCCCGGCGGTGGTGAACGGGCCCTCGCCGATCGCCGAGGTGTGGCAGCGGTACAACGATTACGGGATCGGGCTCTTGCTCGAGGGCTCGACCAAGGGGGGGCAGAAGGGCGAGCTCCGCCAGGCCGAGGCGGCGTTCCAGAAGACGGCCGAGCTCGGCCAGCCCGACGGCTGGATCAATCTGGCGCGGGTCTATCAGCGGGAAGGGCGGATCCCCGAGGCCCTGCGCGCGCTCGAGAAGGCCGCCCAGCATCCCGAGCCCACGGCCCCCTGGGTGATCAACTGGCTCACCGGCCAGATCAACGCCCGTAACGGCCTGCTGGACGAGGCGATCGCCAGTTTCGAGTCGGTGCTCGCCACCCGGATCCCCAGCCGCAAGATCGACCTGTCGCTCGATTACGAGATGATCAACGAGCTCGGCCAGGCGACGTACTCGCGGGCGCGGTTGGAGGCGGTCGAGAGCCCCGAGCGGAAGGCCCTTCTCGAGAAAACGATCGCGATCTTTCGGCGCACCCTGGCGATCGATTCCGAGAACGACCCGGCCCATTACGGCCTGGGCCTCGCCTATGGCGACCCGGCGTGGAAAGACCCCGCGGCCGATCGCGCGGCCAACCCCGAGCCCGCGGGGGCCGTCGACCCCGATGCGCTCGTCGGGCTCGGCCGCCAGGCGGCCGATACCAGGGGAACGCCCGGGGATCGGTCCGCGCTCGCCCACAGGATCGCCGGCGAGGTCGTTCGCTTCATGGAGGGCCCGCCGCCGCGGTTCCAGTCGCGGCTCGAGCCGCTCCACGACCTGGCCGAGATCCTCGACCCAGCCTTCGAGGCCGAGCGCGATCGATCGGTGAAAAACGCCCTCGCCCACGCGCTCGAGGTCGTCCACAAACGCCTGCACGAACGGCTCAAGCCCGACGAAACCGCCGAGGGCCGCGCCTTCGCCCTGGCCCGCCAACGCGACCCCGCCGCCAACCACAACGCCCAGTCGATCGTGATCCATTCACTCCACCGCGAAGGCGCCCCCATGGCCGACGAAATCCAACAGGTCAACGAAATCCAAGAGGTCAGAACTCATTGATTCAGCCTGGTTTCGCGTGAATCAAAGAGTCCTGACCCCTTTGTTTGGAGAAACATCATGATAGGCGATTATAGGTTGTTGCGTTTGGCGGCTGGGGTCGGGTTGTGCGCGGGCCTCATGTTGAGCGGCTGTGGCGCTCCTGCGCCTGCGCCCGTGGTGGCGCCTGCGGCCGCGCCGGCACGCCCGCCCGAGGTGAAAAAGCAGGCGCTCCCGACGGTGAAATTCGTCGACGTCACGCGGGAATCGGGCGTGCGGTTCGTGCATTCGAATGGAGCGCTCGGCGAGAAGCTGCTGCCAGAGACCATGGGCTCGGGGGTGGCGTTTCTCGATTACGACGGCGACGGCGATCAGGATTTGTTCTTCGTGAATTCGTCGGCCTGGCCGGGGCATGAGGTCACGCCCGCGGCGACGCAGGCGCTTTATCGGAACGACGGCAAGGGACGGTTCGAGGACGTGACGGCCCAAGCCGGGCTCGCCCAGACGTTTTATGGGATGGGCGTCGCCGTCGGCGATTACGACAACGACGGCGACCCCGATCTTTATGTCACGGCCATCGGCGGCGGCCGGCTCTTTCAGAACGACGGCAAGGGGCGGTTCGTGGACGTCACCCAGGCGGCCCACGCCAAGGGGCCCAATGGCTGGCTCACGGGGGCGGCGTTTCTCGATTACGACAACGACGGCGATCTCGACCTGTTCATTGGCAATTACATCACCTGGACCCGCGAGATCGACAAGGCCCAGGGCTTTCAGCTCACGGGCATCGGCCGCGCCTATGGGCCGCCGACGTCGTTCAACGGCTCGTTTTGCACACTCTTGCGCAACGACGGCGGCGCGTTCACCGATCAGAGCGAGACGGCCGGGATCCAGGTCCGCACGCCCGACCTCAAGGTCGCCGTGGGCAAGTCGCTGGGCGTCGCCCCCTTTGACGTCGACGGCGACGGACTGGTCGATATCGCCGTCGCCAACGACACCGTCCAGAACTTTCTGTTCCACAACCTGGGCGGGGGCAAGTTCGAGGAGATCGCCATGGTCTCGGGCGTGGCCTTCGACCAGTCGGGCTCGCCCCGCGGCGGCATGGGCGTCGACTGGGCCTGCTTCCTGAACGACGACCGCCTGGGACTCGCCGTCGGCAACTTCGCCAACGAAATGACCGCCCTCTACGTCTGCGACCAGCCCCGCTCGCTCCAGTTCTCGGACCTCGCCAACCTCTACGGCCTAGGCGCTCCCACCCAGCCCCCCCTCAAGTTCGGGCTCTTCTTCTTCGATTACGACCTCGACGGCCGGCTCGACCTGCTCTCGGCCAACGGACACCTCGAGCCCGAGATCTCCAAGGTCCAATCGAGCGAACACTACGAACAGCCCGTCCAACTCTTCTGGAACACGGGCAAGGCCGGGCGCACGCTGTTCACCCAGGTGACCGCCGAATCAGCCGGCCCCGACCTGTTCCAACCCGTCGTCGGCCGCGGATGCGCCTACGCCGACATCGACGGCGACGGCGACCTCGACGTGGTCGTCACCGTCAACAACGGCGCAGCCCGGCTGTTCCGTAACGACGGCGGAAACCGCAATCACTGGCTGCGGCTCGAGCTCAAAGGCACAGGCAAGGGCTCAAACCGCGACGCCCTGGGCGCCAAGGTCGAGCTCAAGGCCGGCGACCTGACCTGCCGCCGCCAACTCTTCACGTCCAAAAGCTACCTGTCAGCCGTCGAACACCCCCTGACCTTCGGCCTGGCCGATCGGGACCAGGCCGAGGAAATCGTGATCACCTGGCCGACAGGCAAGACCCAGACCCTGAAGAACATCAAGGCCGGACGGGTGGTGCGGGTCGACGAGAAATAACGAGGGGAGAGGGGGATGGCTAACCAGGGGAGATTGAACCACAGAGACACAGAGACACAGAGAAGATCGGAAGAGAAAAAAAAGAGAAGAGAAAAAGAGAGAAGAGAAAAAGAGAGAAGAGAAAAAGAGAGAAGAGAAAAAGAGAGAAGAGAAAAAGAGAGAAGAGAAAAAGAGAGAGGCTCGGGGACAGAGGGAGATTGAACCACAGAGACACAGAGACACAGAGAAGAAAAAGAGAGAAAACGTAGAGTCGACGATTTAGAGATAATAGAACATGTAGATCATATTGTTACATAGATAAACTCTCCTTTTGATGTTCTTGAGATTGTGAATTCTTTCTTCTTAATCTCTCTTCTCTTTTTCTCTTTTTTCCTTCTCTTTTTTTCTTCTCTTCTCTGTGTCTCTGTGTCTCTGTGGTTCAAATCCGGGTTCACACACCCGGGTTGACGCCCCGGAGAGCGGCGCGGTCTCTCTCATTCTGGGATCGCGAAGCTCAGGTGGTGCGCCAGGTGCACGAGCTGCAATTGATGCCATTCGTCCTTGGTGAGCGGTCCGAAGAGGCGGTGGGGGATGACCGGCCCCGCCGAGGCCCGGTAATAGGCGAGGGCCTGGCGCAGATTGTCGGCCTCGGCGCGGGCGTCGAGCGTCTCGTCAGGGACGACCTCGGGCGGGGCGGGAAAGCCCTCGGGGAGGACGCCCGACGCCAGAACCGCGTTCTTTTGCTCTTCGCCGACGAATTTCGAGGCGTCGAAGGGCGTCGAGGCCGGCAGGTCGACGACCCGCCGCAAGACGACCGCCAGATGGCGGCAGATCTGGCCCAACGACCATGAACCCACCGTCGTGTGACCAGCGAGCAGCCGCTCAACGTCGGGCATCACCTCGTCAAAGCTCCCAAACCGCAGCGCTCTTCTTCCTGGTGTCGACATCCGCGTGGATCTCCGGGTGGATGCGTCAATGCGCCCGCGGCCAGGACACTCCCGGCCGTACGACCGCCATTGGAGTCATTTTACCAATTCGCGGCGAACGCCCGCAGCGCCCTCCCCGTTCCGGCGGCCAGCACGATCGGCGAGGACAAGAAGAGGAATCAAGAGCTGTTACCCCGGATTTGAACCACAGAGACACAGAGACACAGAGAAGAAAGAAGAGAAAGAAAGAAGAGAAAGAAAGAAGAGAAAGAAAGAAGACTCAAATAGTAAATTACAAAACTATAGTAATAAAAGGATATTTTGATAACAGTATAGATTATATAGTTGACTTCCTCTATCTCTTTGATTCTCTAATTTTTCTCTCTTGTCTTCTCTGTGTCTCTGTGTCTCTGTGGTTCAATCTTCCCCTCACCCCGAGCCTCTCTCTCTGCTTGATCCTCTTTTTTTCTCTCCCAATCTTCTCTGTGTCTCTGTGTCTCTGTGGTTCAATCCTCCCTCCGGGGTTGCGCTCCTTGCGCCGAAGGAATACGGGTTTCCGTGGGCCGAAGCCTTGCACTGGGGGGTTGGCGGCTTATAATTGTTAAATCGTCGCGATCCGCCAGGGCGCGGCGGGGACACGAAACGCGAGGGGAAAGCATGCTCACGATCGCTGGGCGGGAAGACTCGGGCTATTGCGACGGCGTCCGCCGCCGCGACTTCCTCAAGATCGGCGGGCTGGCGCTCGGCGGGTTGTCGTTTCCCGACCTGTTGCGGGCCGAGGCCCAGGCGGGCGTCACGCGGTCGACCAAGTCGGTCATCATGATCTTCCTGGCCGGCGGGCCGCCCCACCTCGACATGTTCGACATGAAGCCTGACGCACCCGCGGGCATCCGCGGCGAATACAAGCCGATCCCCACCAACGTCCCCGGGCTCGACATCTGCGAATACATGCCCCGGCTGGCCCGAATGATGGACAAATTCACCGTCATTCGCTCGCTGGTGGGGGCTGGCGGCGATCACTCGGCCGGCCAGTGTCTGACGGGCTACAAGGATCTGGTCAGCAAGGCCCAGGGGGGCCGGCCCGCGCTGGGGTCGGTCGTGTCGCTCTTGCAAGGGCCCTCCAAGCCCGACATCCCGCCGTTCGTCGGCCTTTCACCCCGCACCGGCGAGGTGCGCTGGGGGAATCCCGGCGATCCCGGCTATCTGGGGCTGGCACACGCGCCGTTCACCCCGTTCCGGACCGAAACGCAGGGCAAACGGTTCAATAACCAGGGCATCGGCGACGCCGGGCTGAACCTGGACAACACCGTGCTCACCCCCTCGCGACTGGCGGCGCGCAGGTCGCTGTTGGCCCAGTTCGACGGGCTCAGGCGCGACCTCGACCGCGACCTGCCGGCGACCGGCATGGACGGGTTCACCCAGCGCGCGTTTGACGTGCTGTCGTCACGCAAGGTCTTCGACGCGCTCGACGTCGAAAAGGAAGACCCCCGGCTGCGAGCCCGCTACGGGATCGGCAACATGCGAAACGAGGCCGACGGGCCGCCGTGCTGCATGGATCACTTCCTGATGGCCCGGCGATTGGTCGAGGCCGGCGTGCGGGTGGTGACGATCTCGTTCGGCCGCTGGGATACGCACGGGCAAAACTTCCAGTCGTGCCGGTCGCGGATTCCCAAGCTCGACATGGCCCTCTCGAGCCTGGTCGAGGACTTGCACCAGCGGGGGCTTGCAAAGGACGTGTCGGTCGTGGTGTGGGGCGAATTCGGCCGCACGCCCAAGATCAACGCCCAGGCCGGCCGCGACCACTGGCCGCCGGTGAATTTCGCATTGTTGGCCGGCGGCGGCATGCGGACGGGTCAGGTCATCGGCTCGACCGACAAACAGGCGGCCTATGCCAAGGACCGGCCGGTCACGTTCCAGAACGTGTTCGCGACGCTCTATCACAATCTAGGCATCGACCCGGCGGCGACCGTCGCCGACAAGAGCGGCCGGCCCATGTATTTGCTGGAGGAACAACAGCCCATCCGGGAGGTCGTGTGAGGGGGATGGCTAACCGGGGTAACCGGGGGATGGCTAACCGGGGTAACCGGGGGATGGCTAACCAGGGGATGGCTAACCAGGGGAGATTGAACCACAGAGACACAGAGACACAGAGAAGATAGGAGAGAGAAAGATAGAAAGAGAGAAAGAGAGAAGAGAGAGAAGAGAGAAAGATAAAAGAGAGAAAGAGAGAAGAGGAAAGGGAAGAGAGAATATATAGATAAACTAAGGAAGAGAGAGAGTAAGAAGAGAGAGAGGGGTTGGTAAAGTCGGGAATGGGGTCGGGCGCTGTTTCTTCTCGGGATGGAGACGGCGGCCGACCCTTTTTCTGTTTTGCGAACATCCACCAGAAAACACAATGCGATATCGTGAGTGATCTCTTATTTCATCTCTCTCCTATTTCTCCACTCTTTCCTATCTTCTCTGTGTCTCTGTGTCTCTGTGGTTCA
>DAIDHE010000115.1 GCA_027459775.1 Planctomycetales bacterium | reverse complement strand
AACATCAAGACCGACGAAATGGGTTTTGGTAAAGTGATTCATGGACCAGTCCTCCCGATGTTGGCTCTGTCAGGGAAAGCCCCGGGCTTCCAGGATAACCCACGCAATACGTGAGTGACTGGTCCAACCATCCTCTCTACTTGATTGCAAATGCCGTCTTGGTGGGCCTCGCTACGCTCGACCCACCCTACTTGATTGCAAATGCCGTCTTGGTGGGCCTCGCTACGCTCGACCCACCCTACCTGGTTGCAAATGCCGTCTTGGTGGGCCTCGCTACGCTCGACCCACCCTACTTGATTGCAAATGCCGTCTTGGCGTGAAGTCCACCGGAAGCAGCCCGATCGTGGTAGGCCCACCCAAGGTGCCCTTGCCCACCCAACCCCCGCCGGACCTTTCGAATCCGGGCTTGGTGCGCCTCGCCGCGCTACCCTGCGGCGCGACGCACCCTATCGCACTCCCGGCGTGAAAACCGGCCCCACGGGGGGCGATTGGAAATTGCGCCTGGGAACCGTGGTTGGCAGGGGCGTGGGGCCGGAACCTCGGAAGAGCCCGTGAGGCGATGCCTCGACCGAATCCGCGCGGGTGGCGACGTCCATGATCTCGAGAGTGAGCTCCGAGAGCCCGTTCAGGCCCTCGGGCGTCACCCAGGCGTAAACCCGGCCCTGGCGTCCGACATAGACAGCGCTCTTGGGAACATCCTTGCGACAGCCGATACGCAGCCACTCATAGCCCGGCACGCCCCGGCTCGAGCCGGCCACGGCCTCGCGATAGAGCGCCTGCATCCGACGGATTTTCTCCGGGTCCGTGATCGTCCCCACGCTCCACGTTCCCGTCACGTTCCGCGTCGCACCGAAACCCAGCGAATCGGTGGCGAGCGACTGAAGCGGAATCGACAAGTTGAGCGAGCTGCTGCCACCGTCGGTGACCTGGACCGACCCCTGACCCACCACGGCCAGATACGGCAGATAGCCCGCGTTCGCCGCGATCCGCGACAGGTTGTCGATCACCTGCTGATACTGGATCTCGGGCAGCGTGCTCGTCGTCCGCCTGATCGAGTACCGAAGCTGGTCCCGCATACAGCCTGGAAAAACCAGCACGATCGTCGTGGCCAGCACGACGCGAAAACGCGGGCGCTTCCTCACCCCAGGATCGCATCGCATGGTCGGGCCTCCTGCCTCGTCGTCCCTTCCGGCAATCCTTCGCCGAATCAGGATCCAGCAAGCGATACGATCGGACGCCACAAGCGGCATACTTAACTAGGCACAGAGGCAGAGCCCCCAAAAATCGGCCGTTCAAGCACGATCATCCGGTTGTACGACCGATTAGGGTTCCCCGAGTCGCGACCAAGACGGCCTTATAAAGCTGGATATGAGAAGGGTCTCGGTGATGCAAGGCGGGTGGTTGGTCTGGTAACGTGAGGGTGAGGAAGAACGTCCCCGGAGGAATTCGGCATGAGACGAGTCGTCGTGGCGGCGGTGATCGTGCTATGGGCGGGCTGCTCCTGGACGCATGAGGCGTGCGGGCAGGATGCGAAACGGCCGGCCGAGGCGAGTGCGCGGCTGGAGAAGGCGCGGCGGCTGCTGGCGAATGGGCGTTATGCCGAGGCGGTCGAGGAATACACGGCGGCCGAGGCCGAGGGGGCGAAGCCGCCCGGCGGCTTGAGCCCGGCGACCAGGACGGCGATCGCGCTGGACCTGGCCGAGTGCCTGGCCAGCCAGGGCGAATACACCCAGGCCGCCGAGCGGCTCAAGAAGGCGGCCGCGGACGCGCCGCAAGCCGCCGAGCCTCGGGCCCGGCTGGCCGATCTCTTACTCGACCGCGGTGCCTGGGACAAGGCCCAGACGCTCATGCGCGAGGCCGAGCGGCTCGAACCCGACAATCCCCGCGCGCGCTGGGTCGAGGCCCGGCTCCATGAGCTCCGGGGCGAGCGCGAAAAGGCCCTGCCCGCCTGGAAATGGTTCATCGATCGCTATAACGAGAAAAAGCCCGAAATCAGCGGCAATGCCGAGACCTTGCTCCTCGTTGGCCAGGCGGCCGAGCGTTATTACCGCGCGACGGCCCGCGGCGAGGAGCTCGGCGAGGCGCTCAACGACGTGATCAACGAAATCTACGAGTCGGCGATCCGGGTCGACCCCAATTGCTGGCGCGCCCCCTGGCTCGAGGCCAGGCTGTTTCTGTCCGGGACCAACGAACGGGCCGCCACCCGCGAATTGGCACGCGCTCAGCAGATCAATCCCCTCGCCCCGGAGGTCCTCGTCACCCTGGGCGAGGCCGACCTGCAGGGCTACAAACTGGCCGCAGGCCGGACCAAGGCCGAGCGGGCGCTCGAGATCAACCCTCACTATGCGCCGGCGAACGTGCTTCTGGCCGATCTGAACATCTCGGACGAGCGGTTTGACGACGCCGACAAGGCCGCCCGCAAGGCCGTCGCCGAGAATCCGCGCGACGAGCGAGCGCTTGCGCGGCTCGCCGCCTGCCGCCGGCTGCTGGTCGACCCCATGGGCGCCGAGGCCGCCGAGCTCGCGGCTCTCGCCGCCAATCCCCGGCCCGCGGACTTTTATTACTGGCTGGGCGAGCGCCTGGCCGACCGCCGCAAATACCACTCGGCCGAGCGTGCCTTCTTGCTCGGGCTCGCGGCCCAGCCCGGCCGCGCGGACGCCGCGATCGGCCTGGGCATGCTCTACATGCAGGTCGGGCGCGAAACCGAGGCCCGGGATCTCTTCGACGCCGCCTTCGAAGCCGACCCGTTCAACGTCCGCGCCCTGAACATGATGAAGGTGCTCAAGCACATGGCGTCGTACACGCCGATCCTGAGCCCCCACTATTCGGTGCTGGTCGATCCCGCCCAGGATCAACTCCTGGGCAAGTACATGTCACAATATCTGGAATCGATCTACCCCACGCTCACCAAGCGGTTCGGCTACGCGCCGCCGGGCCGGACGCAGATCGAGATCTTGATCTCGCACCAGTGGTTCAGCGGCCGCACGGTCGGCCTGCCGTTCGTCCCCACCGTGGGCGCCTGCACCGGCCGGGTCGTCGCCCTGGCCAGCCCCCGCGCCACCCGCGTGCCGTTTAACTGGGCCCGGGTGCTGACCCACGAGCTGACCCACGTCATCACCCTGCAGCAGACCGATTTCAACATCCCCCACTGGTATACCGAGGCTCTGGCCGTCGAGAGCGAGGGCTATCCCCGGCCCCAGGAATGGAACCGGCTCTTGCTCGAACGCGTGCCCGCCCGGTCCAAGCTGCTCAATCTCGACACCGTCAACCTCGGGTTCATCAGGCCCAAGGAGCCCGACGACCGCCAGATGGCCTATTGCCAGTCGCAGCTTTATGCGCAATATATGCTCAAGCGATTTGGTGATCGGGCCTTGATCGACATGCTCGACGCCTATCGCCGGGGGCTGACCACCGACCGCGCGATCGCCGCCTGTTTCGGGGTCGACAAGCCCGACTTCGAGAAGGGCTATCTCGCGTTTCTCGATCAGGTGGTGAAGACGATTCGCACGCGGGTCTCGCAGGAGGCGCCCGTGAAGTTTTCGCAGCTTGAGCGCGAGGTCAAGGAAAAGCCCGACGACCCCGATCTGAACGCGAAAATGGCCTATGAGCACTACGCCCGCCGCGATTACAAGGAAGCCCGGCCCTTTGCCGACAAGGCGCTCAAGCTCAAGCCCCATCATCCGCTGGCCAGTTACGTGAAGGCGCGGCTCTTGCTCACGATCGGCGACGATACGGCGGCCCTCCAGATTCTGGAGCCCGCCCTCGATCGCAAGCGGCCCAACGAGCGGGTGGTCGATCTCCTGGCGGAGCTCAAGATGAAAGCAGGCGCTCTCGACGAAGCCGAGCGACTCTATGAGCTCGCGCGCCAGGACGACCCTTATCACACCAAATGGATCGCCGGTCTGGCGCGGGTCCATTTGCGGCAAAAGAAGACCGCGGCGTTCTTGAACGATCTCACGATGATCGCGGCCAACGACGCCGACGACGTTTCGGTGCGCAAAGCGTTGGCCGAGCGGCACCTGGCCATGGGCCACGCGGCCGAAAGCGAAAAATGGGGCCGCGAGTGCCTGTATATCGAGGTTCTGGACCCGACCCTGCACGTGATTCTGGCCGACGCCCTCACGGCGGGCAAAAAGGCCGCCGAAGCCGTCGAGGAATACGAGACTGCGATCGAGCTCAAGGTCAAACGGCCAAACGACGTGCGGGTCAAGCTCGCGAAGGCGCTCTGGGACGCGGGCGACCGCGTCCGCGCCAGGGCGACCCTCGAGGGCGTGCTCAAGGCCGACCCCGACCACCCCGAGGGCAACAAGCTGAAAGCCGAGCTCGGGCTGGGCTCGGCCTGAGCCCGCGGGGAGGCAATGGGAGATTCCTGAATACCGACCCGGATCAAGCGATTTCGCTGAATGGGCAAGTCCACCGCGGGATCGACTTCCCCCTCGTCGCGTCGGCTCCCGGCGGGTTATGATAGGCTCCATGAGCGAGTCGTCCCCCGCCAGGCCGGGACTCACGATCGACGAGCTGCAACGCTTGATCGGTCGAATCTACGGCGCGAAAGACGCGGCGCGCGGCGACGCCGCCACGTTTCTGTGGTTTGTCGAGGAAGTCGGCGAGCTCGCGACCGCGCTGCGCGAAGACGACCAAGACGCCCTCGCCGCCGAAATGGCCGACGTGCTCGCCTGGCTCGTTTCCCTGGCAAATATTCGGGGCGTCGAACTCCAAGCCGCCGTCGAGCGTAAATACGGACACTCTTGCCCAGGCTGCCAGTCCGCGCCTTGTCAATGCGACCCCACATTGAAGCCTTGATTCACAAGATTCTCGTGGGGCCGTTCGCGGTGTCTTCACCCAGTTGAGCGAAAACCCCCCCAACACCCGGCCTCGACGACGTTGAGAAGTAAGGAGTGCACGCTAGCGACCATGGCATCATCAGGAGTTCCGTATCGGGATCATCGACGTGGGCCGCGGCTTTTGGTTGGGCTTTCCGCGTTTTCGTGGCTGGTCTTCGCCAATTTGGCGGGGGCGTGGGAAGGGGACGGCCCCGCGATCGCGAGGGTGAGGCTGGGCTTTGACGCGACCTCGAAGGGGGGGGCATCGAACAGTTTCAAGGTTGGGTCGTGGGTGCCGGTGTGGATTGAGCTCAAGGGGGGCCGGGAGTCGTTTCAGGGGGTGCTGGACGTGGCGGCGGCGGACGACGACGGGGTGCCGGCGTCGTTGCGGACGGGGATCTCGATGGCGGCGGGCGAGACGCTGCGGCTCATCACCTATGCGCGGCCAGGCGCGCGCGACCCCGACCTGCGGCTCGTGCTGACCGACCCTCAGGGCCGGCGGCGGGCCTCCGCGGTGCAGGCCAATTTCTTGCACGATCCTCCACGGGCGCTCAAGCCGGGCGAGACGCTGATCCTCACAACCGGTCGACCGGCGGGCGTGGAGACGATCATCGACCTCCCCGGTTTTCGCGCGGGGGGCCTGGGATCCATCGATGCCGGGGGTTCGGAATTCGTCACGGCCGCGCTCGATGTGGCGGGCGAACGCTTGCCCGACCGGTGGTATGGTTATGACGCGGCCTGGGGGGTGGTGGTCGACGCCAACGATCGTCAAGCGCTGGAGGCGCTGTCGGGCCCTCGCGGTCAGGCGCTCGTCGACTGGGTAGCGCGGGGCGGCCACCTGGTGGTCGCCGTCGGCTCGCAGTGGCAAGCGGTCAAGTCGAGCCCGATCGGATCGATCCTGCCGTGCGTCCCCAACGGCCAGGAAAGCGTCCCCTCGCTCGAGGCGCTCGACGCCTTCGCCGGCTCGACCAAGCCGATCACCCCCCCCGAGACCCCGGCCGTCAGGGTCGCCAGGCTCGAGAACGTCGCCGAACGCGGCGGATCCATCCTGAGCATCACTTCGAACCTTCCCCTGGTGGTGCGTGGATCGCATGGATTTGGTCGGGTCACGGTGATCGCCATCGACGTCGACCAGCAGCCCTTTTCCACCTGGGCCGATCGCGGGATGTTCTGGATCCGGGCGCTTGACCTTCGCGGCCGCCGCGTCGACCCCTCCGCCGTCGGCGCCAAGCTGGGAGGGGGCGGCACGCGATTCTATCAGGCGAATACCAAGGATCTTTCGAGCCAGCTCAAGGTCGCCCTGGAACAGTTCCCCGGGGTCACCCTGGTCCCGTTCGGCTGGATCGCGTTCGCCATTTTCCTGTACATCGCCCTGATCGGACCCGGCGACTATTTCCTGCTGCGCAAGGTCTTCAAGCGCATGGAATTCACCTGGATCACGTTTCCGGCGGTCGTGGCGGCCGTCGGCCTGGTCGCGTATTTTGCCGCTTATCGGCTCAACGGAGACGAGCTCCTGATCAACAAGGTCGATGTGATCGACATCGATCAGATCGCGGGCGTCGGGCGGGGGTGCACGTGGTTCACGCTCTTCAGCCCGCGAAACCAGGACTATGCGATCGAAGTGACGCCCACGCCGCTCGATGCGGGCCAGCCGGTGGCCGCCGGCTCGGCTCGCTCCAAGCCATCGCCCGAGACCAAGGTTCTCTTGAGCTGGGCGAGCGCTCCCGACGATCGATTCGGCTCGATGGGCAGCTCCAGCCGCCGGTTCAGCTTTGGCGGCGGGGGCTATTCGTATGAGCCCGCGGGCGAGCCCGAACGACTCGAGAACGTCCGGATCCCGATCTGGAGCACCAAGGGACTCCAGGCGCGCTGGTTCGGCCCCGCCAAGCCGGTGGTCGAATCGGATCTGACCCCGATCGGCACGGATCGGCTCCTGGGCGTGGTCCAGAATCGGCTCGACGTCCCGCTCGAGGACGCGATTCTCGCCTTTGGCAAGCACGTCTACGAGCTCGGTACGCTCGTGCCCGGCTCGACGATCCGGGTCGAGCTTGCGAAAGACCGCAATCTGTCGGGCTATCTGCACACGAGACAGGGATCCTACGTCCCTGACGCGACGTCCTCCCTGGCCGCGCCGATCGATCGCGGCGACCTGCTCATGGCGGCCATGTTTCACGACAGCGAGACCACGTCCTCGGGCGTGTCGCTCCTCACCAACGACGTCTTGCACGACCTCGATCTGACCGGCCAGCTTGCGCTGTCGCGGCCCATGCTGGCCGCGCGGATCAAGCGGGCCGGCTCGCGAGTCGTGCTCGAGGGGGGTTCGAGCGACCCCAGGACGAATCAAGTCACCGTGCTGCGCGTCGTGTTGCCCCTGCGGCGAACGCAACCGTGAGCCCGCGCAGGGCCCCCCCCGAACCTGACGCGCCCGGCGAGATCCCGATTCATTCCCCATTTTCCGTGCGAGAGACGCCTCCATGATCGAGACCCACGATCTCACCAAGATGTATGGCAAGCTGTACGCGCTCAACCGCCTCAATCTCACCCTGAATCAAGGCGACGTGTACGGCTTCATCGGCCCCAACGGGGCGGGCAAGACCACGACCATGCGGATCCTGGCCACGCTTCTCAACCCCACCTGGGGCGAGGCCTCGGTCTGCGGCTATTCGATCTACACCGGCGCCAAGGACATCCGCCGCATCATCGGCTACATGCCTGATTTCTTTGGCGTCTATGATGACATGAAGGTGATCGAATATCTGGAATTTTTCGCGTCGGCCTATCGCATCAAGGGGCCGGCCAGGCGGAAAATCTGCGAAGAAGTCCTCGAGCTCGTCGACCTGACCTACAAGCGCGACGCCCTCGTCACCAGCCTGTCCCGCGGCATGACGCAAAGGCTGGGCCTGGCCCGGACCTTGCTCCACGACCCGCAGGTTCTGTTGCTCGACGAGCCGGCCTCCGGGCTCGACCCCCGCGCCCGCATCGAGATGCGCGGACTGCTCAAGGAGCTGCGCAAAATGGGCAAGACCATCCTGGTCTCGAGCCACATCCTCCCCGAGCTCGCCGACATCTGCAACAAGATCGGCATCATCGAGCAGGGTGTGCTGTTCGTGAACGGCGAGGTCTCCGAGGTCATGAAGCAGGTCCGCGCTGAAGTCGTCCTCAACATCGCCGTCGCCGGCCGCACGACCGACGCCGCCAACCTGCTCGAACGCCAGCCCGAGGTCCAGAGCGTCCAGGACAACAACGGCGTCCTGCTGGTCAAGCTCAACGAGGGGGTGAATCAGTTCAGCATGCTCGCCAACCTCCTGATCGGGCAGGGTTACGAGCTGACGCTCTTCAAGGAAGACGAGATCAACCTCGAGACGGCGTTCATGCAGCTCACCAAGGGCATCACGAGCTGACGGGGGGCGACTGTCGCGAGACCGATGAGCCGGCCGCCCTGGGCCGCGCGGAAGAATCGCCCTTTCGCAACCGACAAGAGCGACCGATTCGCGTTGACGTCGAGAGGAGGTCCAACCATGAGTCGAATCCACCGCATCCCGAACGCCGTCTTGATGGCCTTATCCTTTTTCCCGCTCCTGCTCCCGATGGGCGCACCCGCCGCGACCTTGGCTGATGCGTCCTCGAATTTTTATGTGAGCACCAAGGGGGACGACGCCTGGTCCGGCAGGCTCGCCGCGCCGAATTCCGCCCGTAGCGACGGGCCCAAGGCGTCGCTGGCCGGCGCACGGGACGCGGTGCGCGCCCTGAAGGCGAAGCGGCCGCTGTCGGACGCGGTCCATGTGCGGATCAGCGGCGGAAGTTATTTTCTGACGAAGCCGGCGACCTTCACCGAAGCCGATAGCGGGACGCCGGCGTTTCCCGTGGTCTACGAGGCGTTGCCGGGCGAGCGGCCGGTCTTCTCGGGGGGGCGGGCGATCACAGGGTTCAAGGCCGGCCCCGACGGGCTCTGGCGGGTGCGAATCCCCGACGTCGTGGACGGTAAGTGGTATTTCGAGCAATTGTTCGTCAACGACCATCGCGCGGTCCGCGCCCGCCAGCCCAATTCCGCCCTCGATCCCTGGTTGGACGTTCGAACCTCGGCCGCCGGCATCAAGGCGAACCTCAAACGATCCTTTCATACCATGAAGGGGGTGTCGGAGACCGCCGCCCTTCAGGGGAAGGTCGTTCACCGAATCACCACGGCCCCCGGCGTTCTCGCTCCCTTGGCAGGCCTGACCCCCGACCAATCAAAGGATGTTAACGTGGTTGTATACCACGGTTGGGACGCGACCAGGCGCTTTCTCGGCTCGCTGGACGTCGCTTCCGATTCCCTGTTCGAGGAGGGGACGAAATGGGCGCCCTGGAATCCCTGGAGGGAAGGCGGCCTGTTCCATATCGAGAATTTCAAGGCCGCCCTGGATGCCCCCGGCGAGTGGTTCCTGGATCGTGAGGGAACGCTCTTCTACATGCCGTTGCCCGGCCAGGATCCGGCCGGAACCGATGTCTTCGCTCCGCGGCTCGATGTACTCGTGGTCCTGGAGGGCCAGCCCGAGTCGGGGCGATTCGTGGAGAACATCCAGTTCAAGGGCCTTTCCTTCCAGCACGGCCAGTGGTTGACCCCCGCGGGCGGTGTGAATCCCTCCCAGGCGGCGAGCAACGTGGACGCCGCCGTCATGGTTGACGGCGCGCGTGACATTCTCGTCTCTCACTGCGAGATCTCTCATGTGGGTCGCCATGGGATCTGGATTCGGCGCGGCTGCCAGAGCGTTCGCCTGGAGCATAACCTGATCGAGGATCTCGGGGCCGGGGGCGTGCGAATCGGGGAAACACGCGGCGCCACCGAGTCGCTGGCCCCCACCGGCCGAGTGACAATCGACAACAATATCATTCGCGGCGGCGGCCGGATCTTCCCCGACGCGGCGGCGGTCCTGGTGGGACAGAGCGGCGACAACACAATCTCGCACAACGAGATCGCCGACCATTACTATACAGGGATCTCCACCGGCTGGACCTGGGGCTACTCGGCCAACCGCGCGAAGAACAACCGGATCGAATTCAACCACATCCATCATCTGGGCCAGGGTGTGCTCAGCGATATGGCTGGATTCTATTCCCTCGGGCCGTCCGAGGGGACCACGATCTCCGGCAACGTCGTCCATGACGTCTACTCGACCACGTACGGAGGCTGGGGTCTCTATACCGACGAAGGCAGCACCGGCCTCACCATGCGGAATAACCTGGTCTACAACACCAAGACCGGGGGCTTCCACCAGCACTACGGCCGGGACAACGTGATCAGCAACAACATCTTCGCCTACGGCCTGCAATGGCAGGTGCAATTGACCCGTCCCGAGCCCCATCGGTCGTTCACTTTTTCGAACAACATCCTGTTCTGGACCCAGGGGGGACTTTACAGCGGACCCTTTGACAAGGCCCACACCCTCCTGGAAAAGAACCTGTTCTGGAACGCGACCGACCGCTCCGCCGACTTCGCCCCTGTCAGTCTCCGCTGGCAAGGCGAGGACGTCGACGCCACGATCGCGGCTCTGGCCAAGGAACCCAGGATCAACCTCCAGCAATGGCAGGCGAAAGGCCGGGATCAGGGCTCACTGGTGGCCGACCCCCGCTTCGTCGACCCAGCTCGGTACGATTTCCGCCTGAAGCCGGATTCGCCGGCCGCCAAGATCGGCTTCGTTCCGTTCGATTACTCGAAGGCAGGCGTTTACGGCGATGCCGCCTGGATGAATCGGGCCGCTCTTCCCAGGCCGGTCAAACCCACCCGGTGACTCGCCGCCGCGGTCGCGGGTTCGCGCGCCGCCGTTGAGCGCAGCGCGCACAAACCCGAAAGCCCGCGGTCAGAGCCGAATGAGCCTCTAAAACGTCCGGGCCGGTCGCGACCGCAAGCCGTTGGCCTCGTCGTCGTCGATGAACTTCTCATGAGCCGGGTCGATCGTCAGCTTGCGCTTGAGAATCCACGACAACGCCGCCGCGTGGCAGGCGATGTGCGAGTGCCTCATGACGTCCGGATTGGCCGCGGTCCGGCCCCGCGACTTGATGCAGTCAAAGAAGTTCCGGGCGTGAGCCGAGACGTCCAGACCGACCGTGGGCGGCTTGGCCGAGAGCGATTTGATCTCTTCCTTGAGCGCGGGCGGATGAACCTCGATCCCACCGCTGTCGCCCGTCTCAACCCAGCCCTCCGACCCCACGAACCGCACCGGGCACGTGCCCAGATGGTTGAACCAGCCCGGCCGATCGCCGAACGGCGTCTTGAGGAAATCCAGCACCAGCTTCACACCGTTGGCATAGCGGGCCGTGATCTTCATGGGCCCCGGCTCGTACTCGAGCGGCATCGTGTCGTCGGCCTTGTTGGCCCACTGGCAAAGGTCGACGGTGTGCGCCCCCCAATCGAGCAACCGAGCGCCCGAGTCGAAGTCGTAATACCCCCGCCAACCGCCATTCACATAAGCATGGTTGTAAGGCCGCCAGGGGGCCGGCCCCAGCCACAGGTTCCAGTCCACCACGTCCTTCGCCGGCGTGGGCTCGCCCGGGAGCCAGTCGTTGCGCAGCTCGGGGATGTAGACCGAGGCAAAAAGGGTGTGCAGCTTCCCCAGCTTCCCGCTGTGCGCCAACTCGACGGCGAGCTGGAAATTGGGCACGCTGCGCCGTTGGGTGCCGGCCTGGAACACCCTTTTGGTCCGATTCATGGTGTCCGCCAGTTCCTGGCAATTGGCGATTGTCAGCCCGCACGGCTTTTCGCTGTAAACGTCCTTGCCCGCCAGCGCCGCCGCGATCGAGGCCGGCGCGTGCCAGCGGTCGCCCGTGGCGATCAAGACCGCGTCGATGTCGGGCCGGGCCAGCAGCTCGCGATAATCGCGGAGGAGGACGCAATCCTCGTTGCCGTAGTGCGCGTCGACCAGCTTCTTGCCAGCCTCGCGTCGACTCTTCTGGACGTCGCAAATCGCCACGCACTGCACGTCATGCTGGGCAAGCATGCTCTTAAGATCATAGGTGCACCTGGGCCCGATGCCGATCACGCCCAGGGTGATCTTCGCACTTGGCGCCACTCCCGATCGGCCCAGGACCCGCGCTGGCACGATCGTCGGGAACGCGACCGCCGCGAGAGCGTGCTTCACAACCTCGCGACGCGTTCTACCACGCGATTCCGTCTCGTTGGTCGTCATGAGTCAGTCCTCGGCGGGATAAGATTCTGGGAGGGATGCACGACCCATCCGGCAGTTTCTCACACGAAGTCCTGCGGCGAAAGGGGGTGGTCTCGACCCAGCCGGATTGTCTCCATGGCCCGCGCGCCATGAGCCCCTGAATCGGACCTTGGCGGTCTGGAAGGGGCCGTCGCTCGACGACCAGGCTTCCGGCGTGGTCTACTGGGCCGAGACCCGGTGACAGCCGAGGCGCTCGAGCTCAGGCCCTCGACCACAATCCCAAGCGCTACACATTTTGAGAGCAGCGAGGGGATCCAGGCCTGCCGTCGCCGTCGCCGTCGCGGTTCCAGAGAGACGCCTTGATCATTGTGATAGTTTGGGTAAAATAGACAAATGGGGACGACTCGGTCGGCCTCGTGGGGGGATCGATATGGATGCGACGTGGCGGGGTCTGTGCGGGACGGTGGGGATGGTGGGCGTGCTGGGGATCGTGTTGACTGCGGCGGCGCGGGGTTCCGAGCCGGCCGCGCGGCCGCCGTCGCACACGCCCAAGGTCGTCTTCGTGACGGGGGATGAAGAGTACCGGGGCGAGGAATCGATGCCGATGCTGGCGCGGATGCTCCACGAGCATCTGGGCTTCGACGTCAAGGTCTGCTACGCGCTCGACAAGGACGGGACGATCAATCCCAATCGGCTC
>DAIDHE010000114.1 GCA_027459775.1 Planctomycetales bacterium | reverse complement strand
TATGCCTGGTCCGATCACCAGGCCAAGCGCCGCCAACAAGGCCGCGTGCGAAAGCCGCACGCGTCCCGAGGGTATAGGCCGGCCCGGGCGCTCGGCCGTGTCGATCGCGTGGTCGGCGACGTCGTTCAGAGCCATGCCCGCGGCGTACAGGATCATCGACGCGGCGGCTAGCGGGATCACGCTTACCCACGAGTAGGAGTGCCAATACCCCTGCAGGAGCACATAGCCCGAAAGGCTGTCGGCGGCGGCCGTGATCACGCCCGGCAGGCGCACGAGCTCGAACCAGGCGAGCAGCCCGCGCCGGCCGCCCGCGGTCACGACTTATGCCCGATCAAGGGTCGCAGCAATTCGAGCGCCTGCTTGGCGGCCAGGTCGGGATCCTCCACAAAGGGATAGAGCTCGACGGTGAGCCAGCCGTCGTAGCCCGTCGCCTTGATCGCCGCGACCACCTGGGCAAAATCGATCGCGCCGGTGCCGGGCACGAGGTGATGGTGCACGCGGGTGGAGGCAATGTCTTCCAGGTGATAATGCCGGGTGTGAGAGCTCATCTTGGCGATGGCTCGGGGCAAATCCTCGCTCACGCAAAATGCGTGTCCGACGTCGAAATTGAGCCCGATCGAAGGGGCGGAGAGCCGTTCGGCGACCTCGAGGTATTGGTCGGTGGTCTCGAGCAAGAGCCCGGGCTCGGGCTCGATCAAGAGCAGGACGCCGCGGTGGTGGGCGTGGTCGGCGAGAGGTTTCAAAACCTCGACGAAAAGATCGATCGCCTGGGCCCGCGACTGGCCCGGCGCGAGCGGTCCGCCGGGCTCGGTCGTGATATGGGGCGCTCCCAGCTCAGCGCACAGATCGAGCGCCCGTTTCGTATGGTCGATCCGCACCTGGCGATAGGCGTGATCGGGCTCGATGAACGAGGGGTGCCAGTAGGGCTGGCGGTGATCGCTGACGGCGTTCATCATGAAGGCGTTGACGTTGGAAAAGGCCAGGCCCGATCGTGCCATCGCCTCGCGAATGGCCTGTTTTTGCTCTTTCAGCAGGTGGGCCGGCCAGGCGTGCGGGACGTCGGCCATGAGCTCGAGCCCGTCGTAGCCGAGGGCGGCGATGCGGGCGGCCGCCTGGTCAAAGGGATGGCGCAAATAGGCATTGGAGCTGAAGGCAAGGCGCATGATCGAGGTCTCTTCCTGGGGGTGGTCCCGAGGGGTGGTCAATCGCGCGGGTCGAGTGACGGGCGAGGGGGCTTGCCGGCCGCCGCGGCGGCGTCTCGCGGTCGTCCCGATTCGACGTGGTCGACCAGCATCTGGAACTGCTTGAAATAATCGTGCTCGGCGACGCCTTCGGGGCTCTTGAAAAACGACGCCAGATGGCGCATCAGCCCGCGGCCCCCGCGCTGCTTTTCCAGGTCCGCCAGCCGCGCCAGGTCGATGGCGAGCGGGGCGGCGAGCAAGCTGTCGCAGCCCTGCCAGATGAACTGGAGGGTCATCTTCGTCCCCAAAAACCCGCGGAAATGGATGTGATCCCAGGCGGTCTTCCAGTCGCCCATGTCGGGCACGTACTCGATCGAGACCACCGACGCCGGCTTGTAGCCCAGCACGCCCGTCACGACCTTGTCCTTGGTCTCGACCTTCGAGCTCTTATTGGCCGGGTCGTCGAGCACCAGTCCGTCGCGATTGCCGAAGATGTTGTGGCCCACCCAGCTCAGCACCCGCAGATTGCGCTGGGAGAACATGGGGGCGAGCACCGTCTTCATCAGCGTCTCACCCGTCTTGCCGTCCTTGCCGCCGTGAAGCGCGCCCGTCGATTCCGCCAGTTCCGCCAGGGCGGGGATCGATGCGCCCAGGCTGGGAGTGAAATTCAGATACGTGTGCCCACGCTCGAGCGCGGCCGCGGCGTAAAGCGAGCTTGTGGGCAGGATCGATCCCTTGCCGGCCCTGAGCGCGCGATCGAGAGCCGTCCACGTGTCATGCGCGGGGTTCGCGGGGAACGGGGGCTCGGTGCTGGCGACGTTGAGCACGATCAGGTGCCGGATCGCATTCTCGCGTGCGAATTCGTCGAGGTCCGCGCCCAGGCGGTCGATGATGTGGCGGGGATTGGTCTCGTCGTCGTCGCCGACCCACGAGCCCAGTTTCTGGATGGCGGGCCCGGCCCCGAGCAAGGTGCCGGGTTGGACCCGAGCGGCGGCCGCGGCCAGATCGGGACGGCAGGCGTCGATCCAGCCCACCTCGAACACGCCGGAATTCTGGCGGAACTCCTGCGCTGCGGCCTCGAAGCTGGTGGAGCGGATTTCATGGCCGCCGACCACGATGTCGCCGGGCTCGGGCAGGCTGAGCCCGTCGAAAAGCGGCAGCGCGGAAACCAGCCCGGTCTGATCGACCAGGCCGCGGGCCATCGCGCGGAGGCCCAGGGTGATGGTGGCGCCGACGCCGCCATAAGCGCCGATCAGCCAGAGGCCCACTCGTGATTGTGACATCAGAACCAACCCAAAATGAGGGAATGCGCGGCGGGAGCGATCGGGCGGGGCGTCTCTAAGTAGGGGCGCGGCGAGATCGATCCCGCGATCGACCCGCCCGCACGACATGCTAGTATGGTCCGAGCCGTCCGATCGTTCAACCGCTGGGGTCTTGATTCTCGCCCAGCCAGCGCCCACAACGAGTCCGTGAGTCGACGAGACGGGGCGCTTGGGGCCGCGGCCGGCCCGGGGAGGCGCGTGGTGGATTCGCTTGATCGGTTGCTTGAACCGCATGCGAGGGTTCGGGTTGCGTGCCCGGGGCGGCCCGATCCCGAGGGTCGTTGCGTCGTGTACTGGATGCAGCGCTCCCAGCGCGGGCGCGACAACGCCGCCCTCAATCTGGCGATCGAGCTGGGGAACGCCCTGGGGCTGCCGGTCGTTACGGTGTTCGGGCTCACGGCCGACTCTCCCAGCGCGCAGTGGCGGCACTATCGGTTCTTGCTCGAGGGGTTGAACGAGGCGGGGCTGCGGAGCAAGATCGACTGCGCGGGCTATATCGAGCGGGTGCGGGGGCTCGAGC
>DAIDHE010000112.1 GCA_027459775.1 Planctomycetales bacterium | reverse complement strand
CGCGACCGAGCAGACGCTCGAGCAGCTCGGCCGCGAGCTGGGGATCACCAAGGAGCGGGTCCGCCAGATCGAATCCCGCGCCCAGGACAAGCTCCGCCGGATCGCGAGCGAGGAAAAGCTCGAGCTCCCGATGCTCTGAGTCGCTCCGCCCGAGGGCCCGAACCATGCCCATGCCGCTCTTCCCCGAGCTGGACCGGCCCCCGCAGGCGGCCCGGCTCGGGCACCGGCTGCACGCGCTCGCCCGGCAAGGGCTCTGGTTCGGGACCAGCTCCTGGAAGTATCCCGGCTGGCTGGGCTCGATCTACTCGACCGAGCGCTACCTCACGCGCGGTCGATTCTCGCGCAAGCGCTTCGATACCGAGTGCCTGAGCGAATACGCCCTGACGTTCCCCACCGTCTGCGGCGACTTCAGCTTTTATCAATTCCCCAGCGCGGACTACTGGAAACGGCTCTTCGGCGAATCGCCGGCGACGCTTCAGGTCGCGCTCAAGGCCCCGGAGGAAATCACCGTCGCGCACTGGCCCAGCCACCCCCGCTACGGCGCTCGCGGCGACACCGCCAACGCGTCGTTTCTCGATCCCGGCCGGTTCATGCGCGGATTCCTGGACCTGCTCGCGCCCTATCAAGACCGGGTCGCGGTCGTGATCCTCGAGTTCGGCGCGTTCGCTCGGTCGATCTTCGCCTACGGGGCCGCGTTCTCCAGCCGTCTGGACGAATTCCTGACCGCCCTGCCAGGTGGGATCCGCCTGGCGGTCGAGATTCGCAACCCAGACTTTCTGGACGAGCCCTATTATGCGGTCCTCGCCCGCAACGGCGTCGCCCACGTCCTGAGCGCCTGGACCCGGATGCCCGAGCTGGGCGTCCAGATCACGGACGACCGCGCGTTCACGGCCGATTTCACGGTCGTGCGCGCCCTGCTCAGCAAAGGTCGAACCTATGAGCAAGCGGTTGCGCGATTCGAGCCCTACGAGACCGTCCAGGCCCCCGATCCCGCCGCCCGAGCCGCCCTGGTCGCGATCGGCCGCCGCTCCCTGGCCGAGCAGCGGCCCGCGTTCGTCTTCGTGAACAATCGCCTCGAGGGCAACGCCCCCTCCACCATCGAGGCCGTCGCGACCACCCTCGAAACCGACGCCGCCAGCCCGACGGGCGCCTCGCCCGCTTGATTCCGCCGCCCAAGACAGCGACTAATCGAGACGTGAGAATCCTATCTCTCTTGCCCGCTCTGCGCGGATTGCGTCAGGGGGATTGGCCAGGGGCGTCGACCGTGGTTCGCCGCGACCGAGGTTCCGTCAGCGCCCTGGCAGGGGCCACCAGTCGTCGAGCGCGCGATGGAGCGCGCTCGCCCGGCTTGCTTGTTCGGCGGCCAGGTTCGTCGTCTCTCCGGGGTCGGTTTTCAGGTTGTAGAGCTCGATCGGCCCGGTTTCATGCGGGCGATGGGGGACGATCAGCTTCCAGTCGCCGGCGGCGGCCCAGCGGAATCGCAGGCTCGAGGCCGGGTCGGAAATGTCGACGGCGTTATGCGTGAAGATTTCGCCGAAGATCGTCTTGCGACTCATCACGGCGCGTTCGTCGAGCAAATTCACGCCTGTCATCCGGGGGTCGCGGGCGAGCCCGACATGGTCGAGGACCGTGGGGGCGATGTCGATCTCGCTGACCGGGATGGCGCTCGATCGGGCGGCGATCGTTCCCGGCCGGCGGAGCAGGATCGGGGTTCGCAGGCCGCCTTCGTAGGGCGACTGCTTGGACCGGGGGGCGTAGCGATCGGCGGCGGGATCCTGGATCCAGCCGTTGTCGGCCAGGAAGACCACCAGGGTGTCGCTCGCGAGCTTGCGCTCATCCAAAAAATCGAGCAATTGACCACATGTTTCATCAAACCATGTGCACATAGCCCAGTATTTGGCGATTTCGAGCGAGGGCGCCTTCGCGCGGTAGAGGGCTAAAAAGCGCTCGGGCGGGTTATGGGGCGAATGGGGCATCATGGGCGCGTACCAGACCAGGAAGGGCTTTTTCTGTTCCTGGGCGTGGTCGATGAAATCGAAGATGGGTTTCATGGTCTTGCGGCCGATCGCGAGCCCGAGGTCGCCGTGCCGGCCTCCCTTGGCGGGGTCTCCGGAGGTCATGCCGTGGGTGAACCCCCCGCGCTGGTACGAGCCGCCCCACCATTTGCCGGCCTCGAAGCTCAGATAACCCCGTTCGGCGAGCATCCGCGGCAGCGTCGGGGCCGAGTCAAAGCCGCCGATCATCGCTTGCCGAGCGGCCAGGAAGGCGGGATTTCGTTCGGCGTCGCGCGCGGCGACGCCCGGCGGCAGGGGCGGGTCGTTGCTGGTGATCTTGTGCTGGTGGGGATAGAGCCCGGTCAGGATGCTGGCGAGGCTGGGCGAGCAGAGCGAGGAGGTCGCGTAGCCGCGGCGGTAGGTCAGGCTCTCCCGCGCCAGCCGGTCCAGCCGCGGCGTGCGAATCGTTGGATGACCCATGAAACCGTAATCGGTATACGCCATGTCGTCGGCGATCAAGAGCACCACGTTGGGTGGGGCCGAAGTCTCCGCCCCCGCGGCTGCATGGGCGAAAAACCAGCAACACCCGAGCACGCTGATAACAGCCGCCAATCCGCGACGTCGATGCACGCAAGGCTTCATGGGGTTCGACTCCGAAATGAAACAAAGCTCCAGTCATCCAGCCCGTCCAAGCTACTGGAGAACGGATCGCTCACCAAGCCGGCGGATCCTGCTCGGGTTCGCCGCGATCTCGGAAACGGCCAGCCAATCGACCTCGAGGACCGAGAAACTCAACCTCACGCACCAAGTCGGTATTTTCCGATGATGTTGTCAGGATTCCGGCCATCGGGCGCAATCGCGCCTCGGTCGGGAATGCCTGATTCGCCGCCAGGAAGCGATGGCGAAGAGACCGATCAGGAGGAATCATGCAGTCAGACGACCGCCGAAGGCGTCTTGTCTCCGCAAGGGAATGGTGGTGTGCGATCGTCGGAGGAACGGTCATGCTGGCGGCGACCGCCTGGCCAAGCCTCGCCAGCGCGGGCTGCGAGTGCGGCAAGCCCTGGCCCCATCTCCTCTGCCGCGGTCACGTCCATATCCCGTCCCCGGCGACCGAGCCCGGCGACGGCATGAACGCGGTGTTGGGGGGCGCGTCGTTCCAGATGGAGAGCCCCGAGCAAGAACACAAAACCGCAATGAATATCTTCAACAAGCTCTGCATCCGCTGCCATGGCGTCGACGGCCGAGGCGCCTGGGACATCTCGGACATTCCCGATTTCACGAACCACGTCTGGCAGGCAACGCGCCCCGAGGATTACCGCTCTCGGGTCATCCTTGAGGGGCGGGGAGCGATCATGCCCTCGTTCCGGGGCCAGGTCACCCTGCCAGAAGCCTGGGCGCTTGCCCGCTATGTCCGCACGCTCGAGCCCGTCGAGAAGGTCACGCCGCCAAACTCCCGGCCGGTCTCGTCCGCCCCGGCGCCCGGTCCGGTCTCGTCCGCCCCGGCACCCGGTCCAGTCTCGGCCACTCCGGCCCCGACTACCCCGGCCGGCCCAGTCAAGATGGCGTCCACGCCTGAGCTCCGCGCGCGCATCGATCAGCTCGCCGCGGTGGTCCGCGCCGGCGCGGGCGTCGCCAAGAACGGCAAGGCAATCTTCGATCAGCGATGCCTCCGCTGCCATACCCTCTTCGGGAACGGAGGGCGGGTTGGACCGGATCTCACCACCTATCGCCGCGAAGACCTCGACAATCTCTTGCTCCATATCGTCGACCCCACCGCCGATGTTCGTCAAGGTTTCGTCGCATCGATCGTCGCAACTTTCGACGGTCAGATCACGACCGGCGTCGTGGTCAAGGAAGACAAGAACTCCGTCGTGCTCCGTGGCGAGGACGGCAAGGAGACAACTCTCGAACGCTCACAGATCGAGGATCTGCACCCAAGCCCCAGGTCGCTCATGCCCGAGGGATTGCTCAACGATCTGAACGATCAACAGGCGCGCGATCTCTTCGCCTATCTCCGCAGCTCACAGCCGCCCGCCGATTGACTCGATCGAGGACGTGCGCGGGGAAAAAAACGAGAACTTCATGCCAGGACGATTGAGCCCGTGCTGGTTGCACGGGAATCCGGACTCACGAATCGAGGCGGCTTCTTCCGATGAAATGATCTGGATTCCGACCATTGCGCCCAACGCGAGCGCCTCGTCTCGGAATCACCTCGATCGCCACAAAGGAACGATGGCGATCATCTCGAGCAGGAGGAGTCATGAGCTCAGACGACCGCCGAAGACGTTTCATATCCAGGAATGGGTGGTGGTGCGCGATTGTCGGTGGCGCGGCCATCCTGGCGGCGGCTTGGCCTCGAGCCGCCAGCGCGGGCTGTGAGTGCGGCAAGACGTGGCCCCATATCATCTGCCGCGGCCACACCCACGGCCCATCCCACGCAGTCGGGCCCGGCGACATCATGAACTCCGACCTGGGAGGCGACTGGTACTGGGTGCGTAGCCCCGAGCAAGAGCGCAGGGTTGCCATGAACACCTTCAACCGGCTCTGCATCCGCTGCCACGGAGTCGACGGACGAGGCGTCTGGGACATCCCCGACGTGCCCGATTTCACCAATCACGTCTGGCAGGCGACAAGGCCCGAGGAGTATCGGTCGAGGGTGATTCTCGAAGGCCGCGGCGCGGTCATGCCGTCGTTCCGGGGCATCGTGACCCTCGAGGAATCGTGGGCGCTGGCGCGCTATTTGCGCACGTTGGAGCCAGGAAGAGAATTCTCTCGGCCGGGCCTGGGACCCGCCGCGCCGGCCGCGCCGGCCGCCGCGACTATCCCCCCGCCAGCGGCTGCCATCCCCCCGCCAGCGGCTGCCATCCCCCCGCCAGCGGCTGCCAT
>DAIDHE010000105.1 GCA_027459775.1 Planctomycetales bacterium | reverse complement strand
GGCTCGCTCTCGTCGGCGTTGATGCACATGAGCGTCTCCTTCCGACCCTTCGGAAGGAACGTCCACTTGAGCCCGCAGGGAAAGCCCGCCCCGCCGCGGCCGCGGAGCTCGGATTCCTTGACGACCGCGATGATCGAGTCGGGGTCGGAGGCGAGCGCCTTCTTGGCGGCTTCGTAGCCCCCGCGCGACTCGTAGACCTTGAGCGTGTGGCCGTCGGGGACGGACCAGTTGCGACTGAGTACGGGTTCAAAGGCAGCCACGTTCCTGCACTCTCCGGCCAAGGGGTGGTTGGGATCCAGGACGCTCGCGGAGGCTCAACCTGGGGGCTTGCGGCCCCGCTTGAGCTCGGCGAGCATCTCTTCGACCTTTTGTTCGTCCAGCGGTCCGAAAACGCGGCCGTCGTCGGCCACGGCGGCGGGGGCGAAATCGCACACGCCCAGGCATTCGGCGAACTCGAGCGTGATCGCGCCGTCGGGAGTCGTCTGGCCCGGCTCGAGCCGCAAATGGCGGCACGCGTGCTCGAGCAGCTCGTCTCCCCCGCGGAGCATGCACGAAAGCGAGCGGCAAATCCAGACCCTGACGTCGCCGATCGGCGCCTGGGGGAAAAAGCCGTAGAAGCTCATCGTGTCGTGGACCTCGGCGGGCGTGATCTCGAGGATCTCGGCGATCTCGGCCATTGCCGCGAGCGGCACGCAGCGCAGGTGATCGTGCACCAGATGGAGCGCGGGCAGGGTCACGGCCCGCTTGCTGGGGTATCGCGGCGTGAGCTCGAGGATCTTCGCCCTCAGCGCTGCGCCCAGGATCGGGGTCCGCGAAACCGCCGTCGTCGACTCGTCTACCATCGGTCCTCTCGTCTCCTCTTCCGCCGCGCGGAAACCATGAGCGCGCCTTGTCCCCGGCCCGTGCTAGCGATCGAGCTCGGCCGCGATGATGCTCAGACTCCCCAGGACGGCCACGACGTCCGCCAGCAGGTGGTTCTGGATGACCTTGGGAAACACCGAAAAATGGACGAACGACGGCGGCCGGGTCCGCACCCGCCAGGCCGTCTGCGAGCCGTCCGAGACCAGGTAATACCCCAGCTCGCCGTTGGGGCTCTCGATCGCGGCGTAGACCTCGTCGCGCGGAGTCTCGATCCCGCGGTTGGGCATGATCAACTCGAAATGCTGGATCAGCCCCTCCATGCTGTTGTACGTGGTCGCCTTGTCCGGCATCGGGAACTTCTCGGCGATCGGGGCGTTCACCGGTCCCGACGGCAGCTTCGCGAGCGCCTGCTCCAGGATCCGGCAGCTCTGCCGCATCTCTTCCATGCGGACGGCGAACCGCGCCCACGAATCGCCCTCCGTGGTGTAAGGCACCTCGAAATCGAACTCGGGATAGGCGAGATACGGTTGATCCTTCCGGAGGTCGTACGTCACGCCGCTGGCGCGGGCGATCGGGCCGGTGCACGAATGAGCGATCGCGTCGGCCTTCGACAGCACCCCCACACCCCGCAGCCGGTCCAGGAAAATGCGGTTCTTGAAGAGCAGCTTCTCCATGTCGGCGTAAACGCTCGTGAAGCTCTTCGTCACCCCGCGGATCCGCTCGATGACCCGATCGTTGAAGTCGTACAGCACGCCCCCCACCCGCGTGTAGCCGGGGTGGAATCGATAGCCCGACATCTCTTCATAAACATCATAAATCTGCTCGCGCAAATTGAACGCGAACAAGAACGCCGTGAACGCCCCCAGGTCGAGCGCCGCCGCGCCGGTGCAGAGCAAGTGGTCGCTGATCCGCGCCAGCTCGCCGATGATCACCCGGATGTACTGACAGCGCGGCGTGAGGTCGACCCCCAGCAGGGTCTCGACCGCGTGGTGCCACGCGACCTCGTTCATCGGCGGGCTGATGTAATTCTTGCGGTCGACAATCGTCACGTACTGATTGAAATTGAGATGCTCGCCCAGCTTTTCAAAGCCCGAATGCAAATAGCCGATGTCGGGCGTCGCCTTCACGATCCGCTCGCCGTCGAGCTCGAGAATGAGCCGCAACGTGGTGTGCGTGGCGGGATGCTGCGGTCCAAAATTCAGCGTCCAGGTCGCTTCCCGAGCTTCGTGTTCCAGCTCGGGTTCGTCGAGCACTTCGGTCGCCATCGGGTCGTGGATCCTCTTCGTGACAAAACGGGCGGCGATCAGGAATCGCCGCGCATCAGCCTGGGGAAATTGTGTCGTTCGCCGCGGCCGCGGAGGGGGTAGTCCTTGCGCAGCGGATAGGCGGCGAATTCCGGGGGCATCAAGATCCGCCGCAAATCGGGATGGTCCGAGAATCGGATGCCGAACATGTCGAAGACCTCACGCTCCATCCAGTTCGCGCCCGGCCAAAGCGGCGTCGCCGACGGCAGCGTGGGATCGGGATCGTCGACCCCCGTCTTCACGATCACGAGCTCGGACGTCTCGAGATTCCGCAGCACATGGTGCACCTCGAACCGCGCCCCGGTGCGGCCGGGATAGCCCAGATAATCGACCCCGCCGACTTCGGAGAGGAGGTTGAACCCGCACTGGTCGCGGAGCGTCCGGAGCAGATCCAGCAGTTTCGCCGGCGAGGTGTGTAGTCGCAGATTCGCGCGAAACCGCGACGTCGTGAACGCCCCCTCGCCCAGGGTCTGGGCCAGGGTACGCAGGGTGGCTTCGTGATCGGTCGCGGGGTCGGTCGTGGAGTTGTTCATCGACGATGCTGGTCCGTGGACGTTCTGAGTCTTGGAGTCCGCCTGTGCGCCCACCGCGATCTAGTGCGACTCGCGATCGCCGAGCCGGCCCGGGCCGCCCGGGATCCGGTAGCCGAAGCGGTCCTCGTCGCCGCGCTCGCGCTCCAGAGCCAGGCTCGACGGCCCCGATTCGATTTGGACGAGCTCTCGTTCACGCTCGAACAATTCGGGCAGGCCCATCCCCTGGATCGAACTCCCTTTCTGGATTTTTTCCTGGATGTCCATGAGCGCCCGTAGAATCTGTTCGGGCCTGGGCGGGCAGCCGGGGATGTAGACGTCGACGGGGATGAAACGGTCGATCCCCTGCACCACCGCGTAGGTGTCAAAGATGCCGCCGGTCGAGGCGCAGGCGCCCATGCTGATGCACCACTTGGGCTCGGGCATCTGCAGCCAGATCCGCTGAAGTACGGGCATCATCTTCATCGCGACACGGCCGGCCACGATCAAGAGGTCGCATTGCCGGGGGCTGAACCGCATGACCTCGGCCCCGAACCGGGCGATGTCGAATCGGCTCGCGCCCACCGCCATGAGCTCGATCCCGCAGCACGCGGTCGCGAACGGCATCGGCCACAGGCTGTACTTGCGGCACCAGTTCACGACCGAATCGATGGTCGTCAGGATGGTGTTTTCCGGCGGCTTGAGGATGCCCGCGGGCTTCACGCTCAATTGAGAGCCCCCGTGGATCAGCGGCCCCGGTCCCTTGGAATCTAGCGCCATTCGAAGACCCCTTTGCGCCACGCGTACGCGAACGCCGCGGCGAGAATCACCAGGAAGATCATGATCTCGCCAAAGACGAGCCCATGGAATTCGGCCGGCACCCGGGCGGGCGCGGCGGTCGGGATGGTCGAGCCCTGGCTCCACTGCGCGGCCGCCCAAGGATACAGGAACAAGAGCTCGACGTCGAACAGCAAGAACACGATGGCGACCAGATAGAATCGCACGTCGAATCGCTGGCGGGCGTCGCCGATGGGGTCCATGCCCGACTCGTAGGGCATGTTTTTGACTTCCGTCGTCTTGCGGGGCGCCAGGACGGCGCTCCCGATCAGCATTCCCGCCGCGATCAGCAGGGCGACGATGACGAAGAGAAAAATCGGAACGTTCTCGCCGCCCATCAAGGTTTCCTCGTCCGCGTCGCGACCTCGAGCCCCGGCTCCAAGAGCCGGCGGCCAGCCGTCTTGTCCCAGACGGGAGGTCGCGAACGGCCCCTATTGTAATGCGTCCCGCCCGACCGTCAACGAGCCACCGAATCTTTCGTGGAACACTCGATCGCCGCGCTCGAGAAAGCCGGGGTCCGAATCGGTCTCACGCCCGAGGTTTGGGGACGTGCGTCCCCTCAACCAAAGCCACCGCCTCGGGTCCGTGATCGGCGGCCGCGGGGGGAGAACGGGCTATTTCCTCCAGGCCCCTCCGCTCAAGCTCTGGTCGACGTGTTTGTGCGAGAGCGTCCGGATGTAGGTCTTGAGCGCGCCCTTGAGCGTCGAGCGGATCGCGGATTGCTCGGGATCCACCCAGTACGCCTCGCCGCGCTCCACGAGGAACCGCGCCCTGCGCTCGTGGAGGGCCTCGTGTTCCGAGAGCGGGTCTTCCGCGGAGAGAAGCCTGACGTTCCGGCCGGACGCGCCCAGCCGCGCTTCGTGGCGATCGACCAACTGTTCGAACGATGCGTGCGGGAACACGAGATCGTCTTGGAATCCCGGATTTCTATCCCCAATAAACCAGTCGCTCGTGACGAGATACCGCCCGTCGTCGAGCTCCGAATAGAGCGCCGTCCTCTCGTTCCGAATCCTCGCGGTCGTCCCCCAGCGGACGATGGCGAGGATCCGTCGAGAACGAGACACCATCAGAACATGATACGTCTTGTAGATCCCACCCATGAATGGCTTGAACAGCCCAGGCTCCGAGAATGCGAGCCTTGAGGCCGCGCGAATCTGGGTCTCCGCGTAAGGAATCGTCCCCGGCGAGGCGTAGGGGTTGAAATCAGGTGATGGGAACGAGCCGCCGTCCGACTCGGGAGGGTCGAGTCTCCGCCGTTCCGGGTCGTCCGGCTCGGCCGGGGTCAGAACCTTCGTTGGTAGGCGCTCGACCAGGGCTGTCACGATGATCGCGAGGGCGAGCGCGGCATAGGCGGAAAGCGCGACGCAGAGTGCGACTGTCAGGAGCCAGGAAGGGCTCAAGGCGAGGATCCTTGACTGACGACGACGGTTTCAGAACCCAGGGGGCTTCCCTCGTTGTGCGGGTGCGTGCTCAGTCGGCCGAGGGAGGGGGGGAACCCGGGCTCGAGCCGGTGCGTGGAGCGCGGTTGGCGCCCTTGGCCGCGGGTCGATCGGAATCGTGCTCGAGGGCGCGGGCTCGCTCGAGTGTCGCGCTGGGGGTGCGGCTGGTGGCCGTGCCGGGAGAGGCCGATCTTGACCGTTGCCGGAGCGATGGCGGCGGGGGTGGAACCGGACGGTTCCCTGGCGTCGCTCGGGGTTCGGACGAGGGTTTCTCGCCGGCAGGCTCGCGGGCGCCCGCGGCCGCGCCCGATCGCGCGCTCCTCTTGGTTTCAAGCGGGCGTAAGTCGTCCTCGAGACCCTGGGTTCGCTCCACGACGCTGCTGGGACCGGTCCGCCGGGTCGACAGCGAACGCAGCGACCGTTGTCGCGCTCCCTCGTAATCGCGGAACAGGGTCGCCCGTTTCTTGGGGTCTCTTTCGGCCATGAATGCCAGGTATTTGTCGGTGATGAGCTGCTGGGTCTCTTCGAAGGTGCGCTGGGTTCGGCGGTTGGGCTCATAGTCCCGGCCGCGCCTGCGACTGAACTCGGGGTCGACCGACGATCGGTAATAGGGCATGCCGATGCCGTATTTTTCGGTCCGCTGGCGGCCGATCCCCTGGAGCTCGTTCATGTAATCCTGGAATTGGTTGGCGCCCCTGAACGAAGAGTTCGCGCCGACGCTTTGGCCGGCCCCGGGGCCGGCAGGGCCCATGGGGTAGACGTAGGGGTCGAACTGGTTGTTCAGGGGGCGGAACGGGTCGGGGCCGAAGCCCTGGCCACGCGCGGGGCCTCCGAGTGCGGCCGCCAGAAACAGCCCAATCGTCAAAACCCGTGCTCCATTCGCGCTCGCTCTTCCCAGTGCGCTCATGGCGTGGTTGCCTCCCGACCTGGACCGGCGGCTCGGGCTTTCCCGCGACCAACCGCCGCGCTGGCGTGTTTCGAGTCTGACTTTAAGTATATCAATACGATCGACCAATACCAGTCGCCGCCTCGAATCCCGTTCGCGAGATTCTCGGCGCTGGTTCCCGGCGGGGACGGCCGTCTGGGCTGGACGCGCGGAACGGGGCGGCGGCTTTCTAGGGAAACTCGCGTGAAATTCGCGCCGGCGTCGGCTATGATCGATTGCCTTGAAGGCGCACTTTGGTTGGCGCTCGATCAGATACCTTGAGCCGGCGTGCGGGGAGGTCTAGGTGCGAATCGCGTTGCTCCTGGGGATGTTGGTTTCCGCCCCTCTCGACGACGCCCGCCCGGCTGTTCGCGGCGAGCCCGCCGCCATGCGGCTGGTCGAGCAGCTCGGGTCCGAGCGCTATGCCGATCGCGAGTCGGCCTCGGCCGCTCTGGAAAAGATGGGGGGCGAGGCCCTGGCCGCCCTCAAGGCCGGCCGCGACGCCCGCGACCCGGAAATCCGCACCCGATCGGCCGGCCTGATCCGCAAGATCGAGGGCGAGATGCTGGTGCGGGCGACCCGGGTGCGGCTCGATTTCGAGGACCGCTCGATCCGCGACGTGGTCGCCGCGCTTTCCAGCCAGTCCGGCCTCAAGATCGCACTTTTTCCCGAGAACGCGCCCCGTTGGCGGCTCGAGAAGGTCACGCTCCACGAACCGCGGCCGCTCGATTTCTGGCAAGCCGTCGATCGAATCTGCGACGTCGCCGGCCTGCAATACAACCCCAACATGCACGGTTACGCGGCCCAGCGCGAGCCGGTCTTCGCGCTCTCGGACGGGGTCTTGCGGGCGGTCACGCCCAATTCGGACCATGGGCCGTTTCGGGTGAGCCTTCTGGGGCTGCACTATCAGCGCGACGTCATGTATGGCTCGACCTTGCCCAACCCCGCCGCGCGGCGGCCGGGGGGCCGGGCCGACGAGCGCAAGCCGGCCGTGCTCAATCCCGTCGCCAGCTCGCAATTCACCGCCCAGCTCGTGGTCGCGGCCGAGCCTCGGCTCTCGCTGGTCCAGAGCGGTCCTCCCCGCTCGATCGAGGCCGTCGACGACCTGGGCAACTCGCTCGTCCCTCCCCCGGGCGAACAGAACAGCCGCGAGCATTACGCCGGCTTCTTCGGTATCAGCTCGGGCTCCACGCTCCAGCTCCAGGTCAATCTCCATCGGCCAGCCCTCGCCGGTCGATCCATCAAGACTCTGAAGGGCTCGATTCCCCTGTCCGTCTCGTCGCGCAGGCCCGACCCGATCGTCGTTAGGCTCGACGGCGCGGTCGGAAAGACCTTTCAAAACCCCGATCTCGAGCTCACCATTCACGACGTTCGCACCGTCGCCAATTCCCGCCAGACCACGATCGAGCTCTCGGTCCGGGCGCTTGGCGCCGACGCCTCGGCCGATCAAACCCAGCTCATGCTCCAACCCGACACCCGATCCTCCCGGTTCGACCCCAACCACCTTCAGCTCGAGATCTTCGACGACCAGGGCGAGATCATCCCCTGGTTCCAGCCCGGGATCGACCTCGAGCGCGGTCGAGCCACGATCACGCTGCTCAATCCCAGGGGCGTTCGCCCCCGCGAACTGCGGTATTACCGCATCATGAGCGCCGTCGTGAACACCCCCTTCGAGTTCACCGACGTCCCTCTGCCCTGACCGGGTCGCGTTTTCCCCCCACCGCCGCTGGGCGTGACCTAGACTTTCCTCGATTGATCGTGGCGTCTCAGGTCGGGGGTGTTTTTCATGAGCGATCCCAGCGAGCCGGCCGCTCACCCGCGGACCGACCAACCGCGTCCGTCGCGGAGTGTGGCGATCGTGTTCTGGCTGGTGGTCGGCGCGGTCGGCTGGAACGGGCTCGGTCCCATCTGGCTGGCCGCGCTGCGGCCGGCGGACGGGCGGGTCAACGACTTCTATCAAGACTGGGGCTCGGCCCGCAATTTCGTGGTCGGAATGCCCGTTTATTCGCCCCACTCGCGGTCGATCCCGCGCCATCTGGGTTTGGCCGGGAACCCCAACCCGACCATCGAATACAACGCCCACCCCCCTTCTTCGGTCTTGCTCGCGCTCCCGCTCGCGCGGCTCGCGTATCCCGACGCGGTCCTGATCTGGAACAGCGCGACACTGATCGCCTTCGCGGCCGCGCTCGGGCTTCTGGCTCGCGAGCTGGCGCTGGGCTGGAGGGCCGGGCTGGTTTGCGTCGCCCTGCTCGCCTACTGCCACCCCGTTTATGGCAATGTCTACCAGGGGCAATTGACGCTGCTTCTGGTCTTGCTGGTCGTCGTCGTCTGGATCCTCGATCGGCGCGGGCGTGAGAACCTGGCGGGGGCGGTGGTCGGCGCGGCCGCCGCGATCAAGCTGTTCCCGGCCTTTCTTCTGGTGGTGTTCGCGGCCCGCTCGCGGTTGCGGCCGATCGCGTGGGCGGGGGCCGTGCTGGCGATCGTCAGCCTGGCGACGGCCGGGATCTTGGGGTTCGAGGCGTTTCGCGATTATGTGCGGGTGGTCTTGCCCGATCAGGCGCGGTTTCGCAGTTACGGCTTCAACATCGCGCTCGCCGGCTTCTGGTACAAACTGTTCGACCCGGTCTCCGAGATTGGGCCGATCGCCCCCTTGTATCCCAGCCCCGCGCTGGCTCGAGTGGGGACGCTCGTGTCGGACGCGGCCGTGACGCTTCTGGTCGTGGCGGCGTCGGCGCGGGCTCGAACCAGGCGCGAGCGCGATCTGGTGTTCAGCCTGGCGGTGGTCGGGATGCTGCTGGTTTCGCCGGTGACCTGGGGTTTTTCGCTCCCACTCTTGCTCGTGCCGGCCGCCGTTCTCGCGCGCGAGTCGACGCGCAGGCCGGTCGCTCTCGGCGTCTTGATCGCGGCCGCCGTGGTCGCCTGGATTCCCCAGAGCCTCTTCATGAGCTTGGTCGGCGAGCCCACGGGCCCTGCGTCGCCGGGGTTCATGCTGGGCGCGCCCGCGCTCAAATTCTACGTGCTCCTGGCGATGCTGGGCCTGGTCGCGCGGGCCTGTTTCTCGCCCCGCGACTCCACGCCGCGGGTCGCCCCGGACGACGATACGGCGGACCAGACCCAGAACCCCGTCCCTCATCCTCGCGCTCGATCGCGCCCGGTCGCGGTCGGTCGGCCGGATGGCGCGCCATGAGCTCGAGCGCGACGGCGAGCGAGGTCGGTGCGACCGCGGGGCGATCTCGAGAGGCGGCGGCCGCTCGCCCCTCAATGATCGTTTTGCTGGGAACGCTCGTCCTGTTCTTGGTCTTGATCGGGCGGGTCGTCGAGACGTACCTCCAGCGCGGGCTTTTCGACTTCATCGGCGAGGATTACGCGATCTACGCGGCGACGGCGCGGGTGGTTCGTTCGCTGGGCTGGTCGCGGTTTTACGACCTGGGGGCCATTTCGCATGAGACGCTCGCCTTCACCGTCCACTACGGCGCGTTCGCCGGGCCGCTTCGGCCTGGGCCCAGCCCGTATCCCGTGGTGTTCCTGCTCCCGTTCCTGGCTCTTGACAGGCTCGGCGACGTGGGCGGGTTCCTCGGCTGGACCGTGCTCAATCTGGGCCTGCTCATGGTCATGGCCCGCGAGTCGGGCACTCGCCGGTGGGGGATCGTGGGGTTCCTGGCGCCCGTCGTCTATTTCCCGGCGGCCTACAACCTGATCGTCGGCCAGCTCGCGATCGTGATGGCCTTTGGGCTCCATCGCTTCTTGAAGGAAGCCCAGGCGGGCCGAGAGCTGGCGGCCGGAATGTGGCTGGCGCTCTTGTTGATCAAGCCCCAGTTCGCGCTCGTGCCGCTCGTCGTCCTGATCGGGCTCAGGCGCTGGCGGATCCTCGCCGGTTTCACCACGGTGGGGTTCGCAATGGCGGGCTCGACCCTCGCCCTGGTCGGCGCGGCGGGCGTGGGCGAGTGCCTGGCCATCCTGCGGTCGTTCTCGGGGTTTCGCCACGCGCCGGCCGTCGTCGACCCCTGGGACATGATCAATATCCGCGGGCTCCTGCTCAGCCTGCCCGAAGACTGGGTGAGCGAGGGCACGGGCGCGAGTCTGACGATCGCGATTTCGCTGGTCCTGATCGCGAGCCTGCGCGGCCTCTGGCGATCGGGCTGGGACGCCGCCAATCCCCGGTTCGAGCGCAAGATCCTCGCCACCATGATCGTCGCGATGCTCACGGCCTATCACAACCACGTCCACGGCGCCGCGCTCCTGGTTCCGGTCATGCTGGCCGTGCTCGAACACGACCCCGACCGCCGCCGTTTCGCCCCCCTGGCCGCGATGGCCACGCTCGCCCCCACCGGGTTCGTGGCCGCGACCGGCGTCGTCAAGTACGCCGCCTGGTGCCTGATCGCCGTCATGACCGCCGCGTACTGGGCGATCCGCCGCGAAGAAGCAAGCGCGGCGGAAGTCGCCGACGAGAGGGGCGGAGCCGGCATTGATATTATCAGAACTGGTATATAGTATATATAAGTATTCTTAGACCTATATGCTAAAGTATGAGAGCTAAGTTATCCCGGTGGACGAGCTCCCCATACGGGATCTCGCCCAGCGCGATCCGGGCCTCGGCGGTGCGCAGGCCGCGGATCTTGCCGGCGTCCAGGCTCGAATAATTGCTGAGCCCGCGGGCGAATTCGCGGCCGGTCTGGTCGCGGATGGCGACGACGTCGCCCTTGTCGAACTGGCCGGCGACCTCGACGACTCCGATGGCGAGCAGGCTGGTCGAGCCCGATTCGAGGGCGGCGCGGGCGCCCGAGTCGACGATGAACGAGCCCTTGGGCCGGGCCGTCAGCCCGATCCAGCGTTTGCGGGCGGCGTGGGTCGAGCCGTGGGCGAGGAAGAGCGTCCCCAGCGGCTCGCCGGCCAGTATACGCGTGAGAGGGTTCTCATGTAAGCCCGAGGTGATGATGACCGAGCCTCCGGCCTGGGTGACCAGCCGGGCCGACTCGAGCTTGCTCTGCATGCCGCCGCTCCCCAGGCTGCTCTTGCCCGCCCCGGCCAGGACCAGGATCTGGTCGTCGATCCTCGGCACGAGCGCGATCGTCTCGCCCGCGGCGCCGGCCGTGGGAGGCTGGCGATACAGGCCGTCGACCACTGACAGAATCACGAGCAGGGGCGCTTGCAGCAGGTTGGTCACCATGGCCGCCAGGCGGTCGTTGTCGCCGAACTTGATCTCGTCGACCGAGATCGAGTCGTTCTCGTTGATGATCGGCAGCGCGCGGCAGTCGAAAAGCGCGTGCAGCGTGTTCCGCGTATTCAGGTAGCGCGGGCGGCTGTCGAAATCCTCGTGGGTGAGCAAGATCTGCGCCGCGTGGCGGTCGTGGCGGCGGAGCTCCTCGTCATAGGCGCGGATCAGGTACGCCTGGCCGACGGCCGCCGCCGCTTGCAACTGGCGAAGGTTGTCCGGCCGCCGCGACCAGCCCAGCCGGCCCATGCCCGCGGCGACCGCGCCCGAGCTCACCAGCGCGACCTTCCGACCCTGGTCCATGATCGCTGAGAGCTGGTCCGACAGATGGCGGATGCGGCCGTGGTCGAGCGTCCCATCCGGGCCCGCGAGCACGCTCGACCCGACCTTGACCACCCACGTGGGCGCGGACAGCACGACCTCCTGGCGGACCAGGTTCGGCGGCGCCTGGGCGGCGGTTCGGATTCCGGACTCGGGTAGAGCGGCCAAGGCGACTCTCCGACCTTGAGGATGCACGACCAGTTTGTGCGTGGGATCAAAGTACGAATCGTGAAGGTTGTCGCGCGGCGAGGTCGACACTATAATGCCAACTCGTGACGGGTCAGTGAAGGTCGGCTCGTGATCGTGCGGTCTCCAACCACGGCGCTCCCAGGTGGGGGCCTCTTTCGCGGGGTTGATCCGAACACATGGGTGAACTACACCATGAGTGTGGCGTGGCAGCCGTCTTCCATGCCGCTGGGCGTCCTGTTTCCACCCTGGCGCCCGTGGCCGGCGACATCGACAGCGTCGCCCGGCTGGTGCCCCGGATGTTGCTCGACATGCAGAATCGCGGCCAGCTCGCCGCCGGCATGTCCAGTTACCGGGCCGACCGTGGCGATCTTATTCGCACACACAAAGAGGTCGGCACGGTCGCCGAGGCGTTTCGCCTGAATCACAAGCACGAGTTCGAGTCGATCATGCGCGAGATCGACGGCTCGATCGCCATCGGACACGTGCGCTACGCCACCTGTGGCGGCAACGACAAGAACGACGCCCAGCCCTTCGAGCGCGACCACGGCCGCAAGACCAAGTGGTTCGCCTTCGCATTCAACGGCCAGCTCGCCAACTATCAAGAGCTCAAGGAAGAGCTGCTCGCCAAGGGTGACTATCACCTCAAGCGCAACACCGACACCGAGATCCTCATGCACTCGCTCGCCTATGAGCTGCAGTCCGAGGATCTCGAGCCCGATTGGGTGGGGGTCTTCCGGCGGCTCGCCGAAAAATTCGACGGCGCCTATAACATCGTCCTCGTGACGGCCAATGGCGAGCTTGTCGTCGCCCGCGATCCGCTCGGCTTTCGCCCCTTGTGCGTGGCCGAGCACGGCCCCCTGTTCGCGGCCGCCAGCGAGAGCGTTCCCCTGGCCAATCTGGGCTTCAAGAACATCCATTCGCTCGAGCCCGGCACGCTGGTCGTGGCCAACGATCGGGGGCTCTCCGTCGAGCGGTTCGCGCCGTCGACCAAGCAATCGCACTGCTTCTTCGAGTGGATCTATTTCGCCAATGTGGCCAGCACGCTCGACGATCGCTCGGTCTATTTGAGTCGCTCGGCGCTCGGGCGCGAGCTCGCCCGGCTCGAGGACGTCCCGCGCGACGCCGATACGATCGTCGTCCCGGTCCCCGACACCGCCGAGGCCGCCGCCGACGCCATGGCCTACGCCCTGGGCGTCCCCTCGGTCGAGGGGCTGATGCGCAACCGCTACGTCGGCCGGACCTTCATCGAGGGCACCGCCGACCGCGCCGCCAAGGCCCGCCTCAAATACACCCCGCTCCACGAGGTTCTGGCCGGCAAACGCGTCCTTCTAGTCGAGGACTCCATCGTCCGCTCGACCACCATGCGCGCCTTGGTCCACGAAATCCGCGACCGCGGGGGCGCGCGCGAAATCCATCTGCGGGTCGCCTGCCCGCCGATCATCGCCCCCTGCTATTATGGCATTGACATGTCTCGAGCCGACGAACTGTTCGCGACGCCGTTCATCGACGGGCCCGGCGGCGCCATCTCGGCGGCGGCCCAGGCCAGGATGGCGTGCGAGCTCGGGGCCGACAGCCTGCGCTATCTTCCCGTCGACGCCATCGCACGCTCGGTGAGCCTCTCGCCCGACCGGCTCTGCCGCGCCTGCATCACGGGCTCTTATCCCACGCCCACCGGCCAAGAGCTGTACCAGATCGAGCGCGACGCCAGCACCTGCAAATCCGGTCGCCGCGCCTATGAGCTCATCGCCTCGACGCCCCCGCCTTGATTCGCCAGCACGTACCGCGCCCGATGAATCGACCGGCCCTGGACCCGGTATTTGCGCTCGAAACTCGTCAGCCCGGCGCTCGCCAGTTCGGGGTTGACCGCCTCGCGCCATGGGGCTCGCACGAATCGGGGCCGTCCTGCCATGAGCCGTTCCACGACCGCGAAATACTCGGCGACGTCGGTCGCGAAAAAAAACTCGCCGCCGGGCTCGAGCACCCGCTCGAGCTGGTCCAGAAGCCACTCGTTCATGATCCTGCGTTTCTTGTGCCGGGTCTTCCACCAGGGGTCGGGAAAGTAGACGTGGACGGCTGCCAGGCCGCGGTCGGGAATGCCATGCGCGATCACCGTCCGCGCGTCGCCCAGGACGAGCCGGGCGTTCTCGATCCCGCGCTTCGCCAGCCGCAGGGCGGCGAACTCCGCGTACTTTCGCGAGACCTCGACCCCGACAAAATTGCGGTCCGGGTTCGAGAGGGCCGCGTTGGCCAGGAACAGTCCCTTGCCCGAGCCGATCTCGAATTCCACGCGATTTCGCCGGCCGAACATGTCGTCCCAATCAAACCGGGCCAGCGGCGCATCGCGGTCGACGGCGATCAAATGCCGAGCCCGATCGCCCTGGTACGGGCGGCTGCTGGTCGAGAACGCGGCTTCGATCGGCGGCTGGTCGTGCGACGGCGGTCCCTGCTCGGCGTCCACCGGGGGATTCGAGGGCGCCCCGGTTCGGCGGCTTGGGCGCGTTTCGGGCATGACTCGTTCAGCCTCCCTCGGTCGGTCCGCGGGCGACCAGCGGCACGCCGATAATCTTGCCGTGGAAGACCATGTTCCCGGCGACAAACCCCTGGGTCTCGAAGATCGTCTGGCGGCGGTGCAAGCGCACCCCCTTGGCGACCAGGATCAGCCGGTCGCCGACCTTGACCTGCCCGCGAAAGCGGACGTCCTCGATGCCGCCGTAGCCGATGAACGAGCCGGTCTCGAAGATCCCCAACTGCATCGTGAGGTAGCTCGCGAGCTGAGCCGCCGCCTCGCACATCAGAACGCCGGGAAAAAGCGGATAATCGGGCATGTGCCCCCGCACCCAGAACTCCCCGGCCGTCACATCCTTGTAGCCGATCACGAGCTTGTTCTCGAGATCGATGTGGATGATCGCGGTGAGCTGCTCCATCTCGTACCGCTGAGGGTTCACCCGGCGGATCCCGTCCAGGTCGACCACGACTTTCGTGTCGTCGATCGAGGCAGGTTCGACCAGCGGTGCTGGCGGCATGGCCGCGGTTCCTTTCCGGCTGTGAACGGAGGCGAGGTCGGCCCCCTCCATCCTGTCAATCGAGTGTCGGGCCGCCTGAAGTTCATCGCTCCCGAGGGGATGAACAGACGCGCCACGGGCGACCGTTCGCCGTGAGAAAGGGCCGATACGACGGTCGCATGCCAAGCGCTATGATGACTTCCTCACCCATTCCAGGCAAGGCGAGTCTTCGGAAGGGCGTCGGGACCAGGCGCGGGTCGTGCCTGCACTCTGGGAAACCGCCGGCCGCCGCGGCTCTGGGGATTCTGACGAAGTTGCCGCCCGCGCGGGCGCGGGTCTCGGCAAGCGACGTCCGAGTTCCAAGCCGGCCGGTCGAGACAACCGAAGAAAGACGGACCGGCCAAGGCGGCGGTGGCCCACCGTTCGCGACCGATGACTGCTCCAAGGAGGGGATTTCCCGTGCCGACTCGAGTGAATCGCCGCCAGCTTCTGGGTGCGACAGGAGCGATTGGGGCCGCGGCCGCCACGCTCGCTCCCCCCGCGCGGGCGGGTCGGGTCGAGCTCGGGCGGTTCGCCCGCCGAGTCGGCGTTCATGGTCATATGACCGGGGCCCAGGCCGCCGCGGCCGCGCTCGCCTGCCAGGGCGTTTCCTGCGTCTTTGGCATTCCGGGTGCGCAGAACAACGAGCTCTGGGACGCCTTCAAGGCCCGCTCAATCCCCTATCTGCTCGTCGCCAATGAAGCCTCCGCGACCGTCATGGCCGACGCCGCCGCCAGGGTCATGGGAGACGTCGGCGTCTTTTCCGTCGTCCCCGGGCCCGGCATCACGAACTGTCTGACCGGCCTGGGGGAAGCGCTCCTGGACGGCTTCCCTTTGGTCGGAATCCTCACCGACGTCGATCGCTCGCCCAACGCCCCGATCGGTCAGGTGCATGGGCTCCAGAACGCCGCCCTGGTCAGGCCGGTGGTGAAGGCGCTCTTCGAGGTGCGTCATCAGGCCGAGATCCCAGGCGCGATCCTGGAAGCCTTTCGCGTCGCCCGCTCCGGCGAGCCCGGCCCGGCCGCCGTCCTGATCCCCTACCCGCTCTATAGCGCCGTCTGGGATTACGATACGCCAGCACCACCCCCCTATCCCGCCCCGTTTGACGAGGCCGCCTATGGCCGCGTGCTCGCCCATCTGGCGGATCGGCGTCGCCGCGTCGGCATCTACGCCGGGATGGGCTGCGCGAATGCGGCCGGCTTGCTCGCCGCGGTCGCCGAGCTGTTGCAAGCCCCCGTGGCGACTTCAGTCACCGGCAAGGGGTGCATCCCCGACGCCCATCCGCTGGCCGTCGGCTGGGGTTATGGCAGTCAGGGCACCCGAGCGGCCGAGGCCGCCTTCAAATCGGTCGACGTCGTCCTGGCCGTCGGCGTCCGCTACAGCGAGGTCTCGACGGCTTATTACTCCATCCCTCACCACGACACCCTGATCCACGTCGACATCAATCCCCGCAACCTGGGCCGAAACGTCCCCGCCCACGTGACCCTTTGCTCCGACGCGGCCCTGTTCCTCGACCGCCTGCGAGCCGACGCCGAGATCATCAGGCGCGTTCCCTGCCCTGCACTCTACCAGCGGATCGGCACGTGGCGTCAGGTCGATCGCGTCGACGCCGCGACGGTGCGGATCGCGAGCGCGGTCGACCCCATGGTGTTTCTCAAGACGCTTCGAGAGTCGCTCGGCCCCGACGAGCTCTTCTTCGTCGACGTGACCGCGTCGACCCACTGGGCCAGCGAGGCGGTCGAGGTCCAGGCCCCCAGGCGTTATTTCTCGCCGACCAATAATCAGAGCATGGGCTGGGCAATCCCGGCCGCGATCGCCGGCCAGTTCGCCCGCCCCGACCGCCGCGTCGTCTGCGTGACCGGCGACGGCTGCTTCCTGATGGCGGCGATGGAAATCTCGACGGCCGCCCGCCGCGGACTTCCCGTCAAGTTCTTCGTGATCGACGACGGCGCGTATCATTATATGCAAATGCTTCAGGAGCCGGTCTATCGTCGGACGACGGCGACCGAGCTGGCCCACGTCGACTACGCGGCGTTCGCCCAGGCCGTGGGGGTGGGGTTCAACCAGATCGCCTGCAACGCCGACCTCGCGGGGGGAATCGCCCGCGCCCTGGCCGCCCCCGGCCCGGTCTTGACGCGGATCGTCGCCAGCTATGAAGGCCGCGAGATCCGCTGGCTGAGCGCCCTCCGGGGCCAGTATCTGAAAAAGATGCCCAATAACCAGAAAATCCGCCTCGCCGCCCGCATCGGAGTCCGCGCCCTCACCCCGGCCGACGATAACGATTAGCCCGCCATTCAGGCCGATGGGCTCGACCGCGCGGGCCCGTGCCGGCGTCCGCCGGAATCCGCTAGTGTCCTCTTGTATGTCGTGGAAAAGACGCGAGATAATGAGCCTCTTGGCCTCTCTCAGCTCGAGCGCGCCTCGCATGAACCCTGGGGAATTCGCCATGAGACTCTCTTTCGCCACCGTCAGCCTCTCGGCCGCCGTGATGGTTCTGTCCATGGTTCTGGTCGGCACGCACGCCCAGGATGCGAAGCAAGCGCCCGCGCCGGCCCTCCAGAAGCAGGCCGATGCGCCGGCGAAGGCGGGCCGGCAAAATCGCTATTCGGGGATGATGAAGGCTGAGATCCGGCCGCGCGACCCGAGCGCGGCGCCCTGGCGGCTGGGTCCCGTGCCCGAGGCGATCCCGGTTCGCGTCACGGGCGTGGCCCGGGACGAGGCCGGGAATGCGATCGCCGGCGCGACGATCACGCTGTATACCGCCTGGGACAAGGGGTCGAAGCCGGTGGCGACGGCCACAACCGACGCGGCGGGCCGCTATCGCATCCGCGACGCGATGGTTCCTGTCTCGACCACGTTCGGCGGCCGTCCCTACCCGCCCGAGATCACTCCCCACGCCACGTTCATCCTCAGCGGACAGGCACCCGGGCTGGCGGTCGCCTGGAGCCAGCATCAGACCATGTACGCCGTGAAAGAACCGCACCCGGACGACATTCAGGGATACTTGCCCCTGGGAAGCCCCGCGCTGGTCGACCTGACCTTCTACAAGGCGGGCGCTCTCACGGGCAAGGTCGTCGATCAGGATGGTCAACCGGTCGAGGCCGCGAAGCTCCAGGTGGTGGACGCCATTCTGCTCGATGACGAGGGACGTGAGACAAACAACCGCCAGGGGGGGTACTCCGAATGGAAGTCCCTGCCCGGCGCCATCGGCCGGGCCACGACCGCGCGCGACGGCGGCTTCCGCATCGAAGCGCTCCCCGATCGGGCCTGCTTCTGGATCGAGGTGCATCGACGCGAGACCGACGCCACGATGCTTGGTTGTTACGCCGCCACGATCGCCGGCGCCGTCATGATCCACGACCCTTCGCCCGGTTTCAACGGGCGCGGCAAGCACGAGGTCAAGACGAGTCCGATCACGATCGTCTTTCCCAGGATCCGTCCGATCGCCGTCACGGTCGTGGGCGACGACACCGGCAAACCTCTCGCCGGCGTCGGCGTCTACACCCTCGGCGACACCCTGACCACGAGGATCAACTCGGGCGGGACGACCGACGCCGCGGGCAAGGTTCTGCTCGGCCTGCCGCCGGGGGAATACAAGGGCATCAGCGCGGATCCCCCGTTCGAGACCCGCTATATCCGCACCCGCGAGGGCCCTCTGGTCGTGAAGCCTGGGGAAGGTGCTCAGCCCTACGAGTTCCGCCAGAAAGCCGGGGTCGAGGTGATCTTTCGGGCCGTGGAAACCGGAACCGGTAATCCCCTGCCCAACGTTTATTTCTGGCAAGCGCCGGAAGACAAGCCCGAGGAGTCCCAGCTCGTCCAGACGTCGACGTTCTGGATGGGCTGGGAGGAGTGGACAAACGCTAAAGGAGAAATGCGCGCCGTCCTTCCCCCCGAGCCGGGCAAGCGCTATCGCTTCCGATTCGCCGGATTCCGCGACCCGAACCGGTCGCGAGGCAACGGCCCGGAAACGGCGAATAACAAGGGCTATCAGGCCTTCCCCACCCAGAGCGCTCCGGTCGAGATGGTCGGCGGCACGACGGTCCAGCTTCGGTTCATCCTCCGCAAGCCGTACCAGCCCTGATCGCACGTCGCTCGATCAAGCATGATCGCGCGGGTGACCTGCTCGAGCAACTCGGCGTCGTCCGTCGGATCGACCTCGGTCCAGGCTCGGACCCCTCCGGAATCTCGTCCTGAGTCCACCACTTCCGGTTGATCTTCCGTGAATCCGCGGTTCTCCGTAAGATCCCCGCCGTCGCGGTCGCCGGGAACAGGGACGGTCCTGGCCGATTCCACGTAATGAGACAAGGCATGGATGCTCGCACCACGGCCCGGGTTCCGCACGAGGAGTATTTTCCCCCTCCGCCCGAGCCCCGTCGTCCCAACGTCTGGATGACGCGCCTCCGCGACGACCGCCGCGAGCTGGCGCGGTTCTGGCCGGTTATTCAGAACATGGTGGTGCAGGATCTGCGCGTCCGTTACCAGCGCTCGGTGCTGGGCTTTGTCTGGACGCTCCTGAACCCGCTCCTGATGATGGCCACGCTCTCGATGGTCTTTTCCCAGATTCTCAACTCGGTCGAGAATTACCCGGTCTTCTTGTTCGCCGGCATGGTCCCCTGGTCGTTCTTGAGCACCAGCCTCAACGAATGCGCTGTCTGCATCATTCAGAACGAGGGGCTGATCCGCAAAATCTACCTGCCCAAGCTGGTCTTTCCGCTCGCTCGGGTGCTGACCGCGCTCGTGACCTTCTTGCTCTCGATGGCGGCGATGTTCTTGCTCTTGTGGCCCATGGGCGCGCGGCCCTCGTGGTCGCTCCTGGCGCTGCCGCTGGTGATCGTGGTCTTCACCGCGTTCGTGCTCGGGCTGGGGCTCTTGATCGCGACGGCCAACACGTTTTACCGCGATTGCGGCCACCTGGTGTCGGTGTTTCTCCAGGCGTGGTACTTCCTGACGCCGATCCTCATGCCGATCACTCAGTTCCGGGCGGAGGCGCAATGGCGATTCGGGCTCAACCCAGCCTATTACTTCATCGAGCTCTTCCACGAGGTTCTGTACGCGGGCCGATGGCCGGGAATTGGTCTCTTTCTGACGGCCGCGGCGATCGCGGCGGCGACCTTGGGGGTCGGTTATGCCGTATTCAAGTCTCAAGAAGACAAGATGGTTTTCCGGCTCTGATTCACGGGGGTCGTCCTCGAGCGCGGCCCTGGTCGAGCTCGAGGACGTCTCGCTCAGATTCGTGAATTACGCCGACAAACAATACTCGCTCAAACGCGCTGCCCTGGACCTGGTCCTCCGCCGCGACGCGCCCGTCGCCAAGTCCGAATTCTGGGCGCTGCGGAATCTCTCGCTCCGGATCCCCAAAGGCTCGCGGATCGGGATCGTCGGCGGCAACGGCGCGGGCAAGAGCACCCTCTTGCGGCTGCTCGCGCGGATCTATCCACCGACCTCCGGCCGGGTCGCCGTCCGGGGCGCGGTCGCACCCCTCATCGAGATGGGGGCCGGCTTCAACATGGAGCTCTCGGGGGTCGACAACATCTACCTGAACGGCGCGATGCTGGGTATCGGGCCCCGCGAGATGCGCGCCCGGATCGACCGGATTCACGAGTTCACCGGCCTCCGCGAATTCGCCGAGATGCCGCTCAAGTATTATTCCAGCGGCATGTATCTGCGGCTGGCGTTCGCGATCGCGACCGAGGTCGACCCCGATATCCTCTTGATCGACGAATCGCTGGGCGTGGGCGACGCGGCCTTCGTCGCCAAGGCCAAGGACCGGCTCCGCGGCCTGCTCGATCGATCGAACGCCGTGATCCTGGTCTCGCACGACATGGCCTCGCTGCGCGAGCTCTGCACCCGCGGCCTCTGGATGCGCCAGGGCCAGTTGGTCGCCGACGGACCGATCGACACGGTGATCGACGAATACCTCGCCTGGCAGGCCGCCCTCGAGCCGCCCCGGGAGGCCTCGTGAGCGAGCCTGGGGCGACTGGGCGCTCTCGGGCCGAGGCCGGCCGCGCGCGCCCGCGAACCCGCCGCGGGCGCGCGTGATTTCTTCACATTCGCGGGAGCTTTTGGTCGATATCCGATGATGTGCGACCTCCTGTTCAGGATGAGCGGGAGGTCGGGCGCGGGGGCGGCGAAGGACATTCGCCGCCGGGCCGATCGACCGGGATTGACCGGCGTCGGGCGCTGCGTCATGATCCGTTCACGAACGCGGCGGGAGCCTCCTGGAGGCGTCCCGGCGTGGGTTCAAGGGAGTGACCCGCCATGCCGCTTGCGCAGGTGACCGTGCTCTTGGCAGCGCTCGTCGGTTGGTCTGACGTGACCATCCAGCCGAGCCGCGGCGATCGCGCCTCGTCCTCGTTTCAGAGGAGCCTGGCGGGCATCGATCGGCCAAGTGCGCGTACGCTCGAGACCCTGACCCGTTACGACCTCGAGCGCGACTATCGCCGCGACGTCTCGAGCGCCCTTCTGCGCCTGGAAAAGCTCGCGCAAAAGAGCCCCGAGACCGAGCTCGTCTACGCCCTCGCCGAGCTCTCCTGGATCGAAGGCAAGCACCTCGACCGCTGGCGCAAGCCCCAGGCGATCGACCGCTTCCTCGACGCCGCCGCCTATGCTCATGATTATCTGTTCGATCCCGAATTGGTCGGCGGCCGCGGGCCGTCGGACCCGCGGTTTCGCCTCGCCTGCGACATCTACAACGCCGGCGTCGACCGCCTGATCCGGGCGGCCGAGTCCAAGGGCGAAATCCAGCTCCAGAACGGCGAGACCATCCCCTTCAAGGTCCACGGCCGCGAGCAGGTCTTGCGGATCGTTCTCGCCGAATCGCCCTGGAAATCGACCGACGTTCACAAGATCAAGCTCGCCTCCGATTTCGAGGTGACCGGGCTCTCGTCGCACACCTACGAGTACGGCCTCGGCGTCCCCTTGATCGGCATCCGCGAGGCCAAGGTCGAAAAGGGCGCTCGCGACCCCAACGAGCGGTTCTTTCCCGAGGAAATGGGCTTTCCCCTGACCGCCTTCCTCACCCCCAACTCCCGGCTCCGAGACCCCAACGTCGACGTCCGCCAGGCGCGCGAGTGCACCCTCGAGCTGATCGACCCCGTCCAACGCAGGACCGTCGGACGCGGCAAGACCGTGCTCGCGCTCGAGTCCGACCTCACCACCCCGCTCGCCTATATGTGGTCGCGCACCGATCTCGACCACTACCGCTGGTCGGGTCTCTTACGACCCGAACATTCGCTGGAACGCGCCAACCTGCTCCTCATCCGCCCCTACGAGCCCGGCAAGATCCCCGTCGTGATGGTCCACGGCCTGATCTCGACCCCCCTCGCCTGGATCCCGATGCTCAACGAGCTCTTGCGCGATCCTGTGATCCAAAATAAGTATCAATTCTTGCTTTACATGTACCCCACCGGCGTACCGATCCCGATCGCGGCCTCCGGGCTGCGCACCGCCCTCAAGGACGCGCGGGCGATGTATGATCCCGACGGCCGCGACCCCGCCTTTGACAAGATGGTCCTCCTGGGCCACAGCATGGGGGGGCTCCTCGGCCGCTCGATGGCCGTCTCCAGCGGCGACCAGCTCTGGAGGCTCTATTCCGACCGCTCGTTCTTCGACGAGATCCTCGGGCCCAAGGAAGTCCTCGACGAGCTCCGAACCTATTTCTTCTATGAACCCCTCCCCTTCGTCAGTCGCGTCGTGATGCTGGCCACCCCCCATCACGGATCGGTCTATTCGCGGGGAGTCGTGGGCCGCGTCAGCTCAAACCTGATCTCCGACTCCGACCACATTCACGACCTGCTCTATCGCCTGGTCAAGGACAACCCCGACGCCTTCGATTCCCGGAGGTTTCGCCGCTTGCCGACGTCGATCGAGACCCTCGAGCCCGACTCGCCGATCCTGTCGGCGATGCTGGCCATGAAGCCGGGCCGGGCGGCGTTTCACTCGATCATCGGCTCGAACCGGCCGGGCGGCGTGGACAAGTCGACCGACGGCGTGGTCGCCTACCGCAGCGCCCATCTCGACGGCGTGGCGTCGGAAAAGGTCGTGCGGTCGGACCACGGGGTTCAAAAGGATCCCGAGGCGATCATCGAGGTCAGGCGCATCCTGCGGATGCACATCGGCGCGGACAAACCCCCCGCGGCCAAGCCCGATCCGCCCGCCACGGCCGCCGCGGAGACCGCCGGCGGCGCTTGAATTCCGCGCCGGCGTCGTCTTGTCGACCCCCCCCGGACCCGTCATCATCAGGCGGGCGCTGGTCTGGTCGTGCGCGCCCACTCACGCCCATGCCATGCCGAAACGAGGAGCAACCGTGAAGAGCGAGCAACCGAGCACGCTGGCCGACCGACTGGCCGAGTTCGCCCTGGCAACGCGATTCGAGGACTTACCGGCCGCGGTCGTCGCCGAGGCGCGCAGGCGCTTCGTCGATGCCCTGGGCTGCGCCGTCGGCGCTCTTCACGAGCCCGCCCCCGTCCTCGCCCGTCGCGTCGCGGCCCGATTCACCGGCACGCCGTCGGCCCGGCTCGTGGGCGGCGGCCGCTCGACGCCCGATTGGGCGGCCTTCGCGAATGGCGTCCACATCCGCTATCTCGACTGCAACGACACGTATCTTTCGCTCGAGCCCGCCCATCCCAGCGACAACTGGGCCGCCATCGCCGCCGCCGGCGAGGCGGCCATGGCCGACGGCAAGGCCTGGATCGCGGCCGCCGCCGTCGCCTACGAAGCCCAGTGCCGGCTCTGCGACGCCAGCAGCATCCGCGCCCGCGGCTGGGACCACACCACCTACGGCTCGATCTCCGCCACGCTCGCCGCCGCGAAGTTGCTCGGCCTTTCACACGAACAAACCGTGAGCGCCCTCGGCATCGCCGGCACGACGGGTACGGCGTTACGCCTCACGCGGGCCGGCGAGCTCTCGATGTGGAAGGGCTGCGCATTCGCATTCGCAGCCCGCAACGGCGTCTTCGCCGCCCTGCTCGCCGCCGAGGGGCTCACGGGCCCTCGTCCCTTATTCGAGGGCGAAATGGGCTTTTTCGAGCAGGTCTCGGGCCCGTTCACGCTCCCCAAGCTAGGCGGCACGGCGGCCGGAGACTGGATGCTCCCCAAGACGTCGATCAAGTTCGTGCCGGCCGAGTATCACAGCCAGTCGGCGATCGCCGCGGCCTTCGAGCTACGGCCCAGGATCGGCGATCCCGGGCGGATCCGTTCGATCGCGATCGCGACCTTCAAGACGGCCGTCGAGATCATTGGCAAGGATCCCGAAAAATGGCGGCCCCAGACTCGTGAGACCGCCGACCACAGCCTCCCCTATTGCACCGCCGTCGCCCTGGTCGACGGCGCGATCACGGCCCGCCAGTTCACCGCGGAGCGCCTCGCCGACCCCGCCCTGCTCGACCTGGTGGCGCGCACGACCATCGTCGAGGATCCCGAGCTCACCGCCGGCTACCGCGCCGGAATCCCCAACCGCGTCACCGTCACGCTCGACGACGGATCCGTTCTCGTCGCCGAGTCGGCGTATCCTCCCGGCCACGACAAAAACCCACTCACCGACGCACAACTCGCGGTCAAATTCAACGGCCTGGTCGACCCCGTCCTGGGCCGCCAGCGCGGCGACCAGATCTGGGCGCGCTCTCTGCACCTCGAGGACGACCCCAGGCCCCACGAGATCCTCGGTTTGCTGGACTTGTGATCGGCGGCTAGGACGGTATGGCCCCAGTCGTTGGCCCTTCGTTCCTGATTGCGCGTCTGCTTCCGACACACACTCGCTTGCGCGTCGTGCTCGTATCGCGTCGTCCGCAAAGTACAAGCCCAACGCGCAAGCGAGTATATTCCTGAAATTAACAATCTTTAAATTCACTCGCTTGCGCGTCGTGCTTGTATTTCCCTCGTGCTTATTCGTCACCGACTCCAGATCATCTTCCCAAACTCAACACGATCCCGTCGCGATAAAGGCCCGGGTTTCACCGCACGGTCCCGCCCGGCCGCGCCGCAACGGCCTCCGCGACGACCTCGATCGAGCCGTCGGGCCGGGGATGGATCGCGCTCGCCACGAGCCGGGCCAAAGCCTCGTACCCGGCGGGCCACAGGTGGCATTCGTCCGAGAAGATCTCGGGCGGCATGGTTTGAAAATAAGCCTGGGCGTCAATGAGCGGCGCGCCGCGCTCGCGAGCCCAGGCGCGGAGCGCGTCGTTATAGCCGGGCACCTCGCCGCGCCAGCCGGGGCTCTGGGCGAGCACGGTCGGCTCGAGCTTGTGGGGGCGGGTCAGGAACAGGATCGGCACGCCTCGCTTCCTGGCCTCGACCTCGAAACGCGCAAGGTTGGCCAGATAGTCCGCGCGGCTGACGCGCGGTCTGCGCTCGTACGCCAGCGCGGCCGGCGGGCTCGGGCGCAATCTCCGGGTGTATTCCATCAGGACGAGGTACGCGCGGTATCGAACCAGCAGCCGCTGCCCCATCACGAACGGCCAGGGGGGGATCTTGAAGTCCTTATCGGCCTCGCCGGCCGCCTGGGCGGCGTCGTTCCAGCCGTACGACGCGATGAGCAGATCCGGCTGGTAGCGATCGACCTCCTGCAAGAACCGCAGCAGCCCTTGATGCGAGGAATAACCCGCCACGCCCGCGTTCAAGACCTCGCATTTGCGCCCGGGGAATCGATGTTCGAGGATCGCCCCGAGCCAGGTGGGCCAGCCTCCCTTGGGCGGTCCGTCGGTGAGGGAATCGCCGTAGCACATCACGCGAACGACGCCGGCCGGCTTGGGCACGGCGACCTCGGGGCCCTTGAAGCGCTGGCTGGAAAACGGCTTCCGCGCCACGGGCCGCCACAGAAGCACCGGGTCGGGCTCGCGGTTCTCGTCGCCGGTGATGGTCGCCATCCGCCAGTCGTCGTCGCCGGCCCGCCAGACGGTCTGGATCGCCCGGTGGTATTTCAACAATCCCAGATCGCTCAGCAGCCGGCACCCGCGTTCCAGCAGCCCGAGTGGAACGACGAGCAGAAACGCGACCGTGAACCCCGCCAGAAACGCTCGAGATCGCACTCGAGCGCGGATGGCCGTCTCGTGCCCACGCCAGGCCCCGGCGAGTGCCAGATCGACGGCCACGAGTCCAACGACCGCGCCCGGCGGCGCGGCCTCGGGCCAGACGAGGGCGACCGTCGCGAGCGCGATCAGATGAATGAGCGCCAGTAGAAAAGCAAGCTCCCGTCGGGACTTGCGCAGCGCAAACCCAAGCGGCACGGCCAGGGCAGCGGCGCAGAACACCCAATCCCAAGGTCCATGAGGCATGGCCAGACTCCGCCCCCCGCGCGGGTCCAGTCTTGGGAATCCAAGGGAAACCCGACCGCGCGCGGCCTGAATTGTTTCCGGGATCGGGAAACCGTCAAGGCGAATCGATAATCGAGGCTGAGTCGGGGGCCCGTCAGCTTTTGCCCATGAGGTCAGGCACCACTGGGGCGGCCTGGGCCTGGCCGACCTTGATTTCAAAGTCGGGAGCAGGGCCAGGCGTGCCGCATGTCCGAGGCGTGCCGCTTTTATTTTTATTTATTTATTTAGTTATTTATATATGCACTGCCTGTCTGAGTGTTTTGTGTGTATTTTTTGTGAGTGCGAGTGAGTTTTTTTTGTGAACATTTTGTTAATTTTTTTCTCGCACGTGCCAAGTATCAAAGTCTCAAGGGAAACGACTCCTGCCTCGCCCTCGCTGTTGATCCGCTTCCAGTCCGAGAAGTGCTCCCAGCCCGCCGTGACGCTGCCGAGCTTCGCCTGGCTGCCGTTGGACAGGATGATGAAGGCGTTGAACAAGAACAACTGCGAGCTGGTCTGCTTGTAGTCCTTGAGGTTGTGCTGGAAGGCGTGTTCGATCTTGCCGTGGCTCTTCTTGAGTTCCACGAGAAAGAGCGGCAACCCGTTCACGAACCCGACCAGATCGCACCGCCGCTTGTAGATGTCTCCCGAAACCCAGAACTGCGAAGCCAGGAACCAGTCGTTGTTCTCGGGGTGGGCAAGATACAAGACATGCGTGGTGATTCAGCATGCATGCTCGACGATCCAGCACGCCAGATACCCCCCCAGATACAGGACATGCGTGGTGATTTTGCATGCATGCTCGACGACCCTGAAACCCGGCTGGATCTCCGTTGGGATCGGCCTGACGGCTCAGTGGCATGAGCCAAAGGCGGCGCGGCGGGGCATGACGGGTCGGAATTCTCCGATCCGTCGCCGAAAATGGGTCCGGACACGACCGCACGCCGCGATCGGCGCGCGGAATCACCCGGTCAGGCCCTGATTTCGACCGCGAGCGACCCCTCGCGGCGGCCTTTACGGTGCGGGGCACCCGCAGTAATTCGGCACCCGGCGCAGGCCCAGACGTTGGGCGACCTCGACCAGCCGCTGGCGGGTGGCCGCGAGGAAGCGGCCGA
>DAIDHE010000104.1 GCA_027459775.1 Planctomycetales bacterium | reverse complement strand
GTCGCTGGGCCTTCGACCCGCCGACGCCACGCCGCGTCCGCTCCGCCTCAAGTGAGCCGACGGTCTTGGCTCTCGACCGGGGCTTGCCATTTTGATTAGAGTCTACCTTGGTGCTTCGTCCGCGCGCATCTTGTCCATCAGCACACGGCGGACATTGAGGACACGCTCGCAGCCGAGGGGTTTTTGTGATCAAGAGGGCCGTCAGGGTAGTGCATTTTTTTGGGCCGCGGCTGCGCAGCGTCGGCCTCTCGCCCCGTTCTGGTGAAAAACGGGGGGGCTTGCCGGCTCGAGTACCCAGGGCGGCGCCCTGGGCTATAGCCTCTTACCCCGTTGGGGTGAAAAGCAAGCCGCCGCGGAGGGACGCACGAGAATCACACGTCTTCAGTCCGAAGGACTGGGAGATGATCGCCCAGGGCACAGCCCCGGGTTGGCTGGGATGCGACGACGCCTAAGTATCCTTTTGTCCTTGCATTGCAGCCTGTAGGTCTGCGACTCTGATCGGTGTTGGACTGTCGAGAGAGGCCGGAAATGCGAATGATCGCCAAGTTAGCGCTCGAGGATGGAACGGTCTTCACGGGGACAGGGTTCGGGGCCCAGGGCGAGATCGACGGCGAGGTCGTGTTCAACACCAGCATGACCGGCTATCAAGAGATCTTGACCGACCCCTCGTACCACGGCCAGATCGTGACGATGACCTATCCCCAGATCGGGAATTATGGAATCAACGACGAAGATTCCGAAAGCCGCCGCCCCTGGGTCCGCGGATTCGTCGTTCGCGAGCTCTCGGGGCGGGTGAGCAACTACCGCGCGAGCGGGTCGCTCGAGGATTACCTGATCCAGAACCAGATCATCGGGCTCGAGGGGATCGACACCCGGTCCCTGGTGCGGCTCACACGCCAGCACGGGGCGATGAAGGGGATCTTGTCGACGACCGACCTGAACGACGCCAGCCTGGTCGCGAAGGCCAAGGCGAGCCCCGGGCTGGTCGGCCGCGACCTGGTGCGCGAAGTCATGCCGCGCGAGACCACGCGCTGGCGGCAAGGGCTCACCGAGGCGACCTCGAACGGCGACGGAGGCGGTCCCCACGTGGTCGCGCTCGACCTGGGGATGAAATGGAACATCCTCCGCCACCTGGTCGAGATGGGCTGCGCAGTCACCGTGATGCCCGGTTCGACGCCGGCCGCCGCGATCCTCGATGCCAAGCCCGACGGGATCTTCATTTCGAACGGACCCGGCGACCCGCGCCCGCTGGTCGAGACGACCCAAACCATTCAGCGCCTGGTTCGCGACGCCGCCGAATCGCAGGGCATCCCGATCTTCGGAATCTGCCTGGGGCATCAGCTCCTGGCACAGGCCTTCGGGGCTCGGACGTTCAAGCTCAAGTTCGGCCACCGCGGCGTGAACCACCCGGTCCGCGACGAACGAACCGGCCGGATCGAGATCACCACCCAGAACCACGGCTTCGCCGTCGACCCCGCCACGCTGCCGCCCGACGTCGAGCCCAGCCACGTAAACCTGAACGACCACACCAACGAGGGCCTGCGCCACAAGCGTCTGCCCGTCTATAGCGTGCAGTACCACCCCGAGGCCGCCGCCGGCCCCCACGACAGCCAGGCCCTCTTCGCCGAGTTCCGCGCGCTCATGAAATGACCAAATCAAAGGGGTCAGGACTCATTGATGCCGGGCTGTGTCCTGAGGAACGGCAGGTCGAATTACCCGGCATCAATGAGTCCCGACCGCTTTGATTTGGGAGCCTCCCTCATGATCATCCGCCAAGCCCGAGTGGAGGACGCCGCCGGAATCCTCGAGATCTACGCCCCGTTCTGCCGCGAGACGGCCGTCTCGTTCGAGACCGAGCCGCCGTCGCTCACCGAGATGCAGCGCAGGGTCGCCAAAACCACGGAATGCTTACCGTGGCTGGTTTGCGTGGAGGACGAGCTCGTTCTGGGCTACGCTTATGCCAGCCAGCATCGCGAGCGGGCGGCTTATCGCTGGTCGGTCGACGTATCGGTTTATATTCGCGACGGCCTGCGCAGGTCGGGCCTGGGCCGGGGGCTTTACACCGCGCTTTTTGGGGTGCTCGAGCTCCAGGGATACCGCAATGCGGTCGCGGGTGCGACCTTGCCCAATCCTGGCAGTATTGGCCTGCACCGGCGAATGGGGTTTACGCGGGTGGGGGTCTATCCGGGGATTGGCTTCAAGTGCGGCCAGTGGCACGACGTCGAGTGGATGCAGCGCACCCTTTGCCCCAAGGACGCGAGCCCCGGCGAGCCGATCGCAGTGGCCCAAGTGATGGCCACGCCCGCCTGGGAGTCGGCCTTGCGCACGGGGATGGACCAAATCAAAAGGGTCGCCACTTATTGATGTCCGGGGCGACTCAAATGCAAGGGCAAGCCGAATTCCACGGCATCAATGAGTCTTGACCTCTTTGATTTGTCTCAAAGCCAGTGCCCCCGCCAGCGCGACACCCCACATCATCAGGGTCGCCGGCTCGGGAATCGGGGCGGGATCGATGGGCGGGTTCGCGCCCCACACGGGCGGGATCACCGGCGGGCTCGTGCCGTTTTGGGCGGCCCAGTTGACGGCGTTCGTGACGAGCTGGTCGAAGTTCAGGTTGGCCAGCGCGGTCGCGTTGATCGGCATGGAGAGGCTGAACACGCGGCCCAGCCCGTAATTCCAGCCGACGGCCCCCGCAGGCGGCGGAGTCTGGCCGAAGGGGTTCGAGGTCCACTGGTTGGTCGTGAAATAACCGGTCGCACCCGGTTTGGGGGGGTAGAAACCTTCGGTCTCAAGTGATGTGAGGTTGTTCGCTGGCGTGTAGTTGATATTGATCGCGAACGTCGAGGGTAAATGAGCGTCGATGACGGAGTTTGGAGTCGTGACGCCGAGGACGACTGGCGAGTTATTGGTGTCGATGTTGTAAGGCACCACGGGCAGGGCCGCCCCCAGCGTGCTCAGCTGCCCATTCGCAAAGATCGACATCGTGGCTTCCGCGGTCACCAGCCCGCCGCCGCCCGAGACGAAGTTCACGAGCGCCTGCTGGCCCGAGGTGGGCATGGTGCCCATGGTGAAGGTGGTACCAACGTAGCTTCCCCCTCCGTTCGGCATGAGAATCACGTCGTTGTACCCCGACAGGCCCGCCCCGGTGAAGCTGGTGAACGTGGGGCCGATCGTGACCGAGTTCCCCGTCGCCGAAAGTACACTCGAGACGGCCGCGTTGGTGGTCGAGTCGCCCCCCGAGAGAACCAGGATCTTCTCGGCCCAGGCGGTCGTACCGAGGAAAATCATCGCAAGCGCCGCCGTTGCGGCCAGGAGGGTCCGTCTCATGGTGGGCATCCCTTCACAGTGACTCGCTCGGCGCAAGGTCGTCCTGACCCATGACATCTCTCCGAGCAAGTGCCCGCAACATAGCCGCATCCCCAAAACGAGTAAAGACCGACCCTCGCGGTTTGCGTCGTTTTGGGCCGCCGAATCAAAGGGGTCAGGACTCATTAATTCAGGGGCGACTCCAATATAGCGGAGCGACGATCAGGTCGCGGGCGAGATCATCAATCGCTTGCGGGACAGGCTCGAACGCCGGCCGATCGATCGGGGAAGCCTGGCCAAGCAACCGCGATGGAACGGCGATCCTGGCATTCTCCTCGACAAAGCGGCCCTGGATCGAACCGCCCAGCACTCCATGCGTTTGCGCTGTATCATCATGTTATTTGCAGTTTATCATTATAATACATTCGATGTTTTCTACACTTGCATTGTGGTTTTTCCCAGGCCGCCCGGGGCGGTTGGGACGGCCGCCATGGAGCGGGTTGGACGCGAGCGCGTTCTTGGTTTATTGTTGAGTGTCGATCATCGTCGCCTCGACCTCTTTCTGGCACTCGGTGCCCCCTTTGAGTGGAGCGGCCCCATGTCGAGTCCAACGGATGCGCACTATCGGTGGTTCCTCGAAAACGGCGTCGCGATCGTCGAGATCACCAGCCGCGAGCTCAACAACCCCGCTCTGGCGCGGGAGTTCGGGGCGCAGCTCGCCGCCCTGGTCGACTCCCGCCCAGCCGACCGCATGATCCTCAATTTCGCCAAGACGAGATTCATGTCGAGCACGGCGTTCGCGGCCCTCTTCGAGCTGGCCAGGGCCGCGACCAACGCCAACATTCAACTCGTCCTTTGCGCCATGCAACAAGAGGTCCGCGTGGGCGCCGACATTCTGAATCTGGGGCTCTACATCCCGATCCACCACGACGAGCCCGCCGCGCGGGCCGCCCTCGGGTGACAAGCCCACTCGACCGCGATTGACGTCCGGCGCCAGGGTGGGTACGCTAGACTTTACGTCGCCAAGTAAATGTCAACTTCGGTGGTTCGGGGAGGATGATCGGTCGTGCCAGCAACGTGTGTGGTGGGATTGCAGTGGGGTGACGAGGCCAAGGGAAAGATCGTCGACTTGTTGTGCGACCAGCACGACGTGGTCGTGCGTTATCAGGGGGGGGCGAACGCGGGGCACACGGTTGTGATCGGGGGCGTGACATATAAGCTCTCGTTGGTTCCGACGGGGGTGTTGCGCTCGCATGTGGACTGCGTGGTGGGCAACGGCGTGGTGGTGCATCCGCCGGCCTTGCTCAAGGAGCTGGCGGGGCTCAAGGGGCTCGGGGTCGAGTTCGCCGACCGGCTGCATCTGAGCGACCGCGCGCATGTGATTTTTCCCTATCATCTCGAGGAAGAGCGGCTGACCGAGGAATCGGCCTCCGCGAGCGACCATCTGGGGACGACGCGGCGGGGCATCGGGCCCTGCTATCGCGACAAGGTGGGCCGGGTGCATGGCGTGCGACTGGCCGACCTGGCGCATCCCGGCCCGTTTCGCGAGCGGCTCGAGCGCATCGTCGCCTACAAGAACCGCCTGCTCGCCGCGATGCTCGACGATTTCAAGCCCTTCGACGCCCGCGCGATCGCCGACGAATATCTCGACCACGGCCGGCGGCTCGCGCCCTATATTCGCAATACGACCGAGTGGCTGCACAAGGCGCTTGAAGGTGGGCGGAGGATCATGTTCGAGGGCGCTCAGGGGTCTCTGTTGGACGTGGACCACGGCAGTTATCCTTATGTGACGAGCTCGAATTCGAGCGCGGCCGGGATCGCGGCCGGCTCGGGCACGCCGGCGCGCTACATCGAGCGCTGGATCGGCGTGGTGAAGGCTTATTCGACGCGGGTCGGCGGCGGTCCGTTTCCGACCGAGCAAGACAACGAGACGGGCGAGCGGATTCGCCGGGTGGGCAACGAGTTCGGGACGGTGACGGGCCGGCCTAGGCGGTGCGGGTGGTTCGACGTCGTGGCGGTGCGCCACGCGGCCCGGGTCAGCGGCGCGACGGAGATCGCGGTCATGCTTCTGGACGTGCTCTCGGGCATCTCCGAGCTCAAGGTCGCGACGGCCTACGAGCGCGGAGGTCGAAGGTCGACCGAGTTCCCCAGCTCGATCGTCGACCTCGAGGAATCCACACCCATCTATGAGAGCCTGCCCGGCTGGATCCAGGACTTGCGCGGAGTCACGACCTGGGACGCGCTCCCCGCGCCCGCCCGGCGTTACGTTGAATTCCTGGGGGCGCAGCTCGGGCTGCCGGTCTCGATCGTCTCGGTCGGCCCGGACCGCGACCAGACGATCCGGGTGCGCTAGGACGCCGGCAAGCGACGAACGAGCCAGAGAGTTTTCGATGAGCGCGACGCGCGGTGAGACGAGCACAGGGGCGACCATGACGATTACAGACGAAGGTCTCAAGCGGATCGAGGCGGCCGGGCTCAAGCCCGAGCAACTGCCCCGGCACGTGGCCGTCATCATGGACGGCAACGGCCGCTGGGCCGAACGCAGGGGCCTGCCCCGAATCGTCGGGCATCGCCGCGGCATCGAGAGCGTCCGCGCCGTCGTCGAGGAAGGCTGCCGGCTGGGGCTCGATCAGCTCACGCTTTACTGCCTGTCGGTGGAGAACTGGAAGCGGCCGCCGCGCGAGCTCGCCTTCTTGATGAAGCTGCTTCGTCATTTCCTGATCGTCGAGCGTCGCGAGCTCTCCGATCGGAACGTGCGGGTGGTGATGATCGGCAGCCGCGAGGGCGTGCCTCGCGAGGTCGAGCAAGAATACGAGCGGACTGCGCGGCTCACCCGCGCGAACGACGGCATGACGCTCTGCCTGGCGGTCAATTACGGGGGCCGGGCCGAGATCGCACGCGCGGCCCGCCAGCTCGCCGAGGACGCCCTGGCCGGCCGCATCGAGCCGGCCGCGATCGACGAAGACGCCGTCGCCGAGCGGCTCTACACCGCCGGCATGTGCGACCCCGACCTCATGATTCGCACCGCCGGCGAAATGCGGATCAGCAACTTTCTGCTCTGGCAGCTTTCCTACGCCGAGCTCTGGGTGACGCCCAAGCTCTGGCCCGACTTCCGCGGCGACGACCTGCTCGAGGCCTGCCGCGCCTATGCCCAGCGTCAGCGCAAGTTCGGCGGCCTGCCCGCCGCGGCCCACTCGCAAACCCGCGCCGCCGCGCCGGGTCTCGCCTCCACCACGGGCTGATCGCCGACGCCCAGTACCAGGCGCGGAGCACGCCCCGAACACGAGGTCGCGACGGCCGGCGATCTCCGGTTCACCGGGGAGCGAACACGTCGGCGGGCAATTCGGCCACGGCTTGCGGCAACAGATTCTCGGCCTCGGTTCGGAAACGAGTTAACTCCGAGCGATACTGGGCGGGCAAGTTCTTTTGCAGCTCCAGCCAGCGCACGGCCCGGTCAAAGCAGGAGCGGGCCTGGGCAACGTGGCCGAGTCTTTGATGGGCCATCGCGAGGAAGAAGAGGTCGAAGGCTTCGAGCCGCCCGTTTCCCGCGGTGCGGCTCTGTTCCAGGACCGCGATCGATTCGGCGTACTGGCCAATCCGATACAGAGCCACGCCCAGGGTATTGAGCGACATCTGATCGCTGGGCGCCAGCGCGACGGCGCGGCGCGCCAGCGCGACGGCCCGCTCGTGGTCGCGCTGATGGATCGGGCCGGTGGCGTCGAGCCAGGCCCGACCGTTCATCGAGTCCGGATCGCGGGGCAGCATCGAAATCGCTTTTTCTTGATCAACATGTGCTTGTTCAAGCTCTCCCATGGCTTCGCGGGCCGTGCCACGGAGCACGTAAAGCCCGTACTGCTCGGGATGTTTCGCCAGGAGAACGTCGATGTCGGTCATTGCCTCGCGAGGCCGTCCCAGGCGGATCAGAGCCCGCGCGCGGCGGTAGCGAGCACCGTCGAGATCGGGGTCGGCGGCGAGGACGCGGTCGAAATCGACGAGCGCCTCGTCGGGCCGATCCAGGACCAGGGCGAGCGCGCCGTGCTCGAGCAGAGCGTCGCGATCATCGAGATGATATTTGAGCAATCGTTTGTAAGTCTCAAGGGCGGCGGCCAGATCGCTCAATTCCTCGTAGGCCTCGCCCAGCAGCCAGGCGGCGTCGACGTCGCCCGGTCGCGAGTGGAGCACGCGCTCGAGATCGGGAACCGCTTCACGCCACTTTTCTTGCACGATCGAGAGCCAACCGCGCTGGATCAGGGCTTCGGCGTCGTCGGGATTGGCGGCGAGCCGGCGGTTCGTCTCGGCCCGCTCGGCCGCGCGTCTCGCGGCGGGCTCGAGAACCTCGCCGATGACCCGCACCGCGAGCGGGGGCGGGTGTGGACCGGCGGCGACGTTTTCCCTGGGTGGGGTCGGATACGGCGGCGCGTCCCAGTCGAGTCCCATTGATGCGAGCTGGGCGCGGATCAGGCGCAGATCCCACACCAGCGCGGTTCTTTGATTGGTCCTCGCGATGAGCTCGGCCCCGTCAAAACTGAACACCAGCGGCACCGGGTTTACTGGCTGCAAGGTCGTGAGCCGCGCGAGTTCGCGGCCCGTGGCGGCGTCGGCCAGCAAGACCTGGTCGCGCGCGATTGGCAGGGCCATCAGCCGGCCGTCGTTTGTGAACGCCGGACTCCTCGTGCCGACCCCGTTGGTCCTCGGTTCGATCCGAAGATCGCGCGCCCATTCCGACGCGCCAAAAGTCGTAAGAATCAGGGCTCGCATCGGGGGATGTGGATGAAATCAGCCAGTGGCCGTCGGGGCTGAAGCCGACAAAAAACTTCGCGATCCCCACGGCGTCCTTGGGTTTCAAGATGCGCTCGAGCTGGCGATGGCGGAGATCCCAGACCCGGACGCCGTTCTCGTACCAGCCGCCGACCGCCAGCCAGCGGCCGTCGGGGCTGACGGCGACCGAGGTCATGCGGTGATTCTCACCGCTGTCGAGGGCCTTCGCCCTGCTCAGGGCCGGGTGGGGGTGGCGGGAATCGACGAGCAGCACGCGCGCGTTGGTGTTGTCGGTCAGAGCCAGGCTCCGGCGATCGGGCATGAGGGTCGCGTGGGGCGGATCGGGCTTGGCGGTTTCCCGAAGCAGATCGGGCGGCCCGACGCGGATCGCGCCCGGACCGCGATCGGAATCGGGTCGGATCGGCCAGCGGAACACGCCCCATACGTTCGAGGTGATCAGACATTGGCCGTCGGGGTGGAACATCACGTACTCGGTGTAACCGGCTTTGAGATGGGCCAATTCGCGTCCGGTGTCGGACTCCCAGAGGCGGACGCCGTCGACGCCGCTGGTCGCGATCATCCGGCCGTCGGGGCTCGCGTCCGCCTCGACCAGCCCGGAGCTCTCCAGGTTGTCGGTTCGATTGCCAAACATGCCGGGGTGGAGCGTCCGGCACTCCGCGGCCGTGGCGACTTCTCCGATGTCGATTCTCCTGCCATTCTCGAGAACTAGCCGGCGGTCGTCGGGTGCGAACGCGCTGATCAATCGGCCCGGCATTACCGCAAGAGGCTCGCCCGATGCCGCGTCCCAGAGCCGGGTCGTGATGTCCGAGCTCGTGGTCGCCAGCAGGTAGCCCGAGTGCGCGAAGATGGCCCGTTCGATTGGCCCTGTGTGCCCGCGAAGCACCGAGGCCAGTGTTCCGCGGGAAACGTTCCACACGTAAACGCGCGGGGCGGACCCGTCGCCGATGGCCAGCAACCGGCCGTCGGCGCTCCAGGCCATGGCCCCCACGCCAACGTCCGCCCTCCAGTCCGCGAGCACTCGTCCCGTATCGAACTCGAGGATCACGACTCGTGGATGGTTGGAATCGGAGTTGCCGACGGCAAGTCGCCGGCCCGTGGGATCGAGCGTGAGACAATAGGGCGCGAAGTCCAGCGACAGCCGCCGGACGACCCGGCGCTCGACCCGGTCCCATACGGCGACGTCCCCCTTCATCGAACGGAACAAGACCCGGCGGCCGTCAGGGTGGAATTCCAAGCCGCCAGCGTTCACAAAGCCGCCGAGCAGCTCGCGGCGGTCCAGGCGCCAAATCCGGCACAGGTCGCCGCTCTCGCCGCGTCGGGCGTAAGAGGCCGCCAGGAGCTCGCCGTTCGGGCTGAAGCGAGAATGAGCATACCAGAAATCGGACCGAGCCGGCCCCGGCAGGCGGACCAGCTCACGGTCGTCGTCGAGCGCGCGTATGGCGATCTCGCCCGAGGTCTCGGCCACGGCGTAGCGCTCGAGCGCGGCATCGACGGTGATCCCCATGACGTCGCCGCAGTCGTGTCGCCGCTGGATACGGATGTCGACTAGACCCAATGCGGCGATGGCGCGGTTGCGGATGTCGGGCAAGCGCTCGCGACCCTCGGGGTCCACGCCCAGAGCCTGTGCCGCGCGGGCGAGCCGGTCCAGGCTATCGAACCGCTGGCCGATGAGCCCGCCGCGCTGGACCGCCGCCCCCTCTGAAGCCAGCGACTGACCCAGCGCCAGGCGGGATTCGTGCTCGGCGCGCTCGGCGCGCGTGAGACTCGCCTGAGTCCGGCTCTGCTCGATCCGGACCTGGTCGCGCTGTTCGCGGAATCGCCAGGCCGCCACGGTCGCGCCCACCGCAAGGAAGGCCGTCAGAAACCCCGCCAGACTCATGAGCGCCGCCACCGCCGGGTTCCGCCTGCACCACCGCGTGATCCGCTCGTGGGTCGTGATCGGTCGCGAGCGGATCGGCCGATGCTCGAGGAACCGCCGCAGCTCGGCCGCCATCTCATCGGCCGACGCGAACCGGTCCTTGGGATCCTTGGCCGGAGCCTTCATCACGATCGTTTCCAGGTCGCGTGGGATGCGGCCGTCGATCTGCCGCGGCGGCATGGGCCGCTCGTAGGCGATCTGATCGATCAAAAGCAGCCGATCCTCGTTCTCAAACACCGGGCGCAGCGTCAACATCTCGTACAAGGTCGCGCCTAACGAGTAGACGTCGCAGCGGCGGCTGGAGACGCCCCGGAACCGTTCGGGCGCCATGTATCGCAGGGTTCCGATCACGTCGCGCGAGTGCGAGAGGTTTTCGGCCTCTTCGAATTTCGCCAGACCGAAATCGGTGACCCAGACATTGCCGACCGCGTCGAGGAGCAGGTTCGACGGCTTGATGTCGCGGTGCAAGACGCCGTGTTTGTGAGCGTACGCCAGCGCGTCGGCCACCTGGACGCCCAGGCGGGCGATCTCGCGGTTGTAGCGGTCCTCGCCGTGACCGGTCAGCGACGAGGTGGTCGACGAGCCCGGCGCGGAACTGAAGGGTTTTCGAGACCGCTTGCTTTTCCGCGGCTGGACAAGCTCGTTCTCGGGGCCGGCCTCGAGCCCCAGGCGTCCATCGCGATTCGCCCCTGAAACCGGCTCGGGCTCGATCGGTTCGGTGACGACGTGCGCGCGTTCGTCAGGCTCTGGCTTGTCGATGCCGCGCGCGACGAAGCACCCGGTCAAGAGCCCCATGGTGACCGTCCGCCTGAGGGGATCTCCTCGGTCCTTGGACCGAGGATCGTCGGGCGCCGCCGTCGGCGCAGCGAGCCCCTTCTCATCCACACGTGCCGTTAATGCGTTTTCGCCTCCATGCTGCGAGCGGAGCCGGCGGACGTCGACCAGGATTTCCTCGAGGCTGTGGCCCGCGATGTATTGCATGGCGTAGTAACAGACGCCCTCGTGCTCGCCGTAGTCAAAGACCGAGACGATGTTGGTGTGGTGCAGTTGGGCGGCCGAGCGGGCTTCGTTATGGAATCGCTTGAGATAGTCGGGCTTGGCGTGGAAGCGCGGGTGCATGACCTTGAGCGCGACCCGGCTCTTGAGCGATTCCCGGACGGCCTCGTAGACCACGCCCATGCCGCCGTCGCCGATCAGGCCGAGAATGCGATAGTCGCCCAGCCGCCGTGGCAAGCGGCCGGCCCTGACGGCCAGGAAGGCTGAGAGGCCAGGCTCGGAATGGTCTGGCTCGGTTTCTTGATCGAGGGTGGACTCGGCCGCGGACGGGCTCGCGCCCGCGTCGTCCGGGACGCCCAGACGCTCGATCTCGACCAGGGCGGGCAACAGCTCGCGGATCTGGTCGGCCAGGGAGGGATGGCGGGCGACGTATTCGGTCAAGGCCGGCCGCTCCCCTTTGCGATACCGCTCCAGGAACGACTCCAGGATCGGACCCAGCGGGTCGTGGGCGGAGCTCGTCGCGGGGTCGGACCCCGTCTCGCCGTTCTGTTTCGGTTCCTTGTCGTCAGGCGTTTCGTTGGTGGTCATTTCCAGGACTCCGCCGCGTCGCCAGGAAGGCTGGTCAGGATCTCCTTGAGGCGCCTCAAGGCGCGGATGTAGCGTTTGGTCGCGGCCGACTCGCTGAGCTTGAGCACGCGGGCGCATTCGCCGTTGGTGAGTTGTTCGAAATGGCGCAACACCAGAACCTCGCGGTCGACGGGGTCCATTCTGTTCAAGGCTTGTTCAAGGCGGAGCTTGCGTTCCGCGCGGATCGCCGCCTCGCTGGCGCGGGTGTCGTGGCCCAAGAGCTGGGCCGCGAGCGCGGCCGTCGTCGCCTGGGGAATCCGGCCGCCGTCGATCGAGATCTCGCGGCCGGCGTCGCGGGCCTGGGCGCCTAAGTGGCGGCGATGTAGCGTCTGGAGCGCCTGCGCGGTCAAATACCTGAGCCAGAGAAAGAGCGGCATGGGCGCCGATTCACTCAGATACTCCGGCAGCCGGCGGCTGGCCTCGAGGTAGGCGTCCTGGATCACGTCCGAGGGATCGACCCGTCCCAGAAGCCGGCGGTCCAGGCGCAGCGCGACCATCCGCCGCAGGCGCCCGCGGTGCTTGGCCAGGAGCTCGCCCCAGGCCGCCCGGTCTCCGTGCGCGGCCGCGTCCGGCCGGTGCTCACCGTCGCGTGGTCGTCCCGGTTCAATCGTTCCCATAAGACCTAAGACTGCCCAAGGGGGTCTGTTCGGGACAAGCCCTCACCGTTTTTCCGCCAAGTCGGCCCGCGAGCGGGGGGCTTCAAGGACGGGTGGCCCGGCGTACCCTCTTCCCATCAAGCGCCCGCGCGGCGAGAATCAGAAGCCCGAGTCGCCCCGCGGTCCTTTGTATCGGAGCCCGTCCGTCCGTCATGCTTGGCACCCGTCTTGTTTTCGGCCTGATGATGGTCGCCGGGCTGGTGCTGGCGCTCGTCGTCGATGAGCAATTCGCGCCGTTCTATCCCTGCTGGTTCGTGCTCGCCACGGTCGCGCTCGGGCTGGCGGCGCGCGAGCTCATCGGACTGCTCTCCGAGACCGCCGCGGCCCCGTCCGGCAATTCGGTCGTGGGGGGCGTGCTCGCCCTGGTCATCGCCAACTGGGCGCCTCACCTGGTCGCTGTCCAGAATCACTCCCTCAACCTGTCGGCCCTCGATTACGATCCGGCCGGCCCCTTGAACGTCCTCGCCTGGCCGTTCCTCACGTTTACCGCCGTGATCATGCTGGGATTCTTGGTCCAGGGGCTCCAGTTCGAGCGGCCCGGCCGGACCATGGCCAAGATCGCCGGCAGCATCCTGGCCGTCGCCTATCTCGGGCTCTTGTCGAGCTTCACCCTTCAGATGCGCTGGTTCTCCGGTCATCACCAGGGGCTCTTGGCCCTGGTCTTCCTGTTCTCCGTCGCCAAGGGGGCCGATACGGGCGCCTATGCGGTCGGCCGGCTGTTCGGCAGGCGCAAGCTCTGGCCGTCGCTCAGCCCGGGAAAAACCATTGAGGGCGCCCTGGGCGGCCTGGCGGCCGGCGTCCTGGCCGCCCTCATCGTCGTCGCCATCGCGCACTACGGGCTCGCGGCCCCGACGTTCACGGTCGCCGGGGCAGTCGTCTACGGCGTCTTTGTCAGCATCGCCGCCCAGATCGGCGACCTGATGGAATCAATGATCAAGCGCGACTGCCTGCGGAAAGACGCCTCGAGCTCCGTCCCAGGGTTCGGCGGCGTTCTCGACGTGCTCGACTCGATCCTGTTTGCCGGACCCGTCGCCTACCTGATCTGGATGGGGATCGGTCCCTGACGCCGTCCCGGCGCGCTGTTGCAAAAGAGGCCGGGGACTTTCCATAATTTAACAATGACACGCGCGCTCGAGCAACCGGGGCCGGATACGCATCACCCCTTGGGACGTCGCTGGGGCCGGAAAGGAGCGGTATGCCGGAGGTCGTGATCAGTCTAGACGGCCAGGGCGAGGAACTGGCCGTCTACGGCAGCCGAGACCAGCACTTGCGGCGAATCCGCGATGCGCTCGGGGTTCGCGTGCTGGCGCGGCGGGGCGAGCTCAAGATCGAGGGCGACCTGGACCGAGTCGAGCAAGCCAGGCGCGTGTTCGAGGGTCTGCGCTCGATCCACCACGCCAAGAAAGCGATCAGCTCCGAGGACGTCGGCGACTTGATCGAGCTCGAGCTCGGCCCACGTGGCGACGGCGGCTTCGAATCGATCGAGATCCGCGAGGGGAATCGCTCGGTCCGGCCCCGCTCGACCGGCCAGGCGCGGTACATCGAGGCCCTGCTCCACAAAGAGCTCGTCCTCTGCATCGGCCCCGCCGGAACCGGAAAAACCTACCTGGCCGTGGCGATGGCGGTGGCGCTCTTGCGCAAGAGCCGCATCAAGAAGATCGTGCTCGTCCGACCGGCCGTCGAGGCCGGCGAACACCTTGGCTTCCTTCCCGGCGACCTCGAGGACAAGATCAATCCCTACCTGCGCCCGCTGTTGGACGCCCTTCACGACCTCATGGACTACGACCAGATCCGTCGCTACATGGACGGCGACTTGATCGAGATCGCGCCCCTGGCCTACATGCGTGGGCGGACCCTGAACGACGCGGCGATCATTCTGGACGAGGGACAGAACGCAACGGTACTCCAGATGAAAATGTTCCTGACGCGGATGGGCCAGAATTCGCGGATCGTGGTTACCGGGGACGTCACCCAGGTCGACCTGCCCCGCGGCACCCCGAGCGGGCTGGCCGACGCGATCGAGCGCCTGCGCGACATCCCCGGCGTAGCGACGACGTTTCTGGACCGGTCCGACATCGTCCGCCACCCCCTGGTACAGTCGATCGTCGACGCCTACGAGGCCGGCGAGCGCGAGCCCGCGCCCGAGCCCGCTCCTTCGGCGGCGACCGGAGCGTCCCCATGACGACCCATGCGCGAAACGCACGGAAGCCGGACCACGCGACGCTGTTGGTCGCGACGGCGAAATCGGATCGGGCGCGGCCAACGCCTCGTTTGCGAGGCGGGCCGCGCGGGCTCTTTGAGACCCCTTCATGAGTACCGCCTGGCGGCGTTCTCGGGGCGCGCGAGTGCAACTGCGCCCCACCACTTCGATCTCCATGAACAGCGGGCGCAAAGCCGAGCGCCGCGAACGCGCGATGCTGCTCGCCATCGTCGTCCTCTCGCTGGCCGTCTGCACGGCCATCGTACACGGGCCAGGTCCGCCGTTCACCTATCGGATCGGTCAGCGCCCCAACCGCGAGCTCCGGGTCAGCGTCGCCGAGTTCAAGGTCCGCAATCAGACCAAGACCTCCAACGAGCGCCAGGCCGCCGCCGATCAGGTGCCCCCGCAGCTCGTGAACGATCCTGGGCCGATCCGCGACCTTCTGGGCCGGCTCGAGGATCTGACGTCGACCATCGCCAAGACCAGGCGGTTCGAGGACTTGCCGGAAAACCTGCGGGTCTCATGGAAGCTCAGCCCCGGGGCGTTCCTCGATCTCAAGGCGGCGACCGACACGCCCGAGCGCCGCGACAGCCTGAACGCGCAGCTCACGGCGGCGTTTGCCCCTCTGGAGCGCGACGGCGTGCTCGGGCCCGACGCCCTGCCAGCGTCCGAGGACCAGAGCCGCGTGCTCTCGATCCGCGACCCGAGCCAGCCCGCGGAAGCCGCCCGGCCGACCTCCCGCGACCGCGTCGTCCCCGAACGCTTCGTCAAGCCCGACAGCCCCGTCCATCGCGAATTCCTGGCCGCCTTCACCTCGAAAGAGCTGGGCCAGGCGATCTTCGCCCTCACCGCCAACCAGCTCGACAAGACCCCCACGCTGACCTTTGAGCAGGAATCGACGGCCCGGCTCCGCGACCAGGCGCGGGCCCGGGTGCCCGACCATTTCGATTCCTACAACCGGGGCGAAGTGCTGGTCGAGCAGGGTCAAACGATCACGGAAGAACAGCTCATCCTGTTGCGGCTCGAGCACGAGACGGCGGCGTCCGCGCTGTCGTGGGGCAAGCGGCTGGCGCGGGCGATCGGCGTGTTCGGGCTCACATCCGCGCTCTTTTTCCTGGTGGCGACCCATGTCTGGAGGCGCGAGCGCGGATTCGCCCGCGAGCCGTTTCGCGTGGCCATGATCTGCGGGCTCGTGATCCTTGCGCTCGCGGTCGTCAGGCTGCTGGCGAACCAGACCTGGAACGCCGAGGTCGTCCCCGTCGCCGTCGCCGCCATGATCGTCGCCATCGCCTACAATCCCGGCTTCGCGATGATGATCACCTTCTGCCTGTCGCTCCTGACCGCGATCGCGCTCGGCGGCGAAATCCCCTATTTCCTGGTCGTGATGGGGGGCACGTCGGCCGGAGTGCTCTCGCTTTCCCAGGTCCGCACCCGGACCAAGCTCATCAAGGTCGGCGCCACCGCCGCGTTCGGCTATTTCCTCATGACCTGGGCGACCGGACTGTGGCAGGGGCAGCCCCTCGAGCTCATCCGCAGCGACAGCTTCTGGCGCGGCGGCTGGGGGCTCATGGCCGGCTTCTTCCTGGGGGGCAGCCTCCCCTTCATCGAAAACGCGCTCGGGATCGTCACCGGCATCAGCCTGCTCGAGCTGGGCGACAACACCCACCCCCTGTTGCAAGAGCTCGTCCGCCGTGCTCCAGGTACATATAATCACTCGATTACGGTCGGGGCGATCGCCGAATCGGCCGCCGAACGGATTGGGGCGGATTCGCTTCTGGTCCGCATCGGGGCCTATTTTCACGACATCGGCAAGATGCTCAAGCCCCACTATTTCATCGAGAACCAGGTCGGCCCCACGTCGCGGCACGCCAAGCTCGCGCCGGCGATGAGCACGCTGATCATCATCGGCCACGTCAAGGACGGCGTCGACCTGGGCCGCCAGCATCACCTGCCCGAACCGATCATCGACCTGATCGAGCAACATCACGGGACAACCCTGGTCGAGTACTTTTATCACGAGGCGACCCGCCGCGGCGGCGACGACCCGATGTCCGTCCCGATCCCCGAGAGCGCCTACCGCTACCCCGGCCCCAGGCCCCAGACCAAGGAGGCCGCCATCCTGATGGTTGCCGACGTCGTCGAGAGCGCCAGCCGCGCCCTTTCGGAACCGACCCCCGCCCGGATCGAGGGCCTGGTGAGCGACCTGGTCGACAAACGGCTCCGCGACGGCCAGTTCGACGAATGCGGGCTCACGCTCAAGGAAATCGCCGAGATCCGCGAGTGTTTGATCAAATCCCTGATCGGCATCTATCACGGCCGCGTCAAATACCCCGAACACCGGACCGCCTAGCCGCGACCATGGAACCAGGCCCCGCCATCACCGTCGAGGTCGGCGACGTCCAGAATCACCTGCCCGTCGCCCCCGCCGGCGTCGTGGCATTCGTGAGTAGCGCCCTTGCGCATGAGGGGGTCGCTCGCGCTGACATCTCGATCGTGATCATGGACGACAAGACGATTCGCGCGATCAACAGCCAGCACCTCGGCCACGACTGGGCCACCGACGTGATCACGTTTCCCCTGTCGTTGCCCGGCGACCCGGTCCTCGCCGGCGAGCTCGTGGTCTCGGCCCAGACGGCAGCGGATTCGGCCCGCGAACTGGGGGTCGCGCCCGAGCGCGAGCTGGCCCTGTATCTCCTCCACGGCCTCTTGCACTTGCTGGGGTGCGACGACCAGAGTGCCACGGGCGCGGCCGAGATGCGCCACCGCGAGGCGAGGTTGCTGAGTGCGCTGGGATCGGACGCGATCTGTCGCCTGCTGGCGTGAAGCACGCGGTCGCCACGGGAGTCCGCTTCGAGCCACGGATTACACCTTGAAGACTATAATTAGACTTGACTAATAATTAGCCACGGATGAAACACGGATGTAACACGGATCAGACAAGACAACTTGGGAATTGCACAACGACACAATCGCCATATTCAGAATGTCTAATCCGTGTTTCTTCCGTGTTTCTTCCGTGGCCAGTTTGAATTCCACGATCCCGCTCCGCGGCTTGCTCGTTCTGGAGCACGGCCCGCGAAAGCATCGTATTTCCTATCTCTGATCCGTGTTTCGTCCGTGTTTCATCCGTGGCCAGTTTGAATTCCGAGATCCTGATCCGTGGCTCATTTGTTCTGGAGCAGGGCGCGTAAGAGGGCGGCGATCTCGGCGGTTTTCTTGGGTTCGTCGCCCAGTGGCACGTAGGCCGTCTTGTCGTCGACCACGCGGATCATCTTGGGACGCAGGCGGGCCAGGGCCTCGATGCGGGGGCGGTTCTTATAGGTCAACACGACATACTCGCCGCGCTCGACGTGGATCCGTTCGAGCTTCCAGTGGCCGGCCAGGATGCGGATCTCCGCCTCGAGGAGCAGGTTTTCCCCGGCGCGTGGCAACGGCCCGAACCGATCGCCGAGCTCCTGCCGCAAATCGGCCAGATGCGCCAGCGTCCGCAGCCGGCCGACGCGGCGGTAGAGCTCGAGCTTGAGCCTGGGCGCAGGCACGTATTCGCGCGGCAAATAGGCCCGCCACTTCAGCTCGACCGAACAATCGAAGAGCGGCTTCGCCGCCGTCCCCGTGAGCGCCCGCGCGGCCGATTCGAGCAGCGAACAGTAGAGCTCGTACCCCACGCTCTCGATGTGCCCCGATTGCTCGGCCCCCAGAATATTGCCCGCCCCGCGGATCTCAAGATCCCGAAGCGCGATCTTGAACCCGGCCCCGAGCTGGGTGAACTCCTCGATCGCCTTCAAGCGCTTCACCGCGTTCGGAGTCACCGGCCGGTCCGACTCCAGGAGCAAATATGCATACGCCCGATGCTTGTACCGACCCACCCGGCCGCGAAGCTGGTGCAAATCGGCCAGCCCGTACTTGTCGGCCTCGTTGATGAAGATCGTGTTCACGTTGGGGATGTCGATCCCGCTCTCGATGATCGTCGTCGCAACCAAAATATCATATTTGCGCTTGATGAAATCGAGCATGACTCGCTCGAGCTCGAGCCCGCTCATCTGGCCGTGCCCGATCGCGATCCGGGCCGCCGGCACGAGGTTCTGGATCCGCTCGGCCACGCTCCCGATGTCGTACACGCGGTTGTGCACGAAATAAATCTGCCCCTCGCGATTGAGCTCGCGGTTGATCGCGTGCCGGACCGTCTCGGGGTCGTAATGGACCACGCGGGTCTCGATCGCCTTGCGATCGGGGGGCGGGGTCTCGAGATTCGAGATGTCGCGGATGCCCAGCAGCGACATGTGCAAGGTTCGCGGAATCGGCGTCGCCGACAGCGTGAGCACGTCGACCGTCGAGCGCA
>DAIDHE010000097.1 GCA_027459775.1 Planctomycetales bacterium | reverse complement strand
CGGCGTTCATGGTCCTTCATCCGACCCCTTACGCCGACATGCTGGCTCGGAAGATTCAGCGTCATGACGTGCATTCCTGGCTTGTGAATACGGGTTGGTCCGGGGGATCCCCGGGCGTGGGATCGCGCATCAAACTGGCTTGCACCCGGGCGATCGTCGCCGCGATTCACGACGGCCGCCTGGCAAAGGTCGCGACCAAGACCGACCCGGTCTTCGGCCTGGAGATCCCCACCGAGTGCCCCGGAACGCCCTCGAACTTGCTCGACCCTCGGTCGGCGTGGGCCGACGGTTCGTTATATGACCATGCGGCTGCCAGTCTGGCCCAGGAATTCCAGCGGAACTTCGCGGTTTACGCGGACCAGGCGAGCGAGGAAGTGCGCCGCGCCGGCCCGCGAGTGTGAAACAACGGTCGGATCATGGAGTAAGCCAGTCCTCGACGCGGATGCCGGGGACGGGGAGGAAATGTTTCGTATTGTTCGTGACCAGCGTCAGATCGTGAGCCAGCGCGATCGCGGCGATCATCTGGTCGACCTCGAAGACGACCTTTCCCTGGCGCTACATCGCTCCACGCAACTGGCCGAACACATAGGCACATTGAGAATCGTAGTCCAGGACGAGCACGTCTCGGAGCAGATCACCTTGAACGAAGCTCAAGAGTGGCGTGGGATCGGTTCGTTTGAACGCCCAAGCGTAAAGTTCGCCCAGGACGACCGTCGGAATGAAGATCCGCCCGGAGTACTGCATGAATCGGTGGGCCAGTCCCGATGGCCGACGTAGATGGGCTGAACAGGTATTGGTGTCTAGTAGATAGCTCATTCAGGAATCTCACGAGTGCTCGGCCGCCTCCGCTCTTGCTCGATCTCGTCAAGGATGCGATCGTCCTCGTCGGTCCAGTATGGAGCCATCGCCCCAGCCGATCTCAGGATGCCTTGGCCCCATTCGGAATTGGTTTCGCGAACCCGGACGGTCACGTCAACCTTCTGCCCCTCGCTGAGTCCCAAATCCTCGGCGAGCTCAATCACCTTCCCATGCACGACCCCTTGAAGCGTCTTGGTCATGACTCTTACCCCCCTCCACGTTCGGAACGCCATACACTTGATGGGACGATCATCTTTCACTCATTCTGATAAGCACGGTCGAGGATGTCGATCGGGTGCGCGACCTCGATGGCCCGGCCGCGTTCCTTGACCTTGCGGGCGATCTGAAGGATGCAGCCGACGTTGCCGGTCAGCACCGCCGTCGCGCCCGTGGCTTCGATATTGTCCATCTTGCGTCTGCCCAGCCGCTCGGCCATCTCGGGTTGTGTGAGATTGTAAGTACCGGCCGCGCCACAGCAGATTTCGCTCTCCTCGAGCGGGACCAGCTCGAGACCGGGGATCATTTCGAGCAGCGCCCGCGGCTGCGAGCGGACCTGCTGGGCATGGCACAGATGGCAGGCGTCGTGATAGGTCGCTTTCATCGGCACTCGTCCCTCGGGAGCGATCAGCCCGAGACTGATCAGGTATTCGGAGACGTCCTTGACCTTGGCCACGAACGCGCGGGCCTTGTCGGCGTCGGCCGCCGGCATGATGTGGGCGTAATCCTTGAGCATCGCGCCGCAGCCCGCGGCGTTCACCACGATCGCGTCGACGCCGGCTTGCTCGAAGACCTCCAGATTCCGCGCGGCCAGCTCGAGCGCGGGCCGCTCGGACCCCGAGTGATATGCGATCGCCCCGCAGCAGACCTGGCCGCGCGGCACGACCACCTCGCAACCGTTGCGCTGGAGCACCCGCGCCGTCGCCGCCGTCGTGCCGGGAAACATCGCGTCACCCACGCAACCGAGAAACAGGCCCACGCGGGCGCGTTTCACCCCCATGGCGGGCAGTACCTCGTCGAGCTGGCCGGCCGAACGCTCGAGCCGCGGCAGCATGGCCTGCATTCGCCTCAGCGGCCCGGGCAACAGCTTGGTCAGGCCGACGCGTTCAGTCCAGTCGAGCACGCCCAGGCTCTGAAGCATTCGCGCCGGCGCGAGCGCCCTCCGCACCCGGTCGCGATAAGGAAACAGATGGCGCATCAGCAGGCGTTCGATCATGCCGCTCTCGGGGGCGTCCCCCGCGCTCCTGGCCAGCGCGATCTTGAAAGGCTCAATCATGTGTCCATACTTTACTCCCGATGGACATGCCGATTCGCAGGCGCGGCAGTCGAGGCAGAGCTCGAGGTGTTCGCGGACGGCGGGCGCCATGGCCAGGCGGCCGTCGACGACGGCGCGCATCAGATAGATGCGCCCGCGGGGGCTGTCGTTTTCGTCGCGGGTTTCGAGATAGGTGGGGCAACTGGCGGTGCAGAGCCCGCAGTGGACGCATTCTTGATAGCGGCGATAGGGGATCTTCTCGGCCAGCCAGTCGAGGTCGACGACCGAGCGGGCGCTGGCGGCCGCGGCCGGAGCGGGTGTCGACGGCTCTTTCACGGCGGTTGTCATCTGGGGAATTACCTCGATGAAAGCGATTCGCGCGGCGAAGCGCCGGGCGCGAGTGAGTCGTCAAATGCTGTCCACGAACCGGCCGGGGTTGAGTGCGGCCAGGGGATCAAGGGCCTCTTTCACGCGCCTGGCGAGCGACCAGTCGGCGCGGGGGTCGCCCCAGACGCCCAGCCGCGTCTTCCAGGCGGTCGGGCAGCGGGGGAGGATCAAGTTGCCCTCGTCGGCGACCGCGGCGGCTCGCAATGGCTCGATTTCGGCGGCGGCTTGCTCGAACGTCCACTCGCCCAGCCCGTGCGCCTGTACGATTCCATTGCCCGCGTGGACCTTCACTCGCCAGCGGTCGGGGTCGAGTCGCTCAACAAACGCCGCGACCGACCGCGGGGCGATGTTGGCCTGAAACGAGAGCGGTCCGATCGCGAGCGCGGGGAACTCGACCAAGGCGCTCCAGATGGGCTCGCTCGCGGAGTCGCGGGCGATCGCCATGGCGCTCGAGTCGATCTCCTGACGGGCGCGGACGAGCTGCCAATCGACTGAGTCGGCGTTGTCCTCGAAGCCCAGGACGACGACAAACCGGCCGACGGGAAGATCGGCGACGGCCGCGATCGTGCTCGCGGCCGAGGCGTTCAAGAGCTCGATCGCGACCGGCCGGGTCTCTGAGACGTTGAGCCGCTCGAGAGTCCGTTCGAGCGCATCGCCATCGTCAAGCGGCGCCCAAATGATCGCCGACGCCTCGGGCTTGGGCCGGACCTTGAGCGTCGCCTGAGTGATCACGCCCAGCGTGCCCATCGAGCCGGTGAGCAGCTTGGGAAAGTCATAGCCGGCCACGTTCTTGACGACCCGTCCCCCCCCCTTCACGAGCTCGCCGCTCGAGGAAGCAAAGCTCACCCCGATCAGCTGATCGCGCGGCCGCCCCATGCCGAAACGCCGCGGGCCCGAGGCGCTGGTCGCGAGAATGCCGCCGATCGTGGCACGGTCGCCCTCGGGAGCGTCGAGCACGACCCGTTGGTTCTGCTCGGCCAGAACCTTCGCCAGGGCCGCAAGGGTCATGCCGGCCTCGATCGTGATCGTCATATCCGCATAGGGATAATCGATCACGCGATCGAGACCCGTCAAGTCGAGCGCCGACCCCGGCCGGGCGGGCTCGCCGCCGTAGTCGAGCGCGGTCCGGCCGCCCTGGGGATAGATCGCGCAGCCCTGGCCGACGCGCTCGCGGACGCGGTCCAGGAGCTCGTCGACCGACGCCGGGCGATCGGTGGCGAGTGCATAACGTCCATCGCCGAGCACGCCACCCTGGGCGTCCTCGGGCCATGACAGGGGCGAGTTCAAGGCAAGGGCTCCGCGTCGTCCGGCCGACTGTTTGAGTAATACCGGATGTCTTGTCCCGAGAGAATCCGCTCGACGGCTTCTTGCACCGAGCGAATCACGGCGATCGCCGGCTCGTCGAAGGAGCCCGGCCAGAGGTCGGTGAGCAACACCTGCGACTCGAGCGCCAGCCGGTGCAGGGCGTGCGCCAGCCGGCGGTCGAGCGTGGTCGCGCCCTTGAGCTCGTCCTCGATCTGGTGCAGGCCCCAGATCAGCTCGGCCGATTTCGCGGCCGGCACGGCCTCTCCCCTGCGCAGGCACGGCAAGAATCCCCAATCGTCGGCGGCCCAGCCCACGTGCTTGGCCAAAATCGCCATTGATGAATTGTTGTTCATGACGACGATCGTCCTCGGCTCCTGGGCCTCGATTGCTCCACGGGGCAGCGTGACGGCCATCCCCGGCCCGGCCGTCGTGTAGGCGCTCTCGCCAGCGGACCCCGATTGCGCCAACCCTGGAAAGTCCTCTTGGTCGCTCATGATTTCGACCACGACCGGCGGCGCGGGCTCGTCCTCGATCTGGCCGGCCCCATGGCTATCCGGCGGAACAGCGGTCGCCCGCTCGCGTTCGCCCGAGGTCGCCGCCCTGCGCTGCCATTCCGCCAGATAGTCGGGGTCGGCCGCGATCTCGTCCAGCCCGGTGAGCCGGCCCCGCTTGGACTCGACGTCGGCGACCTTTTGATTGACGCGTTCTTGATCGAGGGCCTTTTTCAAAAGGTTTTCGCAGTACTGCTGCACCGACGGCTCGCCCGTCTTTTCCGCCAGCGATTCGGCCAGGTCGAGCAGTTTCGCGGGCAGGTACAGGATGATGCGGTCGAGCGCGTCGTCCTGGGCGTCGGGGCGTTTTTCGCCACTGCGAAAAACCCCCGGCAGCCGTCGCCAGCGCGAATAGCGAGGTCGCTTGGCCACGGTTTTGCTTGCTCCTCTTGACGGCATCGAAACGACATTCAGCACGACGCGCCCCGCCGGCGTCGCCGAGACATCCTCCACGATACCGAGACTCGCGATCCGGGTGAACCCGCGTGGTCTGGTTCAGGCCGGGGCGGCCCGCCGGGGGCCGGTTTTCTCAAGGCAGCCGGCACCCCCGGGGAGCAGCTTCGCCGGATTGCATCGTCCAATAGGATTGAACATATTCCGCAGCGTTGTCATGGCGGCCAGGTCGGCCGGGGTGAACAGCTTGGGCATGAACTCCATCTTTTCGACCCCGATGCCGTGCTCGCCGGTGACGCTGCCGCCGAGTTCGATGCATTTGTCGAGGATCTCATGGCTGGCCAGGAGCACGCTTTTCACCTGATCGGGGTCGCGCTCGTCGTAGAGCAGGATCGGGTGGATGTTGCCGTCGCCGGCGTGGAAGACGTTGGCGATCCGCAGCCCATGCCGCCGGCCCACGTCGACGATGAACCGCAGGATCTCGGGCAGCTTGGTCCGCGGCACGACGCCGTCCTGGGTGCAATAGGTCGGGCTCAGACGGCCAATCGCGCCAAAGGCCGATTTGCGGCTCTTCCAGATCGCGACGTATTCGGGCTCCTTGCGGGTGCGCCACGAGATCGACCGCCGCACCGCCCCCCCACGCGATTCCACGATCGCCGCGATCGCCCTGGCCTCGCGGTCGAGTCCAGCCTCGAGGCCGTCGATCTCGATGATCAAAACCGCGCCCGCCTCGGTCGGAAAGCCGAATCCAAACGCCTGCTCGACGGCCTGGATCATGAGATTGTCGAGCATCTCGAGCGCCGCCGGCACGATCCCCGCCGCGATGATGCCACTCACCGTCTCGGTCGCCGCGTCGACCGTGTCGAACACCCCCAGGAACGTCCGGCCCGCCTCGGGGTCGCGGGTCAGATTCACGATTGCCTTGGTGACGATCCCAAACGTCCCCTCGTTGCCCACGATCACGCCCGTCAAATCGTAGCCCGGCTGGTCCTCGACGGCCCCGCCGGTCTCGACGACCTCGCCGTCGGGCATGACTAATGTTACTCCGCGAATATGATTGACCGTTACGCCGTACTTGAGCGTGTGAGGGCCGCCGGAATTGGTCGCGACGTTGCCGCCGATCGTGCACGCGCCCTGGCTCGACGGGTCGGGGGCGTAATGAAAACCCGTCCCGGCCAGCGACCGCGTCAGGAACACATTCACCAGCCCCGTCTCGACGACGGCGTAGCGATCGCGGATGCTCACCTCCAGGATCCGCTTCATTCGCGTCAGGCAGATCGTGACCCCGCCGCCGATCGAGAGCGTCCCGCCCGCCAGGCTCGTTCCCGCCCCGCGCGGCACGAACGGCACGCTGTGTCGATTGCAAATCTTGACGATCTCGACGACCTGCTCGGTCGACGTGGGAAACACCACCAGATCGGGCATGCTGCGCTCGACCATATACCCATCGCATTCGTACACAAGCATTTCCTCGGGCCGCTGGAGCACGTTGTCAGCGCCCAGGGCGGCGACCAGGTCCGAGGAAAGCCTGGGTGAAATCGCGATTCGCGGCGGTGCGATGCCAGTGGATGCCATGAAATCTCGAGCCTCTCGAATGGATCGCGCGACGCCCAGGCGCGTCGGCGCGTGCGACTGATAGTTTATCGCAATCGGGCGGACGCGACCAATCGGAAGAACTGGGGCCGTCAAGTCAAGGTATCAGCATGGAGCGAAATAGGTGTGCCGGCCGTCGAGACGTCGTTCAGGATCGCCCGCGCGAGCGAGCCCATCGTTGTGCCATCCAGCCGCCGATCAAGGTCGCGAAAATGGCGCACGTGGCGGGCTCGGGCGTCGCGAGCGGGGCGGCGGAGACGCCCTGGGGGACAAGCAACAGATTCTGCGTGACGCCGTCGAACGGTTCGAACTCCTGACCTACCCCCCGAGTCGCCTGGACCAGAATCCGCCCTTGATTGTCGAGCTGACCCACCGGGCTCTGGAGAAACCAATTCGGGTCCATGCCCAGGGGGAGTGCCGTCGAATTCGTCCATTTGATTGCGTCGATCAGATTGGTCAGATTGGTGACGGACTGCGTTTTCGGATCATAGAGATACATCGTGTTGATGGGAGTCCCTTCGAAGTACCCCGGCTGAGCTCCATACCCGAGAACCTGGCCGTTGGCGGCGACGCCTGAGATTCCGAGGTTGGCCGCCCCGCTCCCGTCGAAGGTTGTGGACCCCGACCAGAGCGCGCCGGCCGGCCCCCAGGTTCCATTGGGTTGCAGTTGGCTGATGATGGCCTCGCTGTTCGACAGGTGCCCGTCGACGCCGTAGATATTGATCCCGACGCCCAGGCCCTGGCTGTTCATCGCGTACATGTGCGAATAGCTGTAGGCGTAGTTGGGATTTCCATAGGTCCATTGGTCCCACGTCGGCGCGGCCTCCACCGTGGGAACGCCATTCGTCGTTCCGCTCCACTGAGACGGCAAGTAATTCTGAACCGGATTGAAGGCATAGGTCAGCCCGTTCGACCCCGTGACAGTCCCCATTCCGTTCGGCGTCGCCCCGTACGTGAGACTTCCGGTTCCCAGGTCGATGGCGGTGTAGAGTGGATCCGCCAGAACCGTGGCATTATCGAGCATGATCCAAGCGGTCGCGAGCACGATCAGCCGGCTCAGGCGGGCGAATCCTTGGGCGTTCATGGCGTCTACCGATCCTTCAGGGAGGGTGCATTCCTTCGCGCATCCCGACAAGCGCGGAGGAATGTCCCCGAAAGACAGGCCGCCGTCAAGATCGAACCATTTCTTGAGCCCCGAATACCACGAACGTTGGGGTCTGGAAGTCATAAGCATCTTGGTGGTAGGCTTGGGGTTGGAAACTAAAGGAGTCCACGACCATGGCCTCGGATCGGACGAACGACCTGAAAGCCTTCCGCGATTTCGCGGATCAAAGGCTCGCGAGCAACGGCGCCGAAGTGACTCTAGACGAGGCGCTCGAACTCTGGGAATTCGAAAACTCGACCGAGGAACAGCGTGAAGAAATCAGGAGGTCGATCGAGCGCGGAATCGACGACATGAACGCGGGTCGGACTGTCGACGCCTTTGAGTTTATCGAGCGAATGCGGGCGAATGGCCCGACGACCGGCCGCCGATGAGCTTTCGAGTCAGTCTTTCTCGAGGCGCTGAGGCCGACTTTGAGCAACGGCTCACCGCCATCCGGGCTCGCTCGCCCGAGACGGCTCGACGGCTCATCGATCGCTTCGAACTGGCTCTTCGTCGTCTCGGAGAACATCCCCACTCTTGCGGGGGGCGTACGAAAACCCCGCATTCACGGACGAGATTCGGCACCTCCTCTTCGGGATCCATCGCAACCAACGCTTCCGTGCGCTCTTCACCATTCGAGGCGACGAGGTTGTGATTCTCGCCATTCGCGCGCCTGGCGAGAGACCGGTACGGCCAGACGATATCGACTCTTGATCTCTTCCGCGGCGCTCGCCTAAATACCGCGGATCGCGGTGCCGCGCGCTCCTTAATTGAGTCGCACTCACGGTCAACCTGCCCCACGACCAGTCCGTCTATCGCCCCCCGATCGGCAGCGTGAGCAGCGGGCCGGCGGGCTTTCCGTCGGACTCTTGCAAGGCGAACTCGATCTCCAGAATCGACAGGGCCGCGCGCGAGTTGACGTCGTTCGAAGCGATGTAAAACCAGTATCCCCGATACTGAACGGCGACTTCCGCGTCCCGCGGCCGGTGCTTTTGATGGTGGACGACAAAGTTGCCGGCCGTGATCCGCGTCCAGTCGAATGGCCGGCCGTCGGGCCCGGGTGTGGTCGGGACGACGCCGGAAATCACATGTTCCTCCGGGACGCACACCCCCTTCGAGAAGAACGTCATGATCTGCAGGATCGACCGCGTGTTCAGGTAGATCGTGTCGCTCCCCAGCGGCGAGGGATGCTTCTGGTTCGCCTCCTCGGCGAGCTCGGATCGGACCCGGTACTTGCTGAGCCCCGGCCTGAGCCGGAACAAGCGCGCGACCTCGAGCATCTCGGGCGAATCGACAAACCCGGGGTTGATCCGCAGATAGAGCACTTTCTCGCGCTTGACCAGTCTCACCTGGCTCTCGCCGCTGGCACGGTAGACGTAGCCGTCGCGGGCTGCGTTGAGCACGTCCCGCGCCTTCACCGAGCCCCTGGGAATCGGCTCCGACGCGCTGTCGAGATCCTCGTCGGTTCCATACGCGAGCTCGGTCGCTTCTCGATCGCGGAGTGATGTCAATAGCTTGATCACATGGAGAAACTCGGAATTGTCGTCGGAGGCGCGGGGAACCAGGGTCGTGGCTCGTGGCGCGTTGGGGATGTCGTTGATGTCGTTGACCGAGAAGAGCAAGAGCTGCTGGAGATTCGCCCCGGCGTTCACCACGATGAACAGGTCGGCGGAAACCGGCGTCAAGAGCGCCTTCGCGATTTCCCGTCCCTCGCGCGGGTGATAGCTCAACGTCGGCGTGTCGCGGAACGACAGATCCCCAAGCCCCAGGCTCGCGGGCCCCGGCGTCTGATTGCCATAGCCCCCGAAGTAATTCCCCCGGCCGGCCACTTCGAATTGGCTCGTGATGTTCGGCAGGTCGATGAAGACGGGAGAATCGGCATAGCGAAGCCGAACGATGTTGAGCAAGAGCTGCTGGTCGTTGGTGTCGCGGACGACCTCGTTGTATTTCATGCGCGTGTAACGGACGGCCTTCGGTCCCACGCACCCGCCCAGACATGGCAACGCCAGGCCCAGGATCAGAATCCTTCCCACCAACCGCCCAGGCGCCACCCGCCGACCGCGATCGTCCATGAGAGTCTCTCAACTCCGTCAGGGGGCGCGACGCCCGCCTCAAGGACGAGGAGATCCCGCGATCCTTGCCAGTGTTATCGTCGACCGATCCGGTACAACTTGACAAAATCGCCATGTCAGGGCCCCCCAAGCTCTCGATCGACTCGGGACCGCCAGTACTCGGCCTTGTCCTTGCGGCCCCAGGCGTCGTAGAGCGCGGACGGGCGGCGGGCCGCCTCGACCAGCCGATCGCGATAAGGCGCGGTGATCTTGGCCGACCGCTCGTGGAGCCCTTCATAGCCCTGGATCACGAACGGCTCGGCCTCGGCATAGTTCTTCTGACCCAGCAGGCTTCCGCCCAGAAGGCTCATCGCGTCGAAAATCAGCCACGACCCGGGCGCTCGCTTGCGCCTGGCTTCGATCGTCCGTCTGAGGATCGGCTCGGCCTTGGCCGGGTCGACGACCAGATAAACCCGTGCGAGATTGTGGCTGCAATTCAGGGTGTCGGGGTGGTCCGCGCCCAGGCGATCAACGCTATGCTTGTAGGCCTCCTAGAGCAGCGCGCGGGCCTCACCGGTCCGACCGGCGGCCAGATACGCCAGGCCCAGGTCGTTCATCGTGAAGAGGGTGTGGGGATGGTCGTCGTGCAGAATCGATCGGCGGAGCTTGAGGGTTTCCTCGAAGAGCGGGATCGCCAGATCGAGCCGGCCGGCGTCCTTGCGGGCGAGCGCGAGGTCGTTCATCGAGAACAGCGTATAGGGATGGTTGGGCCCGATCGCGGCCTTGCGCCGCTCGAGCGACTCCTCGACCAAGGGGAGCGCCTCGGCGAACCGGCCGGCGTCGCGATAAGCCCATGCGAGATTATTCATGTCTGTCAGCGTATCGGGATGATCGGCGCCGCGGGTGAGGCTGGACCTGTGCAACGACTCTTCCCAAAGCGCGATCGCATCCTTGAGCCTGCCGGTTTGCTGATAGGCGTTTGCGAGGTTGCTCATCGCCGACAGGGTATGGCGATGGTCGGGGCCCTGGGCGAGCCGGAACCGCTTGAGAGCTTCCTCGTGAAGCGGGATGCTCTCCTTGAGCCTGCCAGCCGACTGATAGGCGATCGCGAGGCTCCCCAGGGCGAGAATCGTTTCAGGATCATTCGCGCCCAGCAAAGCCTCGCGCTTCTTGTAAGCCGTCTCCAGGAGATCGATCGCGCGCGCGAATTGCCCCGACTCCTGCAAGACGAGCGCCAGATCGACCATGGATTCGAGGGTCGCGGGATCGTCGAGTCCGAGCGCCCGCTGGCGGATCGCAAGCGCCGTCTCGAGCTGGGCGAGCGCCTTCTCGGGCTTGCCCAGATACGAGTAAGTCTGGCCGATCGTGTGGCGGATCGAGGCCAGAACGGCGGGCTTGTCCTTGAAGTCGTGGTCGATGCCGGGGAGGGCGGCGTCGACGGCGTCGTGGATGGTGGCCTCGATGCCGAGCCCGCCTTCTTGTTCCTTGGGCCGGGCGGCGGCGAGGATCTTGGTCTCGAAGAACCCCAGCACCGCCTTGGCCTCGGCGGCGGCCGCGCGGCTCTTGGCTTCCTCGGCGAGGGCGGCCCGCTCGGCCGCCGTCGCGCGCGCGCGTCCGAGGTCGGCCGCCCTGGCGAGCTCGAGAGCCCGCGTCTGGGCCCGGTGTTCGCGCACGGCCAGAGCCGCCGAGACCCCCGCTCCCACGACCAGGAGCACGGCAAAGGCGGCCGCCGTCGCGATCACGCCGCGGTGCTTCCGAGCCAGCTTGCCCAGCCGGTACCGCGCCGACGGCGGACCCGCTTCCACCGGCTCGTCGGCCAGGTAACGCTCGATGTCACGCGCCAGCCCCCCCGCCGAATCGTAGCGCCGGGTTCGGTCCTTCTCGATCGCCTTCATCACGATCCAATCGAGATCCCCCTTGATCAGCCGCGTCAACCGCCAGGGCTCGACACGCCGCCGCGCCGAGATCGCCGAAAGCGCATCGCCCGAATCCGACAACCGCGTGCTCGGCCGCGGCGGCTCCTCATCTCGGATGCGCCGCAGGATCTCGGTGTAGGCCGCTTGCCTGAGCCGACCCCGCTCCAGCGGCGTCGAGCCCGTCAACAACTCGTACAACACGACGCCCAACGAATACACATCCGTACGTGTGTCGATATCCATGACACCCAGATCGGCCTGTTCGGGGCTCATGTATTCCAGCGTACCCACGACCGCCCCGAGCTGCGTGAAAATCGTCCGTTCGGTCAGCCGATGGTCGATCGCCTTGGCCACGCCGAAATCGATCACCTTCGCGATCGGCTTGCCGTCGACCTCGGCCACCAGGATGTTTGACGGCTTGACGTCGCGATGGATCACTCCCTTTTGATGAGCGTGTTGGATCGCCTGACAGACGGGGACGAACAGCTCCAGTCGCTCTCGCGTCGAAAGCCTGCGCCGATCGCAGTAATCGCCGATCGGCAGGCCCCGCACCAACTCCATCACGAAATAGGGCCGGCCGGCCTCGCTCGAGCCGCCGTCCAGGACGCGGGCGATGTTGGGATGATCCATGAGCGCCAGCGCCTGGCGCTCGGCCTCGAACCGCGCGACCACCTGGGCGCTGTCCATCCCCGGCTTGACGATCTTGAGCGCGACCCGCCTGCGCACCGGGCTCTCCTGCGCCGCCAGGTACACGACCCCCATGCCCCCTTCGCCGATGCGCTCGAGGATCTTGTACGGACCGATCGCGCCCTGCTCCCGCGACGAGATCGGCGCCGACGATCCCGTCGGCGACGGCGCGGGTATCGCCGGCTGAGCCTCGACCGTTTCGTCGTTGGAATCAAGCTCGCCCATGGAATAGCCTCGTTCAGCCGCGGACTGGTCACATCATCCTATTCATCACAATACGGAACAGGGAAGGCGGTCAACTTCACGCGTTTCTGATACGTCTCGAAGACGCCTCATTGGCTCGCGGTCAGACCGGCGTGAACAAGGCCGTTTTGCCTTCGTACTCCGCGAGCCGGGCATGGCCAGAACGGCTGGACCGGGCCTCGGTTTTCTTGATTCCCGGCGTCGTTTCTCGGCGGACGAGCGAACGGCACTTTTGGCAGTTTTTTGCCGCGGGTCTCGCTGGACGGGATTCGCCGCTTCGAGCCCCATTCGGCCTGCTTGCCAGCCGTACATCTGGCCTTGTCCGTTCAAACGGCCCATCGTCCCCGGGACCGAAGGCCGAGCCCTCGTGAACCGACGGCGTCATGACGGCAGCCTCTGAAGAGGGGAGATCCCATCGGCCACGAGATCGGGTGCGACATGTCCGTCGCCCGCCCCGGGGCCATGATCGATATGCGCTCGGGTGGCGCTCTCGCCTCGCGAGCCTCGCTCACGATACCCACGACATCAATCAGGTTAGCGCGCGTTTGGCTTCATGTGATTGCAACCGCGATGGATTCTCCGAATCTCGCGACGCATGTCACGTCTTCTGAAGGGGTTAAAATCTTCCAAAATAAATCCGCCCGCGTCATTGTTGCGCCAAAAGCGCCTGGCGACCGGTGCCAGAATCGTCGCCCGTGACAGGCCAGAGAAGGCGGCGGGTTGACTGGGTTCACAACGGGATCCGCGCGGAATCGAGCACGCGGAACGACGCGCATTCCTCGCTGATCGCGATCGCCTGATCGAGGGCGATATCCCGGAATGGCTGAAGTGCCCAAGGATTTCGACCGACCCGATCACCTTGACCTGGCTGAAACCGTCCAGGCAGGTCAGGCGATTGCGCCAAAAGAATCCGCCGGCGGTGATCGTTCGGAATCGGGCGCCGAGCTGACCCTCGGAGTCGGCGCGTGCGGCGCGAATTCTGGCACGGTGTGCCATGCCCTTAGTTTCCCCCCGGGCTCGGAAAAAACACGTTGTGAACCCGGTCGTTTCGGGGGCGCGGATCCCGCCTCGACGAGCAGATCCACGTCGCGGTCTCGGACCTGGCTGGCGAGGGCGACGCCATGGCCTGTCTTTCTTCTTGCCGCGCCATTGCCGCGCCATGCGCCATGGACAGGCATGTGTCCGAGCCCCCGAGTTCCCATGGCACCTCCGGCCCTGCCCTGCCGCCTCCGGCTCTGCCGCGCCATTGCCACGCCATGGACAGGCATGTGTCCGAGCCCCCGAGTTCCGATCGTGCCGCGCCATGGACAGGCATGTGTCCGAGCCCCCGAGTTCCCATGGCACCTCCGGCTCTAATGGCATCGGCCCGATCGCTCAGAGCGATGAACCAAAGGCGTCTCGGCGGGACATCACGGCTCCGAATGCCGCGATTTCCCGGCGAAAACGGCTCCGGGCGCGATTACTCGCCCCAAGAGCGCGGGGAAACTCCGGCTCGTGACCTGAATTGGCTCGCGACTGTCCCATTCCGCCCGTCTCAGGGCGTCACGGCGCGGCGCACCCACAGAGATTCGGTGCTCGACGAATCCCCAGACGCTCGGAGACCTCGATCAGTCGCTGACGTGTGGCCGCGAAGAAGCGGCCGAAGAAATGCTGCTTCCGCAAGCGCTCCAGCCGAGTCCGCCACGTCTCGGCGTTGGTCCCGAGCCGCTCGAACACCGACGCCAACTCGCTCGAAATCGACGCCTTGCCAGCGCGGAAAACCCGACCGGTGTACTCGACCAGGAGCAGATAGCTCCCCAGCGAG
>DAIDHE010000094.1 GCA_027459775.1 Planctomycetales bacterium | reverse complement strand
GGATCGTCGGTTTCCTGGCACCACAGCCCGTCACGTTCCTCTCGCCATGGTCTGTCTTCACGCCGATCCAAGAGCCCGCCCGCGAGCATCGAGCCGGCAAGGCCGGGATCGTCGGTTTCCTCTTGCCCCCGCCGCCGCCCGCGTTCCTCGCGCCATGGTCCGTCTTCACGCCGATCCGATCCGCGGTCCACCATCAGGCGGGCAAAGCCGGGATCATTGGCCTCGTCTCGCCCGCACGTCCGCCCGAGTTCTTCTCGCCATGGTCCGTGTTCCGGCCGATCCAACAGGCGGTCCACCATCGGCCTGGCAAAGCCGGGATCATTGGATTCCTCTCACCCCCTCTTCCCAACACCGCGATTACATATCTCGTGTATGCCAACACCGGGATTGGCGACCCGATCAATTACTTGGATGCGATCGCGTCCCTGAACGCTCTGACATTTTCGCCCGCCCCGCTCACACCAGGCGTCTGGAAATTCGGGGTAAGGGCGGCCAATGTCTACGGCATCGAGCAAAACTTGGACGCGGCGATCACGATCACGATTGGGCCTCAGTATCAGGATTGGAGCGGTCTACCAGCCCCACCCACCGCGCTTCGGGCGTTTCCGGTCCAGGCGTCGTCGATCAAGGTCGAGTGGATGTGGGCGGCCAACGGAACGCCCCCCGCGGGGTTCCACGTTTACGCATCGCCCGGCGCGACGCTTTCCTACACGCTGCCGACCGCGACGGTCCCTTGGGGCGCGGGGTTCATGCAACGATTCCAAGGCGTGCTGCCGGGACTGGCGAGCGGTCCCTGGGTGGTGGGGGTTCGTTCGTATAATTCGGTCGGTGAAGAGGGCAATACGGTCGTCGCGTCGGCGACCGTCCCCGCCGCCGGTCCAACGGCGGTTGACGCGGTATCGATCATCGCCGTGATGTGAGTCACAAGTCCCCTTGGCGTTCATGCCTGGGTCACAAGGGGCGACCCGCCGCGGCCGACGATGAACGACGACCAGGCGGCCGGCGAGTTGGTCCGCCGCGGCCGACGTCCGAGGCTCTGGGCTCGCCCCTGAGCGATCGCCGCGCCCCGATCGAGGGAATCAGCGTCGGCGTTGTCGGCGTGGTTCAGGAGCGGTCCAGGGGGGCTTGGGGCGGGAGCCGCGATGGGGGCTCGGGCGTGATCCAGGGGCGTGGGCTGGGGCCGTGATCGGGGGGCGATGAATGGGCTCTTAAGACTACCCCATTGTGAAGCCGTTTCGCGCTTGTGAAATAGCGCTATGACCCCCGATGTTGGCTCTTGCAAAACGGGCTAGACCCTTGTAAAATAGGCTCTGGCTCGCGATTTAGGCTAAGATGCTTGTATCTGCACGATTTGCTTCCCAAGCTGGACGTCAGGGGTTCGAATCCCCTCGCCCGCTCTCGAACAACTCGCAAATCAAGGACCGGCTCGCAATGGGGTCCGACGCGGTGAATTCACGGATTTGGCCGTGGGTCTCATGCGAGATCAAGCTTCGAAACCATCGATCTGGACGATGCGACCCGCGCGGGCGGTTTTCTCGCTTGTACGGAAGAAACTCGATGGCGATCGAACGAGAGCTCGCAACTTACCACGAAAACCTGGTGGAGTTGCTGGCCAGCCAAGGCAAATACGTCCTGATCCGCGACTCCGAGATCGCTGGCTGTTTCGATTCGTACGAGCGAGCCCTGGGGGCTGGCTACGAGCGTTTCGGGCTGGCGTCGTTTCTCGTCAAGACGATTCAACAGGCCGAGCCACTGCTCTACTTCTCGAGGGATATGCCAGGATGCCCAGCCTGAGCGGGCGAATCACCCGGCTCGGTCCCATGATCGAGGTCCGGGTCATGCGGACGGGCTGATACGGCCCCTGGTTCGGGATTCTTGATCGCGGCGCGGCGGCCATCGGGGCTTGGCGATGGGCGGTTTCTCCTTCACGATCACCTCGTGTTCAGGGCTCGGACGGCGCTTTCTGGGCTTGATCCACGATCGACACAATCAAGCCCAGGTCGATCAACTGCATTTCGTCGTCGGTCCAGTAGATGATCGACCGGGCCCGCGGAACCGGCGGAATGGTGACGAAATCGGGATGTTTCACAAAGCACGTCCGCCCGTCGGCGAGATGGATCGTGAACGGTCGGAACGGCCGGGACAAGAGCGCCTCACGAATCCGATCGACATTGGCCATCGGTCGTTCACCCCTGAATCAAAACGCGGGTCCGCGAGTTTTGGGATGCTTTAATTATCGCGTGGCGCCCCGCGCTGAGTCTACACCGCCGCCACTGCCTCCTGGGGCTTCAGGGAAGGGACGATCGCGGCGTGCGCGAGCTCGGGCCTGCCGCGATAGGTCGCGGGCCTGGGCTCCATGGATGTGACAGAGATCGACAGCGGGCCCAGAACCTTGAAGGCCGGAACCGCCTGGCCGATTCCCTTTAACGTCAGGTTGCCCACGTACTGGGTCTCGGCCACGCGCGTCTGGCGCTGCGCCGACTCGACCCGGGCGCTGATCAGGATGTCACAGCCCGCGTCCTTGGTCGCCGACTCGAGCCGCGAGGCCGTGTTCACCACCTCGCCGACAGCCGTGTAAGACTGCCGCAGGTGCGAGCCAATGAACCCGATCACCGCCTCGCCCGAGTCGATCCCGATCCCCACCCGGAACTCCTTGCGCCCCAGGAAACGCCTGCGCATGTTCATCGTGTCGAGCGCCTCGCGCATCTCGATCGCCGCCTGGATGGCGGCGGCGGCCATCGATTCGCCCGCTTCAGGAACCCCGAACAAGGCCATCACCGCATCGCCGATGAACTTATCCACATATCCACCATGCCTCCGCACGATCCGCGCCGCCTCGCTGAACCATTCGCATAAGAGATCGACCAGGGTCTCGGGTTCGAGGCCCTCGGTCAGAACGGTGAAATCGCGAATGTCGGTGAACAAGACGACGACGTTCTGGCGATGGGATGGGATGCGGCGGAGCCGGCCGGTCAACATCTCGTCGATCAGCCAACTGGGGAAATAGCGCTCGAGCGCCATCCGGGCGAGATTGGGAGAATCGACCGTCCGCAGCCAGTCCTCGACGTCTTGCACGCCGCGTTCCGAGCCGCACTCGCTGAGCAAGTCGAGCGCGCGGGCCATGACCTCGACGGCCTTGGCACGCGCGCCTCGCTCCTGATAGAGGTCACGGAGCTGATAAAGGATCTCGATGGTGACGATGGGATAGCCGCCCGCTTGCAAGGCGGCGACGGAGGCCTAGAGCTCGGCCTCGCCGGTTTCGTGGTTGCCGTTGCGCCAGGCGATCGCGCCCCGGATGCCCCGGAGCAGATTGGCGACCTCGCGCAGGTTGGGGAAGCTCGTGAGGATCGTCGCGGCTTGGTCGCAGGCCGACTCTGCCTCGGTCAGCCGCCGCCTGGACAGGTGGACGCGAGCCAAACCCAGATGGGCGTGAGCGGAATGCTCGGGGTCGGCCTGGAGCGCATGGGCCTCTTCGTGGTATTGGGCCGCTTGGTCGTGCCGGCCCCTCAGATACTCGACCTCGCCCAGATAATTGAGAACCCGCGCCGCCGTGTAGTTCGCGCCCAGCTCACGCGCGATCGCGAGGTCGATCTCGAACTCCTGGGCGGCCTCGTCGTAGCGCGAGAGCAAGGTCAGCGCGCGGCCGGCGGTTCCGTGCGAGATCGCGGTACCATGGCGCTCGCCGAGCGCCTGCTTGATTTCGATGCTCTTGCGGGCGAATGAGAGGGCGAGCGCGGCCTTGCCGCGGCGAATGAGAAGGTTGGCCAGCGAGTCGTAGACCTCGGCGAGCACGGGCTTGCAGTTGCACTCGCTGGCGACCTGTTGGGCGCGGAAATAGAAGCGCTCGGCGGTGTTCAGATCGCCGTGATGCAGACGGATGACGCCCTGATAATGCAGCCACTCAGCGCGGGTGGGGCTGGGGGGCGAGAAGGGGCCGGCCGCCGGGCTCTCGTCGATCAGTCTCTGGGCGAGATCGGGCTGGTATCGAGCGCCCGCGAGCGCGGCCAGGAGATGAATGGCGGCCGCGAGCGTCTGGGTCGCGCCGACTTGCTCGGCCAGCGAACGGGCCTGGGATAGCTGTTGTTCGGCCTCCAACAGATCCTCGTCGCGCCCGGCCGCGATGGCGAGCCGGCCCAGCCGCAGCCGCCCCTCGAGCGTCGCCAGGCCGCCATCGGCGGCGATCAACTTCCGCAGCCATTCGCGCGCCTCCCCAAATCGCCCCGACCGCTCGGCCTGGAGCGCCTGTTCCAGCATTTCCGTCAGAAGTGGTTCAGCCATGCGGTTCTCACTCGTTCGCGGCGTCACGGATCTTGAATCGTCGCGCTGCCGCGCCCCGGCCGCCTCTTCTCGAGCGAAGCTCGATGGTTCCATGAGCTCCGGCAGCCAAGGCGCGGACTCCCAAGGAAGAATAGTGCGCTTTGGAAGACATGCGGCGTTCATGCGCGTCGGGAACCGGTCCTGGGCTCGAAACCGACTCCATTCGAGGGTTTGACAGAGCTCGCGCGAGAATGCCGGCCAGCGACAAAACGCACGATCGGGGAGAATTCCAGGGTCAAGACCGGAGCGACGGCGCCGCGGGCCGAACACTGAACCGAGGAAGACGACCGGGTTCTCGTCGAGATCGAACGAGACCGGAGACACCCCCATCGACAGAACCCCTCCCATGACAAACAACATCCACGCGATTCATGGGAACGGCGTGTTCCGCCCCACCGAGTCGGTGGAGATTCCCGAGAATTCGGAAGTCGAATTCGAGCTCCGGTGGATCAAGGAGAATCCGGGGACGCCCAGCCTGGATGATGTGGACGCCATTCTGAGCGAGCGGTTCAACTCTGGGGAACACGACGTCGCCGAACGACACAATGAGCGTCAGTCATGACCAGGAGAGTCGTGTTTCTCGACATGAGACGACGATTGTTCCGCTGTGAACGTGACAACGCCGCCGCCCGGCCCAAGACGGGGGGTTCTACCGACAAGGCGTCTATCGGCAGGCCCAAGGCGTCTCCCAGCGCGGTCCCGAGCAAGCAGCCGGTCAATCGGTCCTCAAGGGAGATTGTCTCGGGCTCGGTCATACGAGGAGAGGCCTTGGGCGGTCGCCGTGAATCGCGCTGACCTTGTTCAGCGAGGCGTGATGAGGGTCGCCCGCCTGGTCATTTGTTGAAAGCGGCCCAGAGCATGCGGCGGGCCTGGCGCAGTTCGTTCTCGACGCCGGAGAGTCCCTCGAGCCCCATGACCTTGAATAAGAGGCGGTCGAGGTCGGCCTCGACCTGGTCCAAATCGGCGGCGCGGGGGGCGCTTCCCCGGGTCGCGGTGTGGGCGTCCGCCCGCACGGAAGCCACTGGAGCATACGACGACTTGGGCTTCCGCCCACTCCGCTTGCCCAGCACGATGACCTTGGTCGTCTTGGACTTCGCGCCCGGCTTCCGGCCCGAACGCAGATTCCCCGAATAACCTTCCGACGATCGCAGCTTGTTCACCAGCGTCGAGCTGATCTCGCTGTCGTGGCCGGCTTTCGCCCATTCCTCGTTCACCACTCGCGCGTTGGCGAAGGGATCCTTCTTGAGTACGTCCTTGACGAATTGGCTCTTACCTTCGTTCTTAACTCCACCGGTCGGCATACGTTGATCTCCAGGATGCAGGACTCAAACCAACAACAGCGCGTATTCTACAGCCCGCTAGCGGTTGCTGTATACCATCGAGCGATCGCGACTTTGGTGTTTTGTGATCCAATCACGCAATCCATTCGCTTCGGTTCCCATCCTGGCGAGGGCGTGCTGCTCACGATAAGGGCGCTATCCGACCATCAAAACGCCTGCTTTCCCAGGTCCGACGCCGATTCGAACCGCAGATGTTTCACCGATTCGCCGGAGTCGCGCAGCTCGATCAGCGAGTCGATTCCGATCTCGAGATGTTCGCGAGCAAATCGCTCGGTGACCGATTTGTCCCCCTGGCTGGTCTTGACGCCCTCGGGCGTCATCGGGTTGTCGGAGACGAGCAAGAGCGCTCCCTTGGTGATGTGGTTCACGAAACCGACGATAAAGATGGTCGCGGTTTCCATGTCGATGGCGGCCGCGCGGATGGCGCGGAGGTAAGATTTGAACTCCTCGTCGTGCTCCCAGACCCTGCGGTTGGTGGTATAGACGGTGCCGGTGTAATAGTCGAGCCCGTGCTTGAC
>DAIDHE010000082.1 GCA_027459775.1 Planctomycetales bacterium | reverse complement strand
AAGCCTGGCGCAACCAGGATCAAGGCCGCCAGGGCCGTCGTCCAGCCGACGGCCGAGGTCAGCTCGCGGCTGTGCGCGACGTGGCCTTGATCGCGCGCGAGCTTGAGCCTGGCCTTTCCCGGAAGCTGGCTTCGATCCTTGCTCATGAGCCTGGCCTTTCGATCGGCGGGGGTTGATCGATTCGAGGCGTCCCCGCGCCCTGGTCGCTCAGAGAACCTGCCGCCACGTTTCGTGGAGCGAGCCGGCGAGCACGGCCAGCAACAGAATGACGATCACGAGCCCGATCGTCATCCGCGCGGCCGGTGCGAGGACGACCATGTTTGACGTCGGGGCGACCTTGCCGATCCAGGCGACGGCGGCGCTCGACAGTACGATCGCGACGGCCGCGGGGGCGGCGGCCTGGAGGGCGATCTCGAGCGCCCAGGTCATCATCTGGCAAAGCCGATCGACCAGCGAGTCGTCGAGCCGGGGCGTGGGGCCGCCGTAGCTTTCGACCAGGGCGGTCACCAGGCGTAGGGGTCCATCGAGGGCGAGGAAAGCAGCCAGGGCGATCAAGCCATACAGTCTGCCGAGCGGCGAGAGCGGCTCGCCCGATGCGGGATCGAGGGTCGCCGCCATCGAGAACCCCGCCCCTGCCGCCACCAGCTCGCCGGCCTGCCGCGCGGCCCCCATCACGAGTGCGGCCGGCAGCGCGATCAAGGCCCCCGCCGCGATCTCCCAGACGATCGCGCTGGGAATCGCCGCGGCCGCCAGGATCTCGACCCGCGACGCGGCCAGGGGCGCGGTCGCCGCCGCGATCATCACTCCCAGCATCGCCCGGAACCGCCAGTCGACCTCGGGCCCGAACAGCGGCGCGACCGCGACGAACCCCGCCACCCGCGCGGCCGCGAGCAGGGCCGGCAAAAAGCCCCACGCCAGCTCCAGCAGGGACCGATCGACCAGGTTCGAAAGTCCCATCGCCGCCTCGTCTAGAGCATCCCCGGTATCGACTCGATCAGCTCGGCCGCGAACGACGCGACGCGGCTCAAGATCCAGGGCAAGACAAACAGGGTCGCCAGCCCCACGACCGCCAGCCGGGGCACAAGGGCCACCGTGGGCTCGTGGAGCTGGGTCATCGTCTGGATCGCCCCCACGAGGATCCCCGCCAGGAGCGCCATCGCCAGGAGCGGAGCCCCCAGCACGAGCGCCAGCCGAAGCGCTTCCCGCGACCAATCGACCGCCTGGCTCAAATCCACGGCGATTCCTCCTTCAATCGAGCCCTAGCCGCCGCCGAAGCTCGACAACAGCATCGACGCCACCAGCATCCAGCCGTCGGCCAGCACGAAAACGATGAGCTTGGCCGGCGTCGAGACGAGCGAGGGTGGTAACATATAAAGCCCTGTCGCGCCCAGCACCGACGCCGTCACGAGGTCGATCACCAGAAAGGGAAGGTAAAGGAAAAAGCCCATCTTGAGCGCCGTCGTGATCTCGCAGAGCAGAAACGCGGGAGCGACCACGGTGAGCGGATAGTCCATCGGCTCGGCCGGCGCGGGGGCTGGGTGCGCGCTTGATGCGCGCGATTGCTCGAAGAGGGTCGTGAGATAATACTGCCGCCGCGCCTGCACGATGGTCTCGACCATGAACGCCTTGATCGGCTTCACGCCCTGGTCCCAGGCCGCTCGCTCGGTGAGCCGGCCGGCGGCGTAGGGGGCGATCGCGTCGTGATAGACCGCCTCGGCCCGCGGCCGCATGACGAGCACGGTCAGGAGCAGCGCGAGCGCCGTGATCACCTGGCCGCCCGGCGCTTGCGGGCTGCCCATGGCCTGACGCAAGAGCGAGAGCACGATGTTGATCCGCACGAACGCGGTGACCATCAGGATCGCCACCGGCGCCAGCGATACGCCGGCGAAGAGCGCGACCGTCTGGATGGTTCGCGCCGCCGCGGCCTTGTCGAGGGGCGCGGCAGCGAGCACCGACGCGGCCTGATCCCAGTCCTTCGCCGGCTGATCGTCGGCCTGGGCGATCGGGGACCAGGCCGCGAGCAGCGCCAGGACGGCGATCGTCCAGGCGTGGCGCGGGGGCCGGCGGACCTCGCGGCAAGTGCTCATGCCTGGGCCTCCGTGGTTGGCGGTTGGGGCGGAGATTCGATGGGGTCGAGCTCGGCGATGAGCGTGGGCGCTCCCTGAGGGCCAGCGCCCAAGAGCAGGACGCGGCGGCCGACCTGAAGCACGTAAACGGAATGCTTGGGCGAGAGACCGACTCGGCCGATCAACCGGGCCTGGGGCGAATTCGAGGCGGGCGTGAATCGCCGTGCCGCCAGAGCCAGCCCGCCGACCACGCAAAGCCCCAGCGTGAGGAGCGCCGTCGAGATCCACGCCGAGTCCCCCAGCTCGCGGCCCAGGCGGGCGCGCGGCGTCGACCGATGCATTCCCTCGCCGACCGGCTCGGCGGCCGCGAAAGGCGGATCGATCAAGCAGAGCAAGGCGGCCAGGGCCAGGCCGCGAATCGAAGGTCTCATCGCTCGCTCCTCGTTCAAACCACGACTTCCTCGCGCGGGTCGGGCTCGGGGAGATTGATCCGACCGCGGTCGTGGAGCGCACGCAAGATCTCGGCGATCTCTTGCTGGGCGGCCTCGGAATCGGAGAGCCGAAACGGGCCCAGGTTTTCCAGCGCCCGGTTCAGACGCTCGGCCCGTTCCGGACCCAGGGCTCGTGCGACCTTCATGCGCGCGGCGGCCGCGGCGCCCGCGAGCGCGAGGGCCCACACCCTCAGATCCTCGTCATGGAAGGCGGCCTGAACGTCGCCGTCGCTCATCCGCCCCAGATCGTCAAAGGCGAACCGCAGCCTGCGCAGGCCGAGGGTGTAGAACTCCTCGAGCACGGCCTTTCGTTCGGCGGGGTCGACGGTCCCAAGCTGGGCGATCTCGAGCGTGACCGCCTCGACGGCCGCGCGGTCCAGGTGCGCGAGCAACCGCGCCGCCAACGATTGGTCCAGAGCGGTCAGCACGATGGCTGCCTTCCGCGCGGGCGACCGCTCGGGATCGGCGCTCGTGGGCGCGAACGAGCCTGGCCGGTCCAGGACGGGGCCGCGGCCGATCGGGCGCGGTCGATCGGTTCGGGCGGTGATGGTCATGGGCTGGATTCTCCCTGGGACATCCAGCGCTCGATCACGCTCGCGGCCGCGGCGGGATCGCGGCGGACGAGCTCGCGAACCCGCTCGGAGGGAGCGGCTTCTTCCGGGGGATGGGCGCGATGCCGGGGCCGCGGCCCGGGCTCGATCGGCGGCCGCCGCGCGGCCCGGATCCACGCCCCAACGGCCGTCACGATCGACACCCCCGCGACCACCGCGGAAGCCAGTCCATAGTCAACCGCCCGCCGGCGCGATTCCGCCCCGGCGGTCGCCGTCAGGACGCGCCGTTCGCGATACTCGTCGGGGATCGTATCAACCTCGACCGACCACGCCCCCTGCCCCTCCGTGATCAACTCGACCGTTGCCCGAATCTGCCCCTCGGTCCGGGCCGCGAGCTGCCTCAGATCCTCGAGCGAGGGCTCCTTGCCCTCGCTCCGATTCACGATCGCGGCGTAGTAAAAACTGCGTGGAACGCTCACGAGCACCCGGCCCCCCTCCGGCGCCTTGACGGCGGCCAACGGCTTCGATTCCGCCGCGGGCTCGAGCGCCGTCGGGTGATTGACCACGATGGCGGGCTCCTGCGCACCTGGCCGGGCGGCCTCTTTCACCTGCGCCGCCACCCGTGCCAGCACCCGCACGCCTTTGATCCAATCAAGCCGCTCGCGGATCTTGTCGCCAATCTCCTCCTCGCGAGCCTGGTTGCGCGTCAGCTCGCCGAGCGTGGGATCGCTGGGGTCGAGATACCTCCGCCCACCCCGGTCCATCAGCGTGATCGCGCGCGGGGCCAGGTCGGGAATGTAGCCCGCCAGAAGCGACGGCAGCGCCTGGACCGTTCGCGACGGCAGCGTCTGGTCCCCCTCGGTCTCGACATAGACAAATGCCGACGTGTTCGCGGCTTTCCTGGTGTTCGCCGGTCCCTGGGCGGTATGAATCGAGACCAGCGACCAGCCGACGCCGTCGAGCTGGCTGATCAACGACTCCAGGATTCGTTCGCGGCCGAGCCGTTCGCGGCGGCGGCGATCCTCGGTGGTCTCGAGAAACATGTTCCACAGCCCGCCCGCGCCGCGAAGCTCGTCGATCGTCCGGCGGCCGACGTCCAGCTTGGCCATTGCCGCGGCCGCCTGATCGAACTGGTCGGCCGGAACCTCGATCCGGTGGTCGTCCTGGCGATACTCGATGCGTTGTTCGTCGAGGGCGCGGCAAATCTTGATCAGATCGTCCGAGTAATACCGCTGCCCCCCCGCGAGATAATGCGCTGTCGAGGGGGACTGGGCGGTCCAGGCCGCGACGCCGATCGCGACCGTGGCGGCCGCGATCGCGCTCAGCCCCAGCAGGGGCCGAGCCGCCGCCTTCCGTGCCAATCGTTCCAGCCGGCCACGCTGCCGGCCGAACCATGAAACCCACGCAATCCGTTCGCGGGTCGCCATCAACGCTCCTTCGATCGATGCAAGACCGCGGCGAGCCTGAGAGCCAGACCGCGCGGCGCGAGCAGATTTAGCCACAGAAGCCCTTTCTTGTCAATCGCATGGGGAGACCGGGAACTCCGAGACTGGCGTGACCTAGACTTTCCTGAGTGAGGCCGGGAGCGGGATTCTCGCCGGTCGACCACGCTGGATCTACTCACCGGCCCTGAAATCCAAGGCGCTATCCATGCCCATGAACGAGATCACAATCGACGATCGGCAGTGGCGGCTGCATTCGCTCCCGGGAGCAGGGAAACTCGCGTCGCCAGAGGCCCCTCTCACGGCCAGCCTGGGCGGAGAGTCCTCGGCTCCCCCGGCGGCGACCGCAAACGCGGAGGGGCCTGATTGGCTGGCAAGGATTCGAACACGGCTCAAGGCTTGGACTCCGCCTCGGGGGTTCGAGACGACTCTGCGCGATCTGGCCGTCGACTGGGAGCAAGCCAGGCGCCCCGAGGACGTGGAGACCTCGTTCCTGAGCCGCTTGGGCGGCTTCGCGCCCAGAGCCCGGTTCGAGCTGGTTCGCGGCCAGGCCGCGACGAATTGCGAACATGGGACGGAACCGTGGTCCAGGCGCAGCGGTGAATCGGTTCTGGAGATCCCGCTCTCGTGCGGCGGGATCGCGCGTGATCGTTTGCGGATGTACTACTGGGGCTGGATCCCGCGGAGCAAGCTTGGGCGCATTCGTCTGCTCTGCGATCTGGCCGCCCGGGCGCGAGAAAGCGTGCGACGGCGCGACGAGGGCGTGTGGGAAGAGTCGAACGCCAGGTGGCCAGACCATTCGTCGCTCAAGGACGAATGCGCGCTGGCTGCCGAGACTCCCTCGCATTCAACCCTCGTCCGGGACGCCACCTTCTTGAGCGCCATCCTTCCCTTCGCCATCGCCCAGTCCAAACGCAACAAAGAGCCGCTGTCTCTCCTCTGTATTGCCGTCGATCGGCTGGCGGGCGTCGTGGATCTGTTGGGCCGGCGAGTCGCGGATAAGGCGGTCACGGCCGTCGGCGAAACAACGGCCTCGATGATTCGGTCCAGCGATATTGTCTGCCGGCTCGACGACGACCGGATCCTGGTTGTGCTCCCCCGCGCGGCCGGATTGGACGCGGTACATGTCGCCCAGAACATCCGCCACGCCATCGCCGCCAACCCGATCGTCGTCGCCGACCAGCCCGGCATTTGTCTCACCGTCTCGATCGGAGTGGCGGCCTATCCCTCGAGCGCGACCAATGTGTTCTCGCTCTTCGACGCCGTCGACGACGCCCTGGTCCGCGCCCAGGCCCAAGGCCGCGACCAGGTGTTTTTGGATTCCTGAGTCTCGATGTGTGATTCTCGATTTGCGCGCGTGCCATGGGAGATCCCAGCAGACTTGCCCGGCTTGCGGTGGAATCGAGAATCGAAGATGAAGGATCAAAAATCGTAAAGGGTGAAATACATGCGGAGATCGGGCGGGTTCGTGGTCGCGTCGTGCATGAGGCCCAGATAAAGCCCCGGCGCGACCTGGCGGATTTCGTCGCGGTAACGGGCGTAGATTCGGGAGGTCTGGGTATAGTCGAGGATGAGGGCGGGCCGCCCGTCGAGCCAGCTTGCACCCTGGTAGACCTGGGCCTTCACGATCCGGATGCCGAAGAAGCGATTGACAGCGCGATCGCCCGCGGGCTCAAAGACCTTTCCCTGCCAGACCACGCGGGCGCCGCGCGACATCATTCGCGCCCGCCGCGCGCCGGGCGAGAGCAATGCGCCGCCGCGTATCGAACCGGCTGGGATCGCGACGGCCGTCCCGCCTCGATAGACCGCCTCGATCTCGGCCGGTCCCATGAGTCGCAGTTGATCAAGCAAGCGAGCGCTCGACGCGCGAGGGTCGGCGGCCGCCTCTTGCGCGGCCGCGCGGTCCAGGAAGAGTCCCCCTCCCCACGCCGCCGCCAAGATCAGCACGAACCGCGTCGTCCCCATCGCTCCCCCAATCTCCGCACGTTCAAAATCGCGGCCATTCACCCAACAGGGTGTTGCTCGTCGTTTCGGGCAACCTCTGGAGTCTATCCTACGGATTCTTGCTTTTTGATTTTTGATTGGAAGAGTCGTCGACCATGGCGTTCGACCAATCGAAGAATCAATGGTGTCGTGGTGCGAACCAGGGGTAGATGGCCGGAAGGATGAGGGTAGTGAGAAGCGTTGAGGTGATGAGGCCGCCGATCACGACCGTGGCGAGCGGGCGCTGGATTTCCGCGCCTGGCGTGGTCGCCAGTGCCATGGGGATGAAGCCGAGCCCGGCGACCAAGGCGGTCATGAGGATCGGGCGCAGGCGGACGACGGCGGCTTCGCGGGCGGCCTCGTGGGGCTCGACCCCCTCCTGGCGCAAGTGCTCGACGGCGCTCACCCAGACGAGCCCATTCAAGACGGCGACGCCGAAGAGCGCGATGAAGCCGACGCCCGCCGAAACCGAGAACGGCATGCCGCGGAGTGCCAGGGCAAAAACGCCGCCGGTGGCCGCCATCGGGACGGCTGTGTAGATCAAGAGGGCCAGCCGGATCGAATGAAACGTGCTGTAGAGCAGCAGGAAGATGAGCACAAGCGCGATCGGGACGACAATGATCAGGCGCTGGATGGCGGTCTGGAAGTGTTCGAACTGGCCCCCCCAGCGCAGGATGTATCCGGGCGGCAGGACGACCTTGGCGTCGATCTGGGCCTGGGCTTCGTCGACGAATCCGACGATGTCGCGACCGCGCACGTTGACGCCGACCACGGCCCTGCGCTGCACGTTTTCACGCTCGATCTCGCTGGGGCCCTCCTCAAGAGTGATCGTGGCCAGATCCTTGAGCGGGATCGCCCCCTTGGGCGTCATGATCTGGATCGCGCCCAGGCGGTCGGGGTCGTTGCGCCACGATTCGGGGAGCCGCACCCGGAGCGGGTGCCTCTTGTAATCCTCGAAGACCGTGCCGACGGTCACGCCCCCCATCGACGCCACCACGTCAAGCACTTCCTGGGCCTTGACCCCGTAGCGGGCGAGCTGATCCCTGCGGACGTTGATCGTGAGCATGGGCAGCCGACCCACGCTCGGGGTCTTCACGTCGTGCGCGCCTGGGATCGCGGTGACGACGCGCTCGATCTCGATCGAGAGCCTCCTGAGGACGTCGAGATCCGGCCCCTGAATCAGCGCAGCCACGTCGCTCTTGACGCCGGCGACCAGCTCGTTGACCCGCATCTCGATCGGCTGGCTGAAGCCGAACTTGACGCCGGGGACTCGCTCCGTGAGCAGCTTGGTCATTTCCTCGATCAGGCCGTCGCGGGTGAGCCCGGGGCGCCATTCTTCCTGGGGCTTGAGCATGGTCCAGACGTCGGTTTGATGGACGCCCATGACGTCGTTGGCGATTTCGGGCCGGCCCGTCTTGCAGTAGACCATGCGGACCTCGGGGATGGTCTCGAGCAGGTTTTCGATCTGGGTTGAAGCCTCGACAGCTCCTTCGAGCGAGGCCGACGGAATGCGGACGGCCTCGATCAGAAGGTCGCCTTCGTTGAGCCTGGGCATGAACTCGCCGCCCAGGCGCAGGGCGACCGGCAGGGTCGAGCCCAGGAGCACGAGCACCAGGAACACGGCGGCGATGGGGTTCTTGACGAACACCGCCAGGAGCGGTTCATAGACCCGCTTGATCGCGCGCACCAGGAAGACCTCGGTCTCGCGCGGGCGCCTGGGCAAGCCCATCGCGGCCAGAACTGGCATGAGGGTAAGCGAAAGGATCATCGAGCCGGCCAGCGCGAACACGACGGTGAGCGCCATCGGGCGAAACAGCTTGCCCTCGGTTCCCTGGAGGGCGAGGATCGGCAGATAGACGATGGCGATGATGAGCTCGCCGAACATGGTCGGCTTGCGGACCTCGACGGCGGCGTCGCGGATGATCTCGAGCTTGGGCCGCGAGTTCCCCTCGTGCGCCAACCGGCGGACGCAGTTCTCGATCATGATCACACTGGAATCGACGATCAGGCCGAAATCAATCGCGCCCAGGCTCATCAGGCTGGCGGTCACACCGGTGGCGAGCATCAGGCTCGAGGCGAACAGCATCGACAGCGGGATGGCCAGCGAGACGATCAGGCCGCCGCGGAGGTTGCCCAGAAGAACCAGGAGCACCACCATCACCAGCACCCCGCCGGCCGTCAGGTTGTGAAGCACCGTCCTGAGCGTCATGCCGATCAGGTGAGTGCGGTCGTAGAGCGGCTCGATCGTGACGCCCTTGGGCAGGCTCTTCTTGAGAGTTTCGATCGCGACCTTGACGTCGCTCACGACCTGGCGGCTGTTCTGGCCGATCAGCATCATCACGAGCCCGGTCACGATCTCGCCATCCCCGTCGCGAGTGGCGAGCCCCGCGCGGATCATGGGGGCGATCTTGACCTTCGCGACCGACCCCACGGTCACCGGCACGCCGTTGCGCTCGTCGATCACGATCGAGGCGATGTCGTCGGTGGTCCGCGCCTGGCTCACGCCCCGGATATATCGCGCCTCTCCCTCGTGGACCAGATAGCCGCCCCCGACGTTGGCGTTGTTTGACCGCAGGGCGTCAAACAGATCGGCCATCGAGAGATGCCGCGTATAGAGCTGGTCGGGATCGGCCTGGACCTCGAAGGTCTTCATCTCGCCGCCGTGGGCGTTGATCTCGGTCACGCCCGGCACTTTGCGCAATTGATAGGCGATGAACCAGTCGAGGATGGTGCGGAGCTCCATCGGGCCGACTCCCGAGCCTTTCTCGGCCTTGATCTGGAACTGAAACACCTCGCCGAGCGCGGTCGCGATCGGGCCCAGGACCGGCGTGCCATATCCCGGCGGGATCGCCTCGGCCGCGCGCGACAGCCGCTCGCCCACGAGCTGCCGCGCCCGGTAGATGTCGGTCCCCTCCTTGAACACCACGGTCACGACCGAGATCCCGAACTTGGAGATCGAGCGGATCTCCTCGAGGTCGGGCAGCCCGCTCATCGCCCCTTCGACAGGAAACGACAGGAACATCTCGACCTCGAGCGGCGAGAGCGCAGGCGCCTCGGTCATCACCTGGACCTGGACGTTCGTCAGATCGGGCACCGCGTCGATCGGCAAATGAAGCGCCGCGTAAACCCCCACGCCCGCCAGGAGCAGCGTCACCAGGAGCACGAACAGCCGATTCCGCAGCGATGACTCAATAATGGCGTTCAGCATGGACTATCCCGTTATAGCGTTGTTCTTCGATGAATAGGGTTCGCCGGTCGCGCCCGCCAGGCGGCGACGCGGCCGCTCTCGCCGCACGCAGCCCGCCCCCCCACCGACCAATCGAAGATCAAGAATCGAAGATCGAAAATCGAAGCTCGATAACAAGATCACTCTTCCTCGGGGGTGTTTTGCAGCACGAGCTCGCTCTTGAGCAGGAACGCGCCTGAGCCGACGACGGGGTCGCCGGGGAGCAGGCCGGCCTTGATCTCGACGCGCTCGCCGATCTTGCGCCCGGTCTCGACCGGCCGGCAGGTGAACGAGTGATTGGCGGGGGTCGTGGAATCGGGGGCGAAGACGCAGGCCTGGGCGTCGATCTCTTGCACGGCGGAGGACGGCACGGTGAGGACATCCTCGCTGGCCTTGCTGTCGAGGACGATCCGCATGAACATGCCGATCTTGAGCGCTCCCTCGCGATTCTCGGTCTGGGCCAGAATCGGGACGGTGCGGTTATTGGGGTCGACGACCGAGCCCACTGAGAGCAGCTTGGCGGTGAACACCCGGCCGGGGTAGGCGACCGCCGTGGTCTTCACGAGGCCGTTCTCGAGCTTGGGCAGTTTGCCCAGGTCCGACTCCGAGACGTTGGCCTTCACCCAGACGGTTGTGAGGTCGGCCAGAACGAAGAGAACGTCGTTCAGGTCGGCCTTCTGGCTCGTCACGGCGGTCCGGCTGATGATCGTGCCGTCGAATGGCGCCTTGATGGGATAGGCGGTCAGGTCGACGTCTTGATCGGGTTGTTCGAGGCCCTGCTTGGCCGAGCGCGAGAGGGCCGCCTTCATATCAACGTCGACGCCCAGGATGAGCAGGCGCTGAACGGCGTCGATCACGCCGGCCTCGGCCTGACGCTCGCCGATCTGGGCCAATCGCTCTTGCTGGGCCGCGTCGAACCGAGCTTGCTCGATGGCCGATTCGAGCTTGGCCTCGACTCCTTCGCGAGTGTGGCGGGCGACTAGGGGAAGGTGTTCGCCCATGATCTTCGATCCGCGCAGGCTGGCGGTCTTTTGCTCCTCGTGGCACGCGATGTCGAAATCGGCGTAGGCTTGCAGCAACAAGCCCCGATACGTGCCGAGCTTGCGGTCGGCGAATTGCTTTTCGATGACCCGCGTGTCCGTCCGCTTGGTCAGGTCGTGCGACGGCGTCTCGAAGTGCTCGTCGTCGTCGGGAATCGCCCCTCTGCGATCGGCGATCGCCTTTTGCATCACCGGGATGAGCAAGGCGACGTTCCGCGCGATTTCGCTCTTCCAGTCGGCCTCGTATCGGGCCGCCTCGAGCTCGCGCTGGCGGGACCGCAGGTTGAGCCGCGACAGGCCGACGTCGGGCGAATCGAGCACGGCCAGCACATCACCCCGCCTCACGCTTTGACCCAGGACCGCGCGTGCCTCGCGCACGATCCCCGCGGCTCGCGGGCGTACCTCGACCTGGCGATCGGCGTTGGCGCCGATCAGCCCGGTCACGCCGGCCTCGGTCGTCACTTTCGTCATGCCGGCGGCCTCGATCCCGAGGTGCGCCGCCGCGAGCTTCTCAGGCGAGAGCTCGACCGTCGCCTTCTTGACGGGCGGCGGGCTCTTCTCGGCCGCCAGATCCCGCGCCGGCGGCGGCGCCGCCCGGGCGCGGAGCCACCCCCACCCCACGTAGCCCACGAGACCCACGGCCAGAACGCCCGCCACGGCCCATGGCGCGATGCGCTCAATTCCAGAACCCAGCCGTTTCCGATCCACGATCGCCGTTGACATCAGAACTCTCCCTCTTCAATGTTTATTTCTCGATTTTCGATTGGCGCGCGAGTCGGGGCGACCTTGAATTCGCGCTGACACAGGCTGTCATGGATTCGTGCGCGGCTCGCACCGCGCGGGGAGGGTTTCTCGGTTCTTGGGATTCGATGCTCGGACGCGGAGTGACGCGCCCTCCAGCATTGGCGGCCGAGCAATCGAAAATCAAAAATCGAAAATCAAGAAATCAGCAGTTCAAACGCACGGACGGCGCGAACGAGACGGGCGCGCGGAAGCCGCGCGAAGGAAGCTCGTCAGGTCTTGGAGAAGAGCTTGGAAGCGAGTCGGGCGAGTTGAGGACGGCCAGGTCGGGCGTGAACGAACGGAGCACGCGTTCTTGAACCAGGCTCACACCGTCAGCCGATTGACAGACGGGATCGAAGTGCCAGTCGAAATCGAATTGTTCGCCCGCCTGGGCGTGCATCGCCGGGCCCGCGCCCGCGCCATGATGACCGTCGCGGGGGTTGGAGTGGACGCCCAATTCCTCGAACGGAATGAACCAGTGCCAGTGGACGATTGCGACGTCGTCGTCGACGTCGGCCGCGGGATGCCAGCGCAGCAGGTGATCGTGCAACGGGCAGACCTCGCCGGGTGCGTCGTGATGCCGCACATTGTGGAAGTCGGCCTGGGGAAGCGGCACATGGACGATGCTGGCGATCAGAAGCCCGATCGCCAGTCGCCGGAGTCCGCGTCGTCGACCAAGCCACGTGGTGTGCACGCGATTTTGCTCGATCAGGTCTGTGGGCTGGTTGGGAACGCCAAGATCGACGACGGGCGTCGACACATCACTCAGGAGACATTATGCGGGCCGCGATCGGCCGGGTCAAGTCACGCGAGAGCTTCGCGAGGGTCGGGCGAAACGAACGGGGCCAAGGCGGTTTGGGCCTGCCGCGGGTCATCGGGCGGCGGCGAGCCCTGGGGTGGCGGCCAGGGCGAGCGAGTCGTAGAGCGAGAGCAGGAACGTGTGAAACGACTCGGCCACGGCGGTTGAGTCGCGGGTGCGAATCTCGTCGAGGGCCGGTCGGCCGTAGTCGATCAGTTTTTGGCGAGCGTCGGTGACGCTGGCGAGCGAGGCCACGCCGCTTCCGCGCGCCTCGGCGAAGACGATCCCCACGGCGGAGTCGGCGGCCGAGCGCTTGTCCTTGAGGTTCCCCTCGGGGGCGTCGCCCGGCCAGACCAGGCGGTGGTCCGGGGTGTAGAAATTCTCGAGCGGCTGGACCCGGCGGGGTACGACCTCCGAACCGCGATCGGCGACCCGGCCCTCGCCACGAGCGGGCGACCGCGCGCCCCCTGTCTGCCCGTAGCGATAGTTCGCCGGCTGCCGGCGCTCGACGTCAAAACGCGGCACGAAGCCATTGTCGCGGACGCGATTGAAATAGGCGTTGGCGTTGCCGGCGTAGGGGGTCGACGTCGGCGCCGTGCTGCCCCGGCCAGCGTCCACCAACGATTTCTGATTGAGGTAGGTCTGCGGGCTTGGAACCTGGGTAAACATCCCGAAACCCCAGCCCAGCCCGCCATAGCCAAATCCGCCCCCCCACTGGGCCCGAACCGTGACCGGCATCGAGCCCGAGAGGGCGACGATCGCCACGATCGCAAGCCAGCCCGACCGCATTCGTTTCGCGGACATCGCGGGAGTTCCCCAGGAAGACATCGAATCCCTCGTTTCTAGAATTCTACACCACCCCGAGGCCAGAGCCAGTACCCACCGGCTTTTCGAGTCCGCCGCGCGGGTGGAAAACGGGGTTCCGGCCAGCACCCGCCGACTGGAGCAAGTGCCATGGAAAACGGGCCGAGATCGCAGGCCCGGCCGAGGATGGCACTCCCCAGCCTCTGAAACGCGTGGGGCGCGAAACGCCCGCCGCGGGGTTGGACCAGCGAAATCGCGGCTTTCCAGGGCCTTTCTGGTTGCCAGCGGCGCTTGACTCCATGGCAAAAGGTGGCACTCTTGACAGCATTTTGGCGAGTTTTTCGCGGGTTGGGCCGGCTTTTTTGACGGAATCACAGCCTTGGAGGCCCAGCTCCCGCATCAGCCCGACGCGAACAGCCCAACGTTTCCGATTGTTGTTTTTCGATTGCCGCGCACGCGGGACCCGCGCGACGCGACGAGGATTCGTGGTTGAGGAAGATCGCACATCCCTGATCCGAGGCCCCGATGGACGTGTTTTGGCCTCTCGCGGCTGCTCGGAATCTCGAGCTTTTTCGCCTTATCCTTGAACGTAACGCGGGTTTCGGTTCCCTTGATTGCAACTGCGCTGGATTCTCGCGATCTCTCGGTGCAACACATTGACATACAAGGAGTTAAAATTTCCAAAAAAACCTATGGGTCTTCCATTGTGGCGCGCTGGGTGCCTGATCGCCTGGCTGAAACCCACCGACTGTCATGGACATAGTGTCAGGTATCAGCGAAAGCCCGCCGCGGGGAGTAACGCAGGATTTCCTGACCTTTTGTCTCTCCGGGGCGTCGGACAGGGAGGGCGGGGCTGGTGTGGTGAAAAGCTGGTCTTGACCATGGGTTTCGTGGGTACGACGGCTCAGGGGATTTGTTGCGCGGATCGGACGAGGCCGAGAGCGCGTCGCGTCTCGGACCTCCTGGCGGCCGGTTCCCTGCCACGGCCCCCTCATCCGCCGCTGCGCGGCACCTTCTCCCGGAGGGAGAAGGATAAACACATAACCCTCTCCCTCTGGGAGAGGGTGGCCGAAGGCCGGGTGAGGGGCCGGCAGCCACATGGGAAACCGGTCGATCGGCGGCCTGATGATCGCAACCAAACCGGGATCAAGGAAAAGGCCCGTCAAGACCAACTTTTCACCACCCCAGGGCGAGGGATCGTCTGGCTTCCGTTGCCAACCGTGAAGGAGATCCCGAGGGCCACGCGGATCGAACCTGAGTGGTTGGTTGAAGCCCCCTGATGGATTTCCGTTCTTTTCTGTCGACCGGGCTGCGTCGCCGTCCCTCACCTCGACCCGAGGAACAGGAATTTCGTGTTCCGAAGCGCGAGCCTCTTCAGCGCCTCGTCGTCGAAGCCGAGCTTCCTGAGAACAATCAACTTGATCAGCCAACGGATCTTCTCGGTGGCGTGATGCAGATCGCCACCTTGGAAGACCGGGGCGCCAGGTTCTGGCGTCCTCCTCTCGACGTACTCGAGCGTGCGGCAGATGGCCGTTACGAACGCGTGGAAGTCGCCGACGAGAATGGACATGACGTCGCGATTCCGCTCAAGCGAATGCAAGAGGTGGAACGGCATCTCGAGCTCATCTCCGCTCGGAAGCGCTTGACCGAGCCATGCTCTCTCCGATGCGTCAAACTGGGCCGCCGCCGCTTGGTCGACGGCCTTCAAGAAGCTGTTCGTCCTTTCGTCAAGTTGAGGGGAGCGGGCGCAAAGGAGCCGGAACGCCGTCATGACCTCCCGGAATCTGTCCGAGATGTACCTTGCCGGCGAGTAGACGTGGGCGAAGTAGATCTCGACGAACGAACCGTGACCTTGAACGAACCTATACCAGTTTTGGAATATGTTCAGATCCACACGCATAACATCACTGAGGTGGAACAGCATGTCCGTCGGGTGGAGATTCTTCTTGGCGCCCTTCAGCCGGAAGACCGGGGCGTAGTAGAGGCTGAAGCGTTTCGGGACGTGGATGTCGCCGTACGAAATACGTCCACCTTGAAGCATTGCTCGATCGACCTCGTTAGGGGTGTCCGTCGCGAAGGTCAGAAGGTTTTGGAGCGGAGACAAATGGGGGCGGATACTCGCGTCCTCGGCGAAGCCTTCTCCGATCGGCTCGATCGCGATCTGGCTCTGCTCTCGGATCGTGGCGCTCGACGTGGACCGGACCAGGTTCGCCGTGAATCCGAGCTGGATTCTGAAGTCGTCCACTGGAAACTCGATCGGTTCAGGTTGGTTGTAACGGATCGAAGCCTCTTTCCCCCCTCCCGGGAAGTCGATGGTGACATTCGACTTCCCTACCCAACGATCAAGATAAGTGAAATCGTATTCGAGCGAATCGAACTTCAAGGGCTCTTCGGGCGCCAAATCGTCGCCGATGACCGCCCGGTCGCACCGGATGTTTTCCGACCGCACGCTCGACGAGCTCACCGACGCCGATTCCGTCATGCAATTGAAGAGGGTGGCATACGTTCCTTCGACACCCTGGCCGATTTCGCCAAAGAGCTTCTCGTAGCCGCCGAGTTCGTTCGGCGCCCATCCCTCTTTGAAACTCCCCAGGAGACGAAGCGAAAGGCCGGACCTCCCGTTACGGAGGACGCCCGGCACCATGTCCTTGCCCTCCCGTGTCGTGGACCAGAGCCCATGGACCTTGAAGCGCTTCATCGCCTTCCCCCGTCAGGCCGCATGCCCGATAAGATGCTCACGCTCCCCGGCGCGGCCGACCGTGAGACGTCCAGCCTGATCCGGCCGCATGGAGATGGGCGAGCCAGCCACCCAGGGTTCCAAGTACTTGCGCGCGCAGGCGCCCGCCAGGTCGGACAACACACAGGCAATGACAAGTTCGCGAACGTTTTCCGAGTCCAGGGGATTGGGTTCCGTGTCCTCGAACCAAAATTGAAAGTCGAGGCCAGACCCGTAGGGTTCCAGTTGGATGACGCGGACCCCGCGCCGAAGAACAGGTGAGATCGCGCTGAAGATCGGGTTGCCGTCCTTGATATGGGGCGCACCGGTTCCCATCCAGGGTGTCTGCCACTTGTTCCCCCCGCCCACCTCGGACACGACTTCGCTCCAAAGCGTCCGCCAATACTGCTCCGATTGCTCGTAGTGGTCGTGATCCTCCAAGAATTCCTCGTATAGATTCGTCATCATGTCGTTAGATCCTCACGTACGAACGCCAAGCCCTTCTTGACGTCGATATCAACCCTACTGCCATCGTTCCTGCCCCGGACAGGAAAGCCTTTCGAGGTCGGACCAACTCCCCCTGGTCCGGCATTGTCGATGAATCGATGCGCTCTCTTGAAGCAGTCCTCGCGAATCGTTCGCTCCTTTTCATCGAGCCGGTTCTCCAGGGTCGTCAACAAATGGTGCCCGTCCGTCGCCGTCAGGGGATCCTTCCGAGCCCAACCCTCGGATTCCTCCAGGTAATTGCTCTGGGCCTGGAATCGCCCCCTGTGCTCGAGGTCAACAGATTTCGGCATCATGGGAACCGATGGTGCGCCAGGATTTTTGGGGGAAATCTCCCTTCTAACATAGCAGCCCGTTGCCAGGTGCGACAGCCTTCGCTCGCGAGGGTGTGCGGCAGCCAGCGCACGGGCGTGCGATGCAGGGATTGGCGAAGGGCGCGGTATGGAATCGCCCGAACCGCTGATCGCGCCCGAGGACCGAGAAGCCAGCCCAGGACCGGCCGCCTCCCAGGGGTTTGATGGTGTGGGAATCGACATCGCTGGCTCGAGGCCCTGACGTCACAGGGCGGGTCAAGAGCGCTCGAGCACCAGGGCGTCCGGGTCGTAGGTCGCCCCTTTGATCCTGGGCAGGCCGATGAGGTCGAACGCGCCCTGGTTGTCGAAGGCCCAGGTGGCGACCGAGCGTTTCATCCGCGCCCGCCAGGGGAGCCTTCGCCAGACGGACCGGACGAGGTCGTCGATCGGCCGGGGCGCCTGAACGACCACCGGCTTCCCGCGCGCAAGCGCGCGCACGATCGGATCGACGAGCGGATCGACGACTTCGTCCCCGCGCCTGGTCGCCAGCCGCCCGAACAGGCCGGGCGCGGCGGACTCGACGGCGGGCAGCTCGGCGTCACGGTCGGCCGACGTCCAGTCGCCTCGCGTGAGCGCGGCCAGGGGCGCGGGGTCCGCGCCCGCGAGCAAATACGCGAGCCGGCTGACGAAGAGCGCATGAAACGCCAATGCGCCCGGCCGGCCGTGGTCGTCCGCCCCCTGGGGATGCATCCCCACGATCATCCAGACGCCGTCGTCCAGCGGCCGGGCAAACCAGCCGCGCTCGAGCCCGCCCCGCGGCGGCTCGCCCAGATTCCGGCACGCCCGCTCGAGCGCGCTCGACCACTCGGGCCGACAACCCGCCGACCGCGCCAAAAGCCCATAGCCCCGCTCCCAGAACGCGAAACTCCCATAAACGGCATTTTCGATTTTTGATTGTCGACTCTTGATTATCAATCACCTCCACAATTCAGTACATAATATATATGTGGTTATCATTCATCGATCAGGGGGCGGGGAGGGTGGGGGTCTGGAAATCGGAGGCGAAGACGAGGCTGGTCTTGCCCGCGCTTTTGGCGGGTTTGATCGTGCCCGACAGCAGCCGGATCGCGAGCGGGTCGCCCTTGGGACTGTTGAGCACGAAGACGTCGCTCGCCGACCAGTCGTAGTCGATGATCCGGATGGTGACGGGGTCGCCGAGCTTCCAGATGATGGGCTCGGGGAAGGTGTAGTCCCACACCGGGCTGTGCGAGTCGCGGATGACGGGGGAGGGTCCGTGGACGGTTCCCGCGACCTCGACGACGACGCCCAGGTCGGGCGCTCCCCCGGCGAAATACTTGCCCACGCTGGGCTCGACCGTGCCGCGTCTGAGGGTGACCTTGTATGGATGGGGCGAGGAGACCTGGTCCCACCAGTCGAGATACTCCTTGGCCGCCGCCGCGTAGCGGCCGTCGGAGTGGTCGCGGACGTATTCGCGGAGCCGCTGCGCGGTCCCCGCCAGATCCTGGGCGTGGGCGATCGCGTGGTCGTAAGCCTCGCGATAGGCGTGTCCATCCCATTCGGCGAGGATCTTGTCGCGCGCTTCCATGGCCTCGCTCACATAACGCCCGCCGGCCTCGTGGGCTTTCAAGTAATCGGCGAAACGCTCGATGCGGGCCGCGTACTGACCGGGCGACTCGCGAGAGAACTGGCGGGCGCGCTCGATATCGGCGTCGTCCTGGCGCTCGAGGTAGCTCGCCAGCCGCTCCTCGACCTGGCCGCGGACCGGGCTGTCCGCGTGCGCGCTCAGGAACCGCTGGGCACGCGCGATCAGATCGGAGAGCGCGATCCCCGGCAGCGATTCCGAATGGATGAGGGCCTCGACCTCGCGTTTTTCGCCCTGATGGGCGCGGGCGGCCTGCTCGGTCTTGAGCCCGCGCGCGATCTCGAGCGCTGACTCCCGACGCGGGCTGTCGGGAAACTCGCGGAGGAAGCGGTCGAGCGCCTGCAAGCCAAAGGCCGGATCGTCGAGCGTTTGCAGCGAGCGCGCAAGACCCAGCGTCTCTTCCCAGCGCGCGTCGTGCCGGGCCGCTTTGCGTGCGAGCTCGACTTCCTCGATCGCCGGTTTCAGCCGGGGCGATTCGTCCTTGAGCCGGTCGAGCGTGTGTCCCAGGTCGGCGGGAGCGGTCCCGTTGAGAACCTGTGCGCCGGCGGCCTGGACTTGCCAGAACGCCTGCCGCTCGCGGGCCTGGCGGGCGAGGCTGGGCCAGAAGATTCCCAGCGTGGGATGGCCGTCGACCAGTCTCGACCAGCGGGTGGCCGCCAACGTCGGCGCAGGGTTCTCGGCCTCGTAGCCGAGGGTCTGGCGATAGGCGAGCCGGTCAAAGCCCGCCACGGCGATGGTCGCCAGCACGAGCGCTCCCGCCGCGGCCAGAGCGCCTCGGATCACACGGGCGCGTTTGAGGGCTCTCAGCCGAGCGCGGAATTCGAAGGATCGGTTCGAGCGGGGGTAGGATTTTTCGTAGGCCGACGTCGCCCGCTCGAGTCGCCGTACGTCGCCGCGGGCGAGCTCCCAGAGCCGTTCCAGGTCGCGGCGGTCGCGGGCCTCGAGCTGGCTCGCCAGCCAGGACAGCGGCCCCTCGAGACCCACGGGCGCGAGCTCCGCGGGCGGCTGGTTCCCGATCGCGCCTGGGCCAAACGCGCTCACCGCGAAGATCGCCCCCTCGGGCGCGTGCTCGGCGAGCGCATGGCGGGTCATGCCGTAGCGCGACTCGACCAGCCGTTCGACCTGCTCGGCCGTGGGCGGGCCGCCCTGGACCAGGTCGTAACGGGTCAGGACGAGCGCCAGCGGGCGTTCGATCTGGAGGTTGGTGGATTGCTCGAGATAGCGTTCGAGCAGGCCCTCGATTTCTTGTTGTCTGCGTCTGCGTGAGGCGGGGTCGGCCGAGCCCTCGGAGTCGAGGCAAAAAAGGACCGCGTCGCAATTGCCGAAGAATTCCTGGATGGGCTCGTCCGAGCCGAGCGTGACGTGTTCGCCCTGGTAATCCTTGACGATGAGCTCGAGCCGGGCGGGCCCGTGGTAGAGCCTGAGTGCGAGCTCGGTTTCGGCGAGGGTGCCGGAGGTGGGCTGGCCGGCCTCGAGGGCGGCGATCTTCTCGGCCAGGTATTCCGCCGTCCGCGCGTCGCCGGCGGCCAGCCGCAGCCCGGCGATGCGTCCCGAAGCCGCCTGGCGATAAAACATCGCCAGGAGCGTGGTCTTGCCCACGTTGCGGTGGCCGAAAAGCCCCACCCGCTTCGGCCCCCGCACCCGGCCTTCAAGGGCGGCCACGGTCAGTTCAACCCTGCTCTTCCCCATCGTCGCCTCCGCCACGGATCGACCACGGCTATGACAGAATTCGTTTTTGGCCACGGATGAAAC
>DAIDHE010000081.1 GCA_027459775.1 Planctomycetales bacterium | reverse complement strand
GCGGCGACGAACACCGCCCGGCAGAGCTTGGTGAACAGCTTGGCGCGCTTGGCGTCGACCAGCCCTTTACGATGGGCGATATTCGCGGAATGGGAATGTCCCGCCATGGGATTTCGATGCTCCTCGGTTCTTTATCAATCGATTCGAATGATCAGTCGATCGCGGGGCGGCCGGGCCGATCGGACGGGGACCGAGCGGTCGCGGGCGCGGCGTTCCTTGTGGAGTCCAATCGACCCTCAAGGGTTCTGGCGGCTCGAAGGCTTGGCGCCCATATCCATTTTCTCGAGCGAGTCCAGCTTTTTCTTGATTTCCGGCAGCCGCTTCTCGGGCGGGACCGCGCGCTCGCCGGCGGTCCGCGCCTGCCGCCACGCATCGGCCGCCTTGTCGATCTCGCCCAGTCCAAAGTAAACGTCGCCGAGATGCTCGAGAATGGTCGCGTCCAGATTGTCGCCTTCCTGCTCGGCCTCGGCCCGCATCCGCTCAACAGCCTTCTTCATGGGCTCGAGCGCCTCCCTGGCCTTGCCCCGCTTGAAGAGCACCCAGCCCAGACTGTCCAGATACGAGCGGTTCTCGGGCTCGTCGCGGAGCGCCTTGCGGATCATCGATTCGGCCTTCTCGAGATTCTTGCCCTGCTCGGCATAGAGATAGCCCAGATCGTTGTTGGGCCCGGCCTCGTCGGGGTTGTTTTGCAGCAGGATCTCGAGCTCGGCTTCTCCCTTGGCGTAGTTGCCCAGATTCACATAGGCGATCGAGAGACTCTGGCGGGTAAACTTGACGACCTCCTCGTTGGCGCTGAAGCGCTTGAGCAGGCTCTCGAAGACCTTGACGGCCTCGTCGTTACGGCCGAACTTGGACAAAATGCCTCCCAAAAAGAGGTCGTAGGTGGGGTTCGCCGGCTCGCGTTTCGCGGCCGCGCGAAAGACCCCAACGGCCTCGTCGATGCGGCCGACGTCGGCGAGCAACCGCCCCAGCTTGGACTGGGATTCGCCGTCCGTCGGATCGAGCTTGAGGGCCTCGTCCAGAACCAGTTTGAGGGCTTCGTCATGCCCGGCCCGGCGGTGAAAATCGGCCAGAAACGACAGCGTCCGCGCCGATCGCTCGGCGGGGAATTTGGCGAGCATCTCCTGGAGCGTGTTCGCGGCCGCGGCGAATCGCCCCAGCCTGCGCTCGGTGTCGGCGATCTCGGTATAGTTGAGCGGGCTGGGATCGCTCTCGAGCAACAGCCGTTGCACCTTGAGGAGCTTTGCCAGCCGCCGTTCCCGCTGGGGTGAAGTGCGGCTCGAATTCGCCAGGAACGCCAGAACCGCCCCCGCCGTCCGCGGCAGCGCGGGCGGATTGGCCGAAAGCTGCTCGAAACCCGAATCCAGCATCGACTCGGCCATCTCATCATCGGCCGCCGCGCCCTGCAATTGCGCCGCCACCGCCTCGGACTCAGCACCGTCTCGGCGCTTGAGCGCCTCGCAGAGCACCTTGAGCAAGTCGGCCGACCGCTTGCGCTTGAACAGCGACGCCGCCAGCGCCCGATACGTTTGCGGCGTCGGCTGCGAATTGAGCAGCTCGCGATAGAGCGCCTCGGCCTTCTGGGCGTGCCCGGTCTCGCGATACCGGTCCGCCAGCACGTACTGGAGCGGGATGTTCTTGGAATCGCGCCGGGCCGCCTCCTCAAGCCGTGGCGTGATCTCGTTCTCGCGCTTCAGCCCCGTGAGCACCTTGGCCAGCAGCTCGTAAGCCTCGACCCCTTGCGGCTGCCGTCGGATCGACCGCTCGACCTGTTCCAGCGCCGCCGGGCCCCGATTGAGCTTGAGCAGCGTCTCGGCCAGCAACAGCGAAATCTGGGGATTGTCCTCATCATAGACCAGGCCCCGCTCGAACGCTTTCGCCGCCAGCTCGAGCTTACGGGCGGCCAGGAACACAAACCCGAAATTCAAATAGGCCACCGACGGCTGATGACCCAGAATCCTCAGCTGATGCGCTGGCGCGAGCTGATTGGCCGAGCGGTCGTCGAGGCCGACCACGACCTTGGCAAACGCGTCGGCCGCCTTGTCAACCTGGCGGAGCCGGCTGGAATAGAGCTTGCCGAGCTCGAATTCGGCCAAGAGTCGCGCGGGCGCATGGACGTCAAGCTTGGGATTGGCCAGAACTTGCTTGAGTAAATCCTCGGCCTGCCTGGGGTCGACCTTGTCAAAGTAGTCGACCAGCCGGATCAAGGTGTCGGAGTCCGCGGGATCGTGGACCAGCACGCGCTTGCCGAACTCGACGGCCTGGTCGGGCTTCGAGAGCGGTCCCAGATAGATACGGCACAACCGCCGCGCGATCGCCACCGAATCGGGCTCGAGCTTGAGTGCGTCCTTGAGCAGCGCGGCCGCTTCCGCCCAGGAATGTGCGTCCTCGAGCCCGCGGGCCGCGCTGAAAAGCCGGGCGATCTCGGTCTCGCGTCGATCGTCCACCGTCGCCGGACGCAGCGGCACGAACGGCCCGACCGAATCCCCACCCGGCGAGGCCGGCAGGCTCGGACCGTCCTTCGAGACCTTCGCCGCGGCCGATTTGCCGGGGTCTTCCGACCCCCGCGCTGGATGCCAAGATCCCGCAAAACCCGCGACGGCGACGCACACTGGCAACACCAGAGTCACGCAAGCCCGTCGAAACGACCTCGCCATGATCGTCTCTCCTCGTTGAGCGGCCTGGGTGCTCGCCTCGTCCGCGACGCCGCGAGCCCCGAAGGGCATGGTCGATCCAAGTCGCCCGTCCCAGCCCACTTCTCCAGGACCAACAACTCGTTAAGATCCTTGATCATAGCATCTTGTGCGAAGCCCTGCCAAGCCTCGAACC
>DAIDHE010000017.1 GCA_027459775.1 Planctomycetales bacterium | reverse complement strand
CGGCACGTCAACACGGTCCTGGCCCATGTTCGGGCGGGATGTCATCGCGAGGGAAGGGTCTGGGCGATGATGCTCGATCTCTCGATGGGTCGCGGCGCCAGCACGAAGATCGTCATCGACGACTGGAAGTTCCTGTGCGACAAGGTCAAGATCCGTGAGGACTCACGCTATCTGCATCACCAGGGCAAGCCGGTGGTGCTGCTCTGGGGGCTCGGATTTCGGGATCGACCCTGGACTCCCGAGCAGGGGCGCCTGCTCATCGACTTTTTCAAGAACGACGCGACTTACGGCGGGGTCTATTTGATCGGCGGGGTTGATCCGCATTGGCGGACCCTCAAGGCCGACTCGCGCCCCGACCCAGCATGGGCCAAGGTCTATCGCTCGTTCGACGCGATCAGCCCCTGGGACGCCGGCCGGTATCACGACGCCGCCTCGATGGATCGCGTCCGCCGCGAGGTCTGGGAGGGCGACCTCGCCGAGCTCAAGGGTTCCGGCAAGGGCTACATGCCCACGGCGTTCCCCGGCTTTTCCTGGGACAACCTCCGCGGAACGCCGCCCGGCCGGACGATGATCCCCAGGCGCAAGGGGGGATTCTACTGGCGACAATTCGCGATCTTCCGCGAGCTGGGGGTTCGGACGGTCTTCGTCGGGATGTTTGACGAGGTCGACGAGGGGACCGCGATCTACAAGGTCGCGAACCAGACGCCGGTGGGCAAGTACTTCGTTACATATGAAGGCATGCCGTCCGACTGGTATTTGAGGCTCACGGGGGCGGCGAGCCGGATGATTCGCGGCGAGGCGCCGCTGTCGAAAACAATCCCTGGACCGTGAGGGTCGGTCTCCGGGCGGCGACCGATCGCGAACGCGGGTCAGCGCGGGCGGCGAGCGGTGGTTTTAGGCCAAGAAGTCGGTGCGCAGGTATTTGAGCCAGGGGACGAGGGGTTTGGGTTTGCCGTCGGGGCGCAGGAGGCCTGAGTGGGGGTAGAAATGAGGGACGGCGTCGTCGGTCTGGAGCCAGGAGACGGATCGAACGTAGGGTTTGGCGACGGCCAGGGCGATCCAGCGCGAGGCGAGGTCGGTCTGACGTGATTCGTCGAACGGGGTGGGCCACTGCCAGGCTTCGACGCGGACGTCGGGGTCGGCGGACGGGTCGGGGCCGTCGGCGGAGGGGGCGGCCATCCAGATGTGCAAGGGGAAATTCAGGATGGCGTAGAGGTCGAGCAGCCGGGAGAATTCGAAGAGATCGCGGAGATGGCTGCCGGGGGTGGAGTAGCCGGGTGCGATCTCGAGGGCGATGCCCGAAAGGCCGATGTCGGCCCTGAGCAAGTAGTCGCACAGGTGCAAGGGCCCGAGCTGAAAGTGGCTCGAGCCCATCCATTCGGCCCAGGGACGGTCGACACCGATGGTGATATGGGCCGACGAATCGGCCTGTCGCGCGACCTGGACGGCGCGGGCGGCGATGCGGATCTGGTCTTCCTCGGAGAGGCCCAGGATCTCGCCGCCGCCAACGCGATGGACGACGTGCCAGACCGGGATCTTGCCTCGATATCGCGTGATCACCTGGCGCACGAAATCGGCGACCAATCCGCTGATCGTGTCGCTGTCGCCGGCCCAGAGCCAGATCCAGTCGGGCAATGCGCCCTTGCGGAACTCGATCAAGGGCCCGATCTCGATCGGCAGGGCGTTGGAACGCGCCCAGGCGATCTGGGCGTCGAGGACGTCCCAGCGGAACCGGCCCTCCGAGGGAGCCGCGTCTCGCCAGCCGAACGACAGGTTGGCTTGATTGAACAGGCGGGGTATGTCGAGGCCGCGCGGCAGCCCCTTGGGCGGCCCGTGCACCATGCATCCCATGAAGGTCGGCAAGCGCGACGACGCGGTCAGGCGGTTCTCGATGATCTGGGAAGAGTAGGCGTCCATGAGTTGCTCGCCCGCTCGCCAGGAATAGCCGAGACTCTCGGCCGCATGCGCGGAGCAGACGTCCGGCTGTTCACGCGAGACGACCGCCTTGAAAAAAGAGCGATGGGCGAGCTTGAGCGTATCGGCGAGCTGGGGGGGCGTGCGCAGGCCCATCTGGATCCAGTCGGCGAGTTGGGTGCGGACGTCGTTGAGCTTGCCGCGCGCGAGCTCGAGGTCGAGCACGTACGTCGTCGAGCGTTCGGCCAGGGTCGCGGTGCCGACGATGGGCGTGCCCTGGCCGGCGACCGGCCAGGGGAGAAAGATGCGGACGCTCTCGGGCGAGTCTTTCGAGCAGATCATCACGCCGGCGTGGAGCTCGACGGTCAGGCGCGAGGGGGTACGATCGAGTCCGGTCGCGTAGGCGCGGCGGAATTCGAGATTGGCGGGGCCCGCGGCCGGCGAGGGGAGTCGAAACGTCATGAGCCCCATGTCAGGCCTTCCGCGAGCACTCGGCGTCTCGCAATCATCAGAAACGACTTACGCAAACAACCGAAGCGGGCTGGCGCTCGTCCGCCCTGGCGTGCCAGCGCCCGCGGAGTGCGATGTCCGCGTATTCGGCCTCTTCGCCCGCGCCGACGTCGTCACGGAGGCGATGGCCAAAGGCCCCTCGGCGACCGCGATTCGCGCCTCCAGGGTCGAGGCCATGTTGCCTCCGTAACCCAGCAAGAATAAGTTTAATCGAAACGCGATGCAAGTCGCCCTGGCGAATTGCCGAGACGAATCGCGTTGCCGCGAAGCCCGCGTCGCCCACGACGTGGTAGTTTACCCTTTTTCACTGCGAGCGAACATGCCCAGCGTACTGGTCGGTCCTTATCTATTGCGTGGCAAGGACGGCGGTTTTCGGCGAATCCTCTCCGAGGGGGGCTTCGACGTGGTCGATCCCGTCGGGGATTTCGCGCTCACGGCGGACCAGCTCAGCCCGCACCTGCCCCATACCGATGCGCTCCTGGCCGGGGGAGAACGAATGACGCCCGCGCAGTTTCAGCTCGCGTCCAAGCTGCGGGTGATCGCGCGGACGGGGGTGGGCTACGACTTGATCGACGTCGCGGCCGCGACCGCCCACAAGGTGGCCGTCTCGATCACGCCGGGGACCAATCACGACAGCGTGGCCGAGCAAACGATGGCCCTGATCCTGTCGCTGGCCCGGCGGATCGTGGCCAACGACCGGGTGATCCACGCTGGCGGCTGGGACCGCGCTCTCGTCGCGCCCGTGCGGGGCAAGACGCTGGGGCTGGTCGGCATGGGGCGGATCGGCAAGGCGACGGCCGTCCGCGCCCGCGCGTTTGACATGCGGGTTCTCGCCCATGACCAGATCGCCGACCCCGAGTTCGACGCGCGGTACCAGATCGAGCGGCTGGCGCTCGACGACCTGGTTCGCGAGTCGGATTATGTGAGCCTCCATCTGCCGCTCACCGCCGGCTCGCGGGGGATGGTCGACGCGCGGTTCCTGGCAACGATGAAGCCCGGCTCGTTCCTCGTGAACACAGCGCGTGGGGGCCTGGTCGTCGAGGCCGACCTGGCGATGGCGCTTGAGTCGGGCCGGCTGGCGGGCGCGGGGCTGGACGTGCTCGAGCACGAGCCCCCCCGCCCCGAGTGCCCGCTGCTGGGCCTGCCGAACGTGATCCTGTCGCCCCACATTGCGGGGACCGACCTGGAATCGATGAACGCCATGGCGGAGCTGGCGGCGCAGACCATCGTCGACCTCTATCAAAACCGCTGGCCAGGCGCGTGCATCGTCAATCCCGAGGTCGGGCGCGATTGGAGCTGGGGACCGGGATCGGCGTGAGCAGGCGCGCAAAGGCAGCCGCGGCGACCCAACGTCTTGGGTCGTCGCGGCGCGGGCGTATCCCAGCGATCGGCTGGTCAGACCTGGAACGAGCTGCCACAGCCGCAGCTCTTGACGACGTTCGGGTTATTGAAGACGAAGCCCCGCTTCTCGAGGCCGTCGTAATAATCGACGACGGTGCCTTCGAGATAAGGGTCGTATTTCTTGTCGACGGCCAGGCGGACGCCGTGGATCTCGACGACGCGGTCGCGCTCGGACGTCGCGGTGTCGAAGCCCAGGCTATAGGAAAACCCGCTGCAGCCGCCCCCCTGCACGCCCACCCGCAGCACGGTCTCTTCGGGCAGGCTCTGGTCGACGATGATCTTCTTGACTTCGCTCGCGGCCTTCTCGGTCAGCGTCACGCTCATTGATCGAAGCTCCATGGTTGGAACAGGTAGGGCAAGGTTCGAGGTCGGCGTCGTCTCGAGCCCGCCTCGTCACCTTTATCTTACACCGAAGTCAAATCCGGCGTCACCCCCGTCCTGGCCACGCGATGCTGTGTTCCCGGAGCGCGGCGACCGCGATGGCGACGGCCTGGGCGGCCCGGTCGACTTCGTCGGCCGTGGTGAACCGGCCCAGACCAAAGCGAAGGCTCGCACGCGCGGTCTCTTCGTCCAGGCCCATCGCCATGAGAACATGGCTCGGTTCCGGTTCCGTCGACGAACAGGCCGACCCCGAGCTCACCGCCAGGTCGCGCAAGGTCATGAGCAATGCACTCCCGTCGACGTCCTGAAAGCTCATGTTCAGATTCCCGGGCAGCCGGTTCGCGGCGGGACCGTTCACCTGGGTGGCGGGGATCAGGCGTTCGAGGGCCGTCTTGAGCCGCTCGCGCAGGATGAGGATTTGCTCGGCCTCGGCGGGGCGCTCGCGGTCGGCGATCGCGACGGCCGCGCCTAGCCCGACCACGAGCGGGACGGGAAGCGTGCCGCTACGCAGCCCGCGCTCGTGGCCGCCGCCATCAAACAACGGGAGCAGCTTCATCCCCCGCTGGCGATTCACGTAAAGCGCTCCGATCCCCTTGGGACCGTAGAGTTTATGCGCTGACAGGCTGAGCAAATCGACGTGATTGACCAGATCGACCACGGGGATCTTGCCGACGGCCTGGGCGGCGTCGGTATGCACGAAAACGCCGCGGGCGCGGCAGATCCGGCCGATCTCGGCGATCGGGTTGATCGCGCCGACCTCGTTATTCGCGGTCATCACCGAGACCATGAGCGTCTTGTCGGTGATCGCGGCCGCGACTCGATCGGGATCGACCAATCCTTCGCCGTCGCAGCCGACGATGGTCAGATCAAAACCCTCACGGGCCAGCCGTTTCATGGGGTCGAGCACCGCGCGGTGCTCGCTCGCCGCGGTGATCAAATGGGTGCGGCCAGCGCCCGAGCTTCCGCGAGCGAGCCCCTTGAGGGCCAGGTTGTTGGACTCGGTCGCCCCCGAGGTAAACACGATGCCGCCGGGTTCAACCCCAAGCGCCGCCGCGACTTGCTCGCGTGCCCGATCGACCGCGTCGGCCGCCGCCCAGCCAAACCGGTGCGAGCTGCTGGCGGCGTTTCCATACTCGTCGAGAAAGAAAGGAAGCATCGCCTCGACCACCCGGGGATCGGCGCGGGTGGTCGCGTGATTGTCGAGATAGATCGGGGCTTTTTGTGTGCTTGCTTGCACGGTCGACCTCCTTTGGGCGGCTCGTTCGGGATGCGAATTGCCGCCATGGGACATGGTAGACGGCTCGAGCGGGGCTTTCAACGGCGTTCGTAAGCTGCGTATTGAACACAATCTGGGACGATTCTGGGTTGCGAGCGCGGCCGATATTCGTTAAGACCGTTGGGGTTGAAGTGGGAACAGGGAGGCGGGCGAGCTCGAGCGACCTGGCGACACGGCATGGAGGCCGATCATGCGTGAGGAGAAAGACCTGGCCGTGCGTGAGTTTACGCGCTGGAGCGAGAGCTACGATCGATCGATTTTGCAGTGGCTGTTGTTTGGGCCGTCGCACCGCGCGCTGATTCGGCGGATTCGCGAGGCGGTGGGTGATCGACCGTTCCGCCTTCTGGATATTGGCTGTGGGACGGGCGTGTTCGCCGCGCTTGTGCGTCGGGAATTGCCGAACGCGGAGGTCTGGGGGATTGATTTGGTTGGCGGCATGTTGGCGAAGGGTCGATCGCGGTGGCGCGAGCACGCGGGGCGGGTGTTGCCGGTGCAGGGCGACAGCGAGAATTTGCCGTTTGAATCGGGCGTGTTCGACGTGGTGACCTGCGCCAACAGCTTTCATCATTATCCGAGGCAGGATCGGGCGGTTCAGGAGATGGCTCGGGTGCTGCGCCCGGGCGGGCGGCTGTTGCTAATTGACGGCTATCGCGATAGTGCCTGGGGCTGGATGATTTACGACGTTTGCGTGGCGACGGTCGAGGGGAGCGTCCATCATGCGTCGGCGGCGCGGTTTCAAGAGTTGATCGCGGCGGCGGGGCTTGGGCCGGCGATCCAGACGGTTCACCATAATCTCGCCCCGTTTTTGCTTTCGGAGGGGGTGGCCGGGGCGGGGTTGCCCGGGCCGCATTTCCATCGGGTTCGAACCCCGGCCGCGCGGGGCGGCTGGGCGAGCGACCGAGACTGAGTCCACCTGGCTTGATTCGACCGACACCCTGGAGCGTCTGAACGTGGTCGAGGTCTCTTCATTCGCCTTGGGCGTCGAGCAGGCGCTGGAGCGCGTCGAGCAGGCGTTCCGGGTTCGCCGGCGGCCAGGAGGTCTCGAGGTCGTTCTCGAGGGGGGCGACCAGCCCGACCTGGGCGGGGAGCCGTCGGCCTACGTCCCGGCGTGTCGTCCCGAGGATCTGGGCGGAGCGGCCTTTCGCGCGGATCACGGCGTGCGGTTCGCGTGCATGTCCGGGGCGATGGCGAATGGCATCGGCTCGGTCGAGCTGGTGAAGGCCATGGGCCGGCGGGGTTTCCTGGGCGTGTTCGGGGCGGCCGGGCTCCCCTTGGCCGAGGTCGAGCGGGCCGTCGACCGGCTCGATCGCGAGCTCGAGCCCGAGATCCCGCGGGCTTACAACCTGATTCACAGCCCTGGCGAATCGGACATGGAAGGCGCGGTCGTCGACCTGTACTTGAGGCGCAAGGTGCGGCTGGTGGAGGCGTCGGCGTTTCTGAACTTGACGCCGGCGGTGGTGCGTTACCGGGCGACGGGGCTCAGGCGCGATGCGTCGGGCCGGGTGGTTCCGGCAAACCGGATCATCGCGAAGGTCTCGCGGGTCGAGGTGGCGACGCGGTTCATGTCGCCCGCGCCTGGGAAGATGCTCGCCGAGCTGGTCGAGCAGGGCAAGATCACGGCCCGCGAGGCCGAGCTGGCGGCGCTCGTTCCCATGGCCGACGACGTGACGGCCGAGGCCGATTCGGGGGGTCACACCGACAATCAGCCGGCGATCGCGCAGTTACCCAGCCTGATCGCGCTGCGGGACCGGCTGGGTTCACGGGATCGAGACGCGCGGCCGATCCGGGTGGGGGCCGCGGGGGGGATCTCGACTCCGTGGGCGGCGGCGGCCGCGTTTGCCATGGGGGCGGACTACATCGTGACCGGCTCGATCAACCAGGGCTGTGTCGAGGCTGGCACGAGCGAAACGGTGCGCGGAATGCTGGCCCAGGCGCGGCAGGCCGACGTCGCGATGGCCCCGGCGGCCGACATGTTCGAGATGGGGGTCAAGGTCCAGGTGCTCAAGCGCGGCACCCTGTTCGCGATGCGGGCCGCCCGGCTTTACGAGCTCTATCGAACGCACGAGAGTCTGGACGAGATCCCGGCGGCCGAGCGCGCGACGCTCGAGAAGACCATCTTTCGGGCGCCTCTGGAGACGATTTGGCAGGAGACGCAGGCGTATTTCGCGACCCGCGACCCGGCCCGGATCGAGCGTGCGCGGAGCGATCCCAAGCGCAAGATGGCGCTCGTCTTTCGCTGGTATCTGGGGATGTCGTCGCAATGGGCCAACACGGGCGACCCCGAGCGGGTGGTCGACTATCAGATCTGGTGTGGACCGGCGATGGCGGCGTTCAATGATTGGGTGCGTGGGACGTGGCTCGAGCCGTTGGAGGCGCGGAGCGCGCCCGTGGCGGCGTGGGCGATTCTGCATGGGGCGGCGGTGCTGGCGCGGGCCGGGATGCTGCGTGTTCAGGGGGTCGCGCTGCCGCCGGGGACGCCTCGACTAGCCCCGCTCCAGACGAGCCCGATTGAGAATCGGCGGTTCTTATCCTAGCATAACACTCGATTGAATCCGGGCCGGCGAGCCGCGGGTCGCCTTCCCCCGACATCATTCCGCCGATCGAAAGGGCAGCGTGTTGAATTCGTCCGATCCAAGGAGCGCCGTCCCGGTGGCCGTCATCGGAATGGGATGCCTGTTTCCCCAAGCCGAGAACCTGGCGCGGTACTGGGCCAACATCCGGGGCGGCAAGGACTCGATCAGCGACGTCCCGCCCTCGCACTGGCGGCCCGAGGATTATTTCGACCCCGACCCCAAGGCCCCCGATCGCACCTACGCCCGCCGCGGCGGCTTTCTCGAGCCGGTCGACTTTCCGCTCATGGAGTTCGGGATCGCGCCCCACGCGATCGAGGCCACCGACACCACCCAGCTGCTGGGCCTTCTGGCCGCCCAACGCGCCCTTGAGGACGCCGGCTACCCGGCCGAACGGGCGTTTGACCGCGAGCGCGTGAGCGTGATCCTGGGCGTGACGGGCGCTCTCGAGATGGTCGTGCCCCTGGGCGCCCGGCTGGGCCGGCCCATCTGGCAACGGGCGCTCGACGCGGCCGGCGTCGATCCCAAGGTCGCCGAGGAGGTGGTCGCGAGAATCACCGCCTCGTACACACCCTGGCAGGAGAATTCGTTCCCGGGGCTGCTGGGCAACGTCGCCGCCGGCCGGATCGCCAACCGGCTCGACCTCAAGGGCTCGAACTGCGTCGTCGACGCCGCCTGCGCCAGCTCGCTGGCCGCCGTCAATCTCGCCATGCTCGAGCTGGCCGCCGGCCGCTGCGACATGGCGCTGTCGGGCGGAGTCGACACATTCAATGACATTTTCATGTATATGTGTTTTAGCAAAACGCCCGCCCTGTCGCCGACGGGCGACGCGCGGCCGTTTGACGCCCAGGCCGACGGCACGATTCTGGGCGAGGGGGTGGGGATACTGGTGCTCAAGCGGTTGGCGGACGCGATTCGCGACGGCGACCGGGTGCGGGCGGTGATCCGGTCGATGGGGACATCGAGCGATGGCAAGGGTCAGGCGGTCTACGCGCCGTCGGCGGCGGGTCAGGCGAGGGCTCTTGAGCGGGCGTACGAGCTGGCGGGGGTTTCGCCGGCGACGGTCGAGCTGGTCGAGGCTCATGGCACGGGGACCCGGGTGGGCGACGCGGTCGAGCTGACGGCCCTCGAGCAAGTTTACGGGGGCGAGGAGCGGGGCGGCGGCTGGTGTGCGCTGGGGTCGGTGAAGTCTCAGGTGGGGCACACCAAGGCGGCGGCGGGGGCGGCGGGGCTGATCAAGGCGATCCTGGCGCTCGAGCACAAGGTGCTGCCGCCGTCGATCAAGGTCCAGCGGCCGATCGATTCGCTGGCGGAGGGTCGGTCGCCGTTCTATTTGAATCAGGCGCCGCGGCCGTGGCTCGAGAGCCCCGGTCATCCTCGTCGGGCGGCGGTGAGCGCGTTTGGCTTTGGCGGCAGCAATTATCACTGTGTGCTCGAGGAGGCCGGCCCTCGGCCGGCGACCGTCGACTGGGACGGCGACGTGCAGATCGCGGCCTTGTCGGCTGACCGGGTCGACGACCTGGCGCGGGCGCTCGAGCCCTATGAGCGAGTCGCGACCTGGGATGAATTTCGGGCGCTTGCGAGCCAGGGCCGGGCCGACTTCAGCCCCCGCCACGAGCATCGTCTGCTCTGGGTGGCCGTGCGCGACCGCGACCAGCCGGCCGAGCTGGCGGCGCTGGCGAGGCGGCGGATCGCCGAGCTGGGGCGGCCGCGCGACCGGGCGCGGCCGGGCGCGGAGCGGATCTTGAGCGGCGCCGGCGGGCCGCCGGGCCTGCTGGCCATGCTCTTTCCGGGCCAGGGCTCGCAGTACGTCGGCATGGGTCGCGAGCTGGCGTGCCGGTTCCCGGCGATGCGCGACGCGCTCGCGCTTTTGAATCGGTTCGAGGGCGGAGGCGAGATTTCCCTGGCCGATGCGATTTACCCCACGCGGGTTTACGACGATGAGAGCCGGCGGCGGTGCGAGGCGATCCTGCGCGACACCCGGCTGGCGCAGCCGGCCTTGGGCGCGATCAGCCTGGGGATGGCGCGAATTCTCGAAGGGTTTGGCGTGCGGCCCGACCTGGCGGCCGGGCATAGTTTCGGCGAGTTGACCGCGCTGCTGGCGGCGGGGCGGATCGACGAAGCGGCGTTCGCCCGGCTCTCCTGGGTGCGGGGGTCGCTCATGGGCCGGTGCGCGGCCGATGGCGAGGGGGCGATGCTGGTGGTTTTCGCCGCTCCCGAGCGGACCAGCCGGCTCGTGCGCGAGCTTGGGCTCGATCTGGTGGTCGCGAACAAGAACGCGCCCGAGCAGTGCGTGGTCTCGGGAAAGAAGGGCGAAGTCGAGAGGGCCCGGGCGGCACTCGAGTCGCGCGGGGTGGCGACCCGGCTCGCGCAGGTATCGGCCGCGTTTCACAGTCCGCTCGTCGCGAGCGCCCAGGCCCCGTTTCGACACGCGATGAGCGCGGTCTCATTCGCACCCGGCAAGCTCCCGGTCTATGCCAACACCACGGCCGCCCCCTACCCCGAGCCGGCCGATCTCGCGCGCGAGCTCCTGGCCGGGCAGCTCGCCAGCCCCGTCGAGTTCGTGGCCCAGATCGAGGCCATGCACGCCGCCGGGGCGCGGGTCTTTCTCGAGGTCGGGCCCGACTCCAAGCTCACCGGGCTCGTCCGTTCGATCCTCGAAAAACGCGAGAACGTCGTGCTCGCCGTGGACGCCTCGAAGGGGAAGATAGGGGGGCTGCACGATCTGGCCTGCGCGCTCGCAAGCCTGGCCGCGCTGGGGTATGATGTGGCACTTCGCCGCTTCGACGACGCCCCGACGGCGCCTGCCGCCCGCCCGCGCAAGCCTGGTCTCGTGGTCAAGGTCTGTGGGGCCAACAAGAAACCCGGCGAGGCGGCGGCGAAACCAGCCGAGGCGGCGTCTCGCCCCGCGCCGGGAGGCGTTCAAACGGTGACAAGCCGACCTCGCGAGGTCGAGCGAACCTCGCCCTGGACGCCCCCGGTCGAGACTCGTAATCAGGATGAGAACGACCGGATCATGAATTCGTCGCCAGAGTATTATCCCAGCCACGCCAATGGAACACACGACAACGGCGAGTCCTTGCCGCGGGATCCGCGAGGCAACGGCGTCGCGCGGCAGCCTGGCGGCCGCCGCCTCGATCCCCGGCCGCCCCGGAGTGAGGAGCGAGGGGGGTTGCTCGAGCAGTCCCGCCAGAACCTGGCCGCGCTCGAGCGCATGGCCGAGCGCACGGCCGAGCTGCACCGGCTGTTTCTCGAGGGCCAAGAAAAGACGCAGGCCGCGTTGCTGAAGCTGCTCGAGGACCAGGAGCGAATCGTGTTTGGCGTGGTTCCGAGCGGAGAGGCGCCCGCGCTCGAGGATGGGCGGCGGCGCCCTGAACCCACCGTGGCGAGCCCTGACGACGAGCCTCGCCGCGTTGCGCGGCCCGCGTTGGGCCAAGCGCCTCATCAGAATGGCGAGCGCCCCGAGCCGACTCGATTGGCGACGGCCCCCGCGGCCGGTTGGCCGGCCGCGACCGCGGCCGCGACTCCGCCGCGGCACGATGCACTCGAGCGGCTCTTGATCGAGGTCGTCGCCGACAAGACGGGCTACCCTCCCCAGGCGCTCGACCTCGATCAAACGCTGGACGGCGACCTGGGAATCGACTCGATCAAGCGGGTCGAGATCCTGTCGGCGCTCCAGGAACGAGCACCCGAGCTGCCGGCGTTCGCTCCCGAGCAGTTGGGCTCGATCACCACCCTGCGGGGGATCCTCGAATGCGCCCTCGGGGCGGGTGCCGAGCCCGCGGCGGCCGCGGCGAGCGCTTCCTCCGCCGACCAGACGGATCAGGATGCGATCGTTCGCGCGATCAAGGGGGCGATCGCCGACAAGACCGGCTATCCGGCCGAGATGCTCGAGCTCGACATGGCGCTCGACGCCGATCTCGGCATCGATTCGATCAAACGAGTCGAGATCTTCTCAGCGCTCGAGGAACGACTGCCGGGCGCGATCCGGCCTGACGCCGAGACGATCGCCGGCCTGGGCACGATCCGCGCGATCGTCGAATTCCTCGGCCGTTCACCGGCCCCCGCGGCAACCGGCGCGGCCGGCGCAGCGGGGGCGACGGCGCCCTCGGGCGATCTCGAGCGGGTCGTGCTTGATACGGTCGCCGAGAAAACGGGCTATCCGGTCGAAATGCTCGAGCTCGACATGGCGCTTGACGCCGATCTCGGCATCGATTCGATCAAGCGGGTCGAGATCCTCTCGGCGGTTCAGGATCGGTCGCCGGGCTTGCGGATGATCGAGTCGGAAGAGCTCGCGGGTCTTTCGACGCTTCGCGAGATCATCGCGGCGCTGGGCGAGAAACCCGCCGCGGCTTGCCCGGTCGAGCCTGCTCGGCAGCCCGCCGGGGCGTCGGCCGCGGGGTCGCCAGCCAGGCCGGCGCACGATTCTCGGGCGCCGCTTGGGGTTTATGTGCCGCGTCTGGTTCGTCTGGACGAAAGGCGAGGCGGCGAGCGGCCGATCGTGGTCGATGGAGTGGTCTGGGTCGTGGACGACGGCTCGGGATTGGCGCCGGCCCTGGCCGCGGCGATTCGCGAGCGTGGCGGCCGCCCGGTCCTGGTTTCGCTGGATCAAGCGCAGGGGGGCGATCCTCCGCCCGCGGGGCTGGTCATCATGGCGCCGTCGCGGGGGGCCGGGGAGGGTTTTCTGGAGCAGGCTTTTGGGTTGCTCCGCGCGGCTGGGCCGGGCCTGAATCAGGCCGCCGAGCGCGGGGGCGGAGTGCTGGCGACGGTCTCGCGGCTGGGGGGCGGGTTTGGTTTTGGCGGCCTTTCAGCCGACGCCGACCCCGCGTCAGGCGCGCTCGCGGGCCTGGCCAAGACTGCGGCCCTGGAATGGCCCACGGTCGCATGCAAGGCGATCGACGTCGAGCCCGCGCTCGACGCCGGCGAGGCCGCCCGCCACATCGCCGACGAGCTGTTCGCGAGTGGTCCCGTCGAGGTCGGGCTCGGCCGAACCGGTCGATTTGGAGTCGAGCTCGACCCGTTCGTGCACGCGGGTGTTGGGTCGTTCGCGCCGATCGAACGCGGTCAGGTGGTGCTGGCGAGCGGGGGTGCGCGGGGCGTCACCGCGGCGGCCGCGGTGGCGCTCGCGGAGCAGTTCGGGCCGAGGCTCGTCCTGCTGGGCCGGGCCGCGCTCAAGCCGGCCGAGGATCCCGCGACGGTCCACTGCGCGACCGAGGCCGAGCTCAGGCGGGTCTTGCTCGAGCGCGGGCGGCTCTCGCCCCGCGAGCTGGCCGCACGGGCGCGGGCGATCCTGGCCGAGCGCGAGATCAGGCGCACCCTGGCGCGAATCGAGGCCCTGGGCGCGCAGGCCGTTTATCACGCCGTCGACGTCCGCGACCCCGACGCGGTCGCCGGGCTCGTCGAACGGGTTCGCCGCGCGCACGGCGAGCCGCGGGGGCTGATCCATGGCGCGGGCGTCATCGCCGATCGCCGGATCGTCGACCTGACGCTCGAACAGTTTCGCGACGTCCACGAGACCAAGGTCGCCGGATTGCGCAACCTGCTCGCGGCGGTGGATCCGCGGGCGCTCAACTTCGTCGTTTTGTTTTCGTCGTCGACCGCGCGATTCGGGCGCGTCGGCCAGGCGGCCTACGCGGCGGCGAACGAGGCGCTCAACAAGGAGGCCCAGTCGATCGCCGGCCGGCAGCCGCGTACCCGGGTGGTTTCGTTCAACTGGGGGCCATGGGCCGGGGGGATGGTCGACGCAGGCCTGCGCCAGGTGTTCGAGCGCGAGGGGCTCGATCTGATCCCGCTCGATCAAGGCGCGCGGCTGGTGGCCGACCTGTTGCGGACGCCGCCGGGCGGCCCGGTCGAGTTGGTGGTCATGGCGGGTTCGCTTCCCGAGCCGCCTCCCGAGGTCATTCCCCCCTTGACGCGGGCGATCGAGACCGCGGCGACCGAGATCGTGGGCCGGCGCCAGGTGAGCGTCGACGCCGTGCCGGTGCTCAGGTCGCACGTGATCGACGGCCACGCCGTGCTGCCGATGGCGCTCGTGCTTGAGTGGCTCGCCGAGGGGGCGGTTCAGCGCCATCCGGGCTTGCCCCTCCATGGCGTGGACGAGCTCAAGCTTTTCAAGGGCGTGGTCCTGACCGATGCCCGCGGAGTCGAGCTCGAGACGCATCTGGCCCCGGCCGAGCGCTCGGCGGGCCGGCTGATCGTGCCGGTCGAGCTCCGCGGGCGGACGAGCAAGGGGCGCGAATACGTGCATGCGAGAGCGCGTGTGCTGCTGGGCGAGCTGGGTGGGTCCGCGCCGCCGCGGCTCGCGCTCGATCCATTGAGCGAGGTTCCGCTCGATCCCGACGACGTCTATCGCGACGTTTTGTTTCACGGCCCTGAGCTGCGGGGGCTCGAGCGAATCGAGGCGTTGAGCGCGGCCGGCGTCCGGGGTTGGGCGGCGGTGGCGCCCGCGCCCGCGCGGTGGCTCGAGCGTCCGCTGCGCAGCGGCTGGCTCACCGACCCCTTGGCCCTCGACTGTGCATTTCAGCTCATGACGATCTGGTGCCGGCAGCGGCTGGGCCACAACTCGTTGCCGACCGCGGTCGGATCGTATCGCCAGCTGGTCGCGCGGTTCCCCGCCGAGGGGGTCCGTGTGACCGCGCTTGTGACGTGGTCGAGTGATTCACGCGCGGTCGCCGACGTCGAGTTCACGACCGCGGGGGGGGATCTGGTCGCGCGGATCGAGGCCTACGAGTGCGTGGTCGACGCCTCGCTCAAGCGTGCGTTTCGGCGCAATCAGTTGCTGGTTCAGGGCCACGGATCGGCTGCGTCCACTCTCTCGCGGGTCGACTAATGCCGGTGGATCACGAGCAGGACGCGTCTCGAGCGGTCGTCATCGTGGGGATGGGCTGCGTGTTTCCGGGCGCGGGCTCGCCCGAGGAACTGTGGGATCTCGTCCGCCGCGGCCGAGACGCGACCTCGGACGCACCTCGAGGGCGCTGGCGACTCGATCCCGAGGCCGCCTTTGATCCGGGCATCGCCCTGGCCGATCACGTCTACTCGCGGCGGGGCGGATTCGTCGCGACGCCAGAGCTGGATGCCGACGAGCTTGAGCTCGATCGCGATGATCTGGAGTCGCTTGATCCGCTCCATCGGTTGGCCGTTCATGCCGCGAGCGCTGCCTGGCGCTCGAGCTCGATGGCGGGCGTCGACCGCGCCAAGGTGGGAGTGATCCTCGGCAACGTCGTGCTCCCGACCGAGACGGCCGCGAGACTGACCGAGGGTCTGCTGGGCGGGGCCTTTGACGAGGCGTTTCTGGGCCGAGCTTCGAACGTGCTGAGTGCGGTCGACGCGATCGATGCGTTTCCGGCTGGGCTGCCGGCCGCGGTGATCGCGCGGGCGCTTGGGCTCAAGGGGCCCGCGTTCACAATCGACGCGGCCTGCGCCTCCTCGCTCTACGCGATCAAGCTGGGCGTGGATCTTCTGCGCTCGGGCGAGGTCGCGGCGATGCTGTGCGGCGGGGTTTCGCGGCCCGATTCGCTGTACACGCAGATGGGCTTTTCGCAGCTCCGGGCTCTATCGCCGCGCGGCCGGCCCGCTCCTTTTGATCGGGAGGCCGACGGCCTGGTGGTGGCCGAGGGGGCGGGCGTGTTCGTGCTCAAGCGGCTCGACGACGC
>DAIDHE010000054.1 GCA_027459775.1 Planctomycetales bacterium | reverse complement strand
CTCGAGGTCGGGCAACTCGGGGAGCTCGAGCGGCTTGCCCAGTTGATAGAGGTCGTCGGTCTGGATGAAGTCGGCGACGCTCACGACCGAGTTCCAGAGCGAGCCCAGAATGCCCAGGTAGGCCGTCACGTCGGCGACCAGGACTTGCTGGGCCTGGACGAGGTCGCCGAAGGCCACCGAGGGGTCGATTCTGCGCCTTTCGAACACGCCCCGGTAATAGCGCACCTGATCGGGCAGGATGTCGCGGCGGTAATACTCGACGGCGGCGAGGTTGGTTTTGTACGAGGCGTAGGCCGCGGCGAGGCCGGTCGTGAGGGCGACCTCGACCTGGTGCGGCCCTTCGGCGGCTCGAGCCAGCCCGGCGGCGGCCGTGCGGATGTTGCCCTGGTTCCGGTCCCAGATCGGAAAAGGGATTCCGATGCTGAGTTGATAGTAATTCTGGAGCGGAAACACCTGGTGCTCCTTGAAGAGGTCGCCGCGGACGTCGATATCGGGCACGGGGGTCGCCCGGGCGAGTTTGAGGCCGTAGCGAGCCCCTTCCAGGTTGTTGCGGGCGGTCAAGACGTCGGTGTGGTTCTGGAGCACATGGGCGAGGACGGCGTCGTAGTCGAAATAAGGGACCAGGCGATCGACCTGACCCTCGACCGTGCTCAAGGGCAACTGCTTGAGACCCATGTCGGCCACGAGCTCTTTCCATGCGAACATATAATTTGCGATGGCTTGCTTGTATCCCAGGCGCACCAGGAAGCTCTGGGATCTCAGGGCGGTCGCCTCGTGGCTGGCGGCGAACCCGCCGGCCAGGAGGTCGGCTTGCAGCCGGTAGATTTCGTCGGTGAAATGCGCGAGTCCCTTGTTGACACGGACCGTTTCCTTGGCGACCAAGAGGGTGTAATAGTCGCCCCGGATGGTCGTGGCGAGGTTGTAGCGGGCGCGGAGAAACGCGAGCTGGGCGACGATCAGGTTCATGCGGGCGGCCGCGCTCGCGAGGGTGAGCTTGCCTCCCATCTTGATCACTTGATCGACGAAGACGCCCAGGGTGGTCGAGCCGGTGTTGTTGGCGTTGGGGGCGGTTTCGTAGCCGACGGTGGGGTTGGGGTAGAGGCCGGCCTGGACCATGAGGCCGCGGGCGGCCTCGACGTCGGCGGCGGCCTGGCGCAGGAGCGGGCTGTTGGCGGCGGCGAGGCGCTGAAGGTCGGCAAGGGTGTAGGGACGGCCGTCCGGACCAGGTTGCGGGATCGGTTCTTCCGGCAGCGGTGGCAGCCGGGGAAACATGTGGGCGATGGCCTCCGGGCGTTTTTCGCGATCGTCGGGGAGTGTGACGAGCGGCGTCTCCGAGCCGGGGATCTCCGGGGGAATCGTCAATTGAAACTTCGCCGGCGTGGGCGAGGGCTGGTTGCGCGCCGTTTGGCCGGCTGGCGTGTACGAGGCTTGAACGATGTTCGCGTCTCGGCGCGGCCCGTTCGCCGCGTGCGGGGCCGCGGTGGCGTCGGTCGGGGGCGCGACAGGCGTTGCCGCGACGGCCGGCGGCGTGGGCGCGACCGCGCCCTCGGCGGGGGCCGGCTCGACCGGCTTCCGGGCGGGCCCGGGCGCCACGTCAAAGGGATGCGCGACGACCTCCGACACGGTCTGATCAATGCTCCGCAGGGGGGGCGTGTTGCAGCCCCCCACCAGCGGAACCAGACAGACCAGCGTCAGCCAACGCATCGACATCAAACGGACTCCGCTTTCCGGGGCCGGGGGCACTCGAACGATTGCCGCTCCCGTCTGGTCATCCGGCTTCCTTCCGGCTGGGATCTCCCACGGCGGGGAGTTGCCAGCGGCTCAGGTAGGCAGCCAGAACCTCCTCGGCGATGGCCGACTGCGAGATGCGCCGCATCGCCGACTCGACGCCAAGTCGCTGCGCGGTCTCGACGCTGAGATGGAGAGTCACCTTGACGGGTTTCGCGCCCGCGGGCGAATCGTCGGCCCGGTTTGCCCCGTCGCCGTGTCGCCCTTTCGCCTCGTTTCGTCCCATTCGACTTGCCTCCTTGCCGTCGTGCCTACGCGAGGGCTATCGGCGCGGCAGGGGCGGATCCTTGAGGAATTCCAGTCAGATGATCCCGGAGCGCGCGGAAGCCAAGCCCCGAGCTCAAGGAGGCGAAGGGACTGTTCCGCCCGGCGGAGCTTCGTGTTGGGATCAGCCGCCTTTGTGGCCGAGCAGGCGGAAGACCTCGATCAGGAACCATTCGACGCGCTCACCGATTCCGGGATCCTGGTCTTCGTGGCAGCCGTCGACGTGGAGGATCCGGATCTGGGTTTCGTGGAGCCAGCGGGCGATGTGGGCGGGCTCGAACGACGCGTCGGGGTAAACCGGCATGAAAGGGGTGCGGAATTCGAGGCAGGCCGCGGCCGCGGCGTGGGCTTCCGCAGTCGTGGTTGGTCCGAACCAGAGGATCGCGTCGGAGTCCATGACGCCACGGACGCTGGGATCGACGTCGCGGTTGGGAAGGTTGAACGCCGCGGCCGCTCGCCGACTTGCCTGGCCGGGGGCACTGGCGCCGCCCAGGATCTTTTCGAGCATGGTGAAGGCCCTGTTGAGCATGAGGTCGAGGTTCGACGGGGTCTGGGAAACGGGGTTGCGTGAGAATCAGTGGGCCATGCCGCCGCCGCCGGCGGGGGGTTCGCGGTCGCCGTAGAAGCTGTAGAGCACAGGCATCAGATAGCGGTCGAGGAAGAGCGTGACGGTCATGCCGCCGACCACGACGATCGCCAGTGGTTGGGCGGTCTGGCCGCCGATCTTGGTTGAGAGGGCCGCCGGCAAGAGGCCCAGGATGGCCGTCATGGCGGTGATCATCACGGGGCGCACGCGTTTGAGCGATCCCTGGATGATGGCGTCGTGGAGCTCGAGGCCCTGGGCGCGGAGGGCGTTGAAATACGAGATGAGCAAGAGCCCTTCCATGATGGCGATGCCGAAGAGGGAGACGAATCCGACGGCGGCGGCGACGCTGAAGTTGGTGCCGGTGAGGTAGAGCGACCAGACGCCGCCGACGGCGACGTCGAAGACGTTGCTGAAGATGACGACGGTGTCGAGGATCGAGCGAAAGGCCGAGTAGAGGAGGATGAAGATCAGGCCCAGGGAGAGGGGTATGATCCAGAGGAGGCGGCCGTTGGCTTCTTCCATTTGCTCGAATTCGCCGCTCCAGACGGCGCGATAGGGGATCTGGAAGAGATCCTTGGTTTTGGCCTTGGCCTCGTCGACGGCGCTTCCGAGGTCGCGGCCGCGGACGCTGAATTTGATGGCGATCAGACGTTTGCCTTGCTCGCGATAGATGGTCGAGTAGCCCGCGCGATTGAACCGGCCGGCGGGGTCGGGGGCGTAGTCGGCGCCGACGGGAGTGACCAGGTCGGCCAGGCGGATGCGTGGGGTGCTGCTGATGGGGTTCGACGTGTCGGCCAGGCTGCCGGAGGTCGCGGGCGGAGGCAGGGCGTGGCCGGCCGCGTTGGGGGTGAGGCTCGATCCCTGGGGCACGACGACCTGGTTGTTGACGACGTCGACGGGGATGTCGAGGATCGACGATTCGTCGTTTCGCCGCCATTTGGGCCAGCGCGTCGAGATGTCGAAGAGTTTCTCGCCCTCGACCATGCTCGACATGGCCCGAGCGCCGACCGCGCTCTGGATGACGTTGTTGACGTCGGCCGTCATCACTCCCCATTTCTGGCATTTTTCGGGATCGACCCGGAACTCGAGGTGCGAGGTGCCCCGGACGTGGAAGATCCCGACGTTGGCAATCCCGCGAACTTCGCGCAGGCGATCCTCGGCTTTTTCGGCCAGGAGCTCGAGCTGGTCAAGGTCGGGGCCGAAGATCTTGAGCGAGTTGTCCCCCTTGACGCCGGACAGGGCCTCGAGCACGTTGTCGCGGATGTTTTGCGAAAAGTTCCAGACGATGCCGGGGATCACGCGTTCGAGTTCGGCGTTCATCGCGTCCACCAGTTCGCGCTTGGTGCGGGCGCGAGTCGACCCCCAGATCCAGCTTCTCCAGCCGGTCTGGGGCATGAGCTTGGGCCAGGCCTCCTGCGAGCGTAGAGGCACGAAATACTCGCCGCTGTAGTAGCCCTCGGTGTCGGTGCCGTCGTCGGGGCGGCCGCTCTGGGTGACGATCGATTCGACCTCGGGATACGACGCGATGATCGACCGCGCCTGCCTGGCGAGCGACACCTGGTGGTCGAGGCTCATGTTCAGCGGCCCGATGCCGCGCAGCCAGAGGTTTCCCTCCTCGAGCTCGGGCATGAACTCCCGGCCCAATTGGGGGATCAAGCAGGCCGTGCCGCCGATCAAGAAGGCCATGACCGCGCAGGTGGTCTTGGGAAAGGCGAGGCAAAGCCGGAGCTGCGCCAGATAGCGCGTTTTCAAGACCCGGACCAGCAGATTCTCCTGGACCGGCTTGAAATTCTTGAAAAGCAGCATGCACAACACGGGGGTCAAGGTCAGGGCCAGCACCAGGGCCCCGCCCAGCGAGAAGGCGTAGGTCTGGGCCATCGGCCCGAAGAGCTGCCCCTCGGGGCCGGTCATGGCGAACAGGGGCACGAAGGCACAAACCATGATCAAAACAGAATATAAAAGTGCGTGGTCGATCTCCTGGACGAAGAGCAGGATCCGTTCCTTGATCGGCAGGTCGGGGTAATTGTTCGAGGCCAGGTTGCGGTAGATGTTTTCCACGACGACCACCGACGAATCGACGATGATTCCGAAATCGACCGCGCCGATCGAGAGCAGGTTGGCCGATTTGCCGCGGACGTAGAGCATGGTGAAGGCGAACAAGAGGGCGAGCGGGATGTTGATGGCGACGATGACGGCGGTCTTGATGTTGTTGACGAACATGAACAGGATCGAGACCACGAGCACGATGCCGAGGACGAGGTTTTCGGTGACGGTTTCGGTGGTGATGTGGAGCAGGTCGGTGCGGTCGTAATAGGGCTGGATCGAGGTTCCGGGCAAGAGCCGGCCGGCGGCGGGGTCGTTGATCTGGTCGACCTTGGCCTTGACGTCGCGGAGGGCGGGGAGGGTCTCCTCGCCCTTGCGCAACAGGACGATGCAGGTGACGCGGTCGTCGTCGTCGCGGCCGACGTCGTGGAGGGTAAGAGTCGACCCAGGGGGCCGTTCGCGGTCCGCGCCCCAGTAGCCGACGCGTCCGAGCCGGGTCTGATTGCTCACGACGACGCCCTTTTCGCCGGGGAGCTCGCCCGGGGAGACCCGGCCGCCCTCGACCAGATCCTCGACGCGGATCGGCTGGTTGTTGACGGAGGTGACCACCAGGCCGCGGATTTCGCGGATCCTGCGCAGTTCCTCGGCGCGGAGGATCGAGGCAGCGGCGGCTGGATCCTTGAGGGCGAGCACCTTGTTGACGGGGTCCAACCCGCCGCCGAAGAGGCCCACGCTGCGGACTGTCACGGCGACCTGGCCCTGGTTCAGGTAGTCGCCTCCGACCGTGGCATTGCTGTTGGCGAGCGTGTTCTGAAGCTGGGAGAGCGTGACTCCGTAGCGGCGCAGGCGGTCGGGATCGGGCTCGACTTCGTAGCGCTTGATCGTGCCGCCGAAGCTGGTGATGTCGACGATCCGCGGGACCGTGCGGAACTCGCGCTCGAGCACCCAGTCCTGCATGGCCTTGACGTCGTTGAGGGTGTAAATCTCGCGCCCGGATTTCTCCTTGGGAACCTTGATCACATAGCGGAAGATCTCGCCGGTGGGGGATTCGGGCGAGATGGCCGGGGTCACGTTTGGAGGTAGCGGTTGCGAGATCGTCGACATGCGGTTGATGATCTCTTGGCGAGCCGCCTGGTACGTATAGTCGCTGCCGTAGTGCCAGGTCATCTTGAGGTCGGAGAGGCCGAAGAGCGACTTGCTGTTCGTCTTCTTAAGGCCCGGCATGCCGGCGAAGGTCACCTCGAGGGGGATGGTGACCTGGCGCTCGACCTCCTGGGCCGACGCGCCTGGGAAGAGCGCGATCACCTCGACGATCGCCGGCGCGGGGTCGGGGTAGGCCTCGACGTTCACGTTCAGGAACGAGGAGACCCCCACGACCGCCAGGAACAGCGCGAGCAGGATCACGACCAGCGGATTGTCGAGCGCCCAGGCGATGAGCTTGCGGATCATGGCAATCCCTCGAACGTTGCGGTAGGCGGCCTCGAACGATCAGCCCTTGCGCGTGCTCGGAACCGCCCGCGGCGACTCGAGGTCGAACGCCGCTCGATGGCGGGATTTCAGAGGCCGGTCGGGCGCCGGCTTGGGCCCGGGCCTCGATTCCAGGTCCATCACGACCGCCTTGAGCTCGACCGCGCCGGCCAGGAGCACGCGCTCGCCCGGCAAAAGCGCCTCCTTGGGCAGGAGGCTCTGCTCCGATTCCCGAGCAGTCAGTCGTTCCTCCGGCGGAATCGGCGTCGCCTGGACGAAGACCGTGTGCTCGAAGCGCTGCACGACGTGCACCCTGCGCATCGAAAAAACGTGGGCCTCCGGGTCGGGCTGCACGAACACCAGGCTTTGCAGCCCGTCGTCCACGAGCGCGTCGGCCGGGATCTCGACCACGCCCACCGGCGGCGGGATCTCGACCGTGGCGGTGACGTACTGGCCGCCGCGGATGTGCCTGCCGGGATTCTCGACGTAACCCTTGACGACCGCGGTGTGCTGGTTGGGATCGATGACGTAGCCGATCTCCTCGATCGCGCCCGAGAGCCCGGAGGCCGAATTCTGGCCGACGGTGCGAATCGCCCAGCGCTTCTGGTTGTGGGTCAGGGACTCCAGGATCGGCAGCTCGTCCTCGGGGCAGCTCGCGACGACCAGAAGCCGGCTGACGTCGGCGATCTGGAACAGGTTGACGGTGTTGTCGACGACCAGGTCGCCGACGGTGACGTTTCGTTCGACGACCACGCCGTCGAAAGGCGCGCGCAGGGTCACCCGGCCCCAGGGGTTTTCTTGTTCCTGGGCCGCGCCATTCGCCCCCGCGGCCGGTTGTTTGGCGCGGCTGGCCCAGCGGCCCTCTGGCGTCTTGATCCAGGCGTTCTTGTCGGCGCAGATCTTCTTGGCCTCGGCGTGCAGGGCGTCGATCTCGTCCTGGGGGATGTCCCATAACCTGAGATTGGTCAGGGCCCGGTTGATGGCGTTGCGGTCGCCCTGTACCGCACGGGTCTCGGTGAGCAAGAACACCTGGGGCACGGCCTCCGCGTGCTTATCGGCCTCGTCGAGGATCTTCTGGTCCAGGTCGAGCTGCACCAAGGCGTCCAGGAGGTCATTTTTCCGGGACGCCACGTCGGGGCTGTAGAAAACCCCCAGCAGGTCGCCCTTCGTCACATGGTCGCCTTGTCTGAGCTCGCGGAATTCGGTGCGTCCGCTCGCGCGGATCGGATCCTCGACCTGGGCCAGCTTGACGACGCGCGCGGGGGCAAACCGGGCACGGACGCGGGCCAGCCGGTTGGGGTCGAGCGCGGTCGAGCCGGGGAGCACCAGCGGGCGCATATGAGAGGGCGGCAGCGCCACCCCGATCGCGTCGTGGTCGCCTGTATGAATGCCCAGCGAACCGCAGACCTCGTCGGGGACCGCGACGGTGTGGACGCGACCCGAGACCAGCGCGACGCTCGCCGAGGTGGGAGTCTCCGCGGCTTCCCTCCCCTCTTCCTTGCCTTTCGCGGACGCGAGCAAGTGCAGGGGGACGCCGGAAAAATAGCTGTAAAACCCCGCGGTCGGCGGGGCCAAAACCACGGTCAAAAGCACCCCCACGATCAGCTTTTGCCCCAGGCCCATCTTCCGCCTTGGGGGTGTGAGCTCGGGCGCCGGCTCCATGCTCTCCGCGGTCGCCTCGACCGGAGTCTCCTCGGGGTCGGGATTGGACTCCACGTCCGGTTCTTGCGCACTCATAGCTGCGTCCTTATGTCTGAGGATCCGTATATGAAGGAGCGACCCACGCGCATTGGGCGCGGCGCTGCGTTTATGGACTCGTAGGGCGAAAGAAAAAGCTTGATGCCGGCTGTAGTGCTGGCGGCGTCGTGAACCGCGAGGAGAGGCGGTTTTGACGCGACGGCTTCTCGCACGCGCGCGAACCGCGCCGCGAAAGGCTCAATCCCAGGAGAGGCTGAGGGACGTACAGTGAGCGCGGGGGAGGGTGATCGGCTCAGCAGCGGAGCCGAGTCGTCCTCAGAGTGGAGGAGGGAGGCGGGGGTGTCCAAGCGACGAGCCCGTCGTCGGGAACGACCAGGTGGAGGATCCACTCGAAGGCCGGCCCGGGAAGGGTCACGGGGCTGGGGTTGTCGGCGTTTCGATCGTCGGTGACGTCGTCCTCGTCTTCATCGGGATCGTCGGACGTCTCGTCGTCGTTGGGGTCGTTCAATCCTGGGCCGAGCAGGCTCGCCGAGGTGAAATCGAAGGGGAAGATTGTCTGGAATGGGATCCCGGCGACCTTCAAATGCCAGCGAGCCCCAAGTCGTACCTTTTTCGCGAGGCGGAAGGGGGCGTCCAGATGCGTCGACTTCGTGGCCCGGGCGGGGTAGATGCCAGCGAAAGACTCTGATCCCACGAAGAGCACGCAGCCGACGGTACAAACCTGGATCAAAAGGGACGCAAGCCGTCGCGGCCCCCGCCGGGCCTGGCGCGAACCCCAGATTGCCAGGCCGAAAGTCGGGTCCGCACCTCCGGAGAGGGCACCATCAGGCCGCTTGCGGCTGTCACTACGATAGGCGTCGAACATGGGCGCGGTCGGATTCCCGCCTAGGCCTCCGGGGTGCTCCCCCGAACTGCAACTGGGGGTGCAGTACGTTCCGCGATGGATCAAATCGGCACAACGGATTCCTAAGTATTAATCTAATGGGGCTCCGTCCCCGAGTCAAGGGGCGAATTCGGGTGTTTGAGCGGCTGTCGTACGAATCAAGCCGACAACACAAGCGTCCCGCCTGTCTGGGGTCGCGTCACGATAACGTTAGGCTCATCCGGTATTCCGGGCGATTGGCGGCGGGGATCGCTCTTCAACCTTTGGTGGCCCTTGCCGATCGCACGGCTTGTCAGCGACGAGCAATCGGCGGCACCCGCGTCAGTCCCAGGACTGTCATGACATTAGGAGCGCCGAGCTTTCGTCGCCCAGCGCCGAGATCGAAAATCTCGAGTCGTTTCCGACTGCATTGCCCCGCCATTTTTCCGTCCGTAAAGCCCGAAGACATTAGGATCAGTGCCGACACTGTGCAACGATCGAGAGCCACCAAGTAACAACGAACGAACGGGCTGGTGGGCGTTCGGTCACCACGCCTGGCCTACCGCGCGGCGTCGCGCGGCGTCATGCGGCGAGCCTTGATGGGCGGGGCCTCGGATGCGGCTCATCGCGCCGGCTTGGCATCGGATGTTCGCAGGGAATCGCTCGCGATTTGCCTGAGCCCTGAGCTAGTCTGGCTCGAATCGGCGGCCCGTTGGAGGTACTTCTGGGCGGATTCCGTCTGGCCGCGGTTCTTGAGGAATCGGCCGACGAGGAAGTCGGCGTTCCCGCGGGTTCTGAGGGGCATGGCGGCGAGCAGCTTGTCGACCGCCGCGATGTCAAGCGAACCCTTGCCGCCGTCGGCGAGTGCGTCACGCATCATGTGGCCGATCGTGATCATCCGCGGCGCCTGGCGTTGGAGTTTGGTGCAGAGCTCCTCGAGCAGACGATCACGACGGGGCTTGTCTCCCAGCTCGTCGGCCAGAAGGAACGCCGCGATGGAGCTCGCGGGATCGTGCCGGATCCCCTCCGCCTGCACGATCGCGTCGAGAGCCTGCTTCGGCGATCCGCTCGCCCATAACGAGAACCCGTCCTGGCGCAGCCGGCTGGGGTCTGGGAGATCCGCCACGCCGGGCGCCACGTGCGCGTCGGCAAAGGCGCGGGCCGCCTGGATGTCGCCGTGGCCGGTCCGCTTGCAGAACCGATACCAGGCCGCCGCGTTCGCCTTGGGATAGCGCTGGGCGGTCCGGCGGATCCACAGTTCGGCCTGCTCCCAATTCTTGAGTCCCTCCTCGCATTCCGAGACGCAGGTCATCGCCCAGCCGGCACCGGTCTCCGCGGCCGACTCGGCGTATTTCTTCGCGTCGGCAAAGCGGCCGCGACTCATGAGGTCGTTGGCGATTTCGACCTGGATCTGGGCGTGCTCGAGCCCGGCGGGCTCGGTCTTGGCCAGGAACTCGTCGAGAGTCGTCCGCCAGCGCTCGCTGTGCCCTCGGGCCTTGAAGCAGTCCGCCAGCAAGCGGTAGGCCCAGGGGTCCGGGGAGAGCTCCATGTAGCGTCGCAGGTATTTCTCCGCTTTGCCGTAGTCTTTCAAATCGGCGTACTTCCGGCCCAGGGCGGCGATCATGGCTGGGGCCTCGCCGACCTTCTCGCGCCAGGCGGGAACCTCGTCCTTGACCTCGTCCCAGGCGGCCTCGATCAGGACGCCCATCGCATGGGCCGAATAGGGGCTGATGTTCAGCAGGATGCGACCGTAACGGTCCTTGGCGGCGGTCGTCTGCCGCACCCTCTCGGCGATGTCTCGCGCGAGGAGGCTGAGGTGGATTGTCGACGCGCTCGAGGCAGCTTCCCAGGCGGGAAGGTTCTGGTCCCGGAAGGCGTCGATCAAGGGTCGCTCCGTCGGCTCCAGCTCGGCAAGGTCGAGGCGATCGGCCAGCTTGGTCAGGGCCGGGACGCCCTCTCGGCGCGGCAGGGCGAGGTATTGCAGTAGAGGGTAGAAGCGGTGCCGCGCGACGAGCGGCCGGAACTGCGCAAGGGCGTCGCCCGCCGGGACGCGCCAAGCGTTCGCCATGAAGTCCAACCGGCGGAAGGCGTGCACGAACCGGGCCTCGCGGGCCAGGTGCGCCAGTACGCCCCACGACAGTTCGCCCGGGTCGTCGCCCGGGCGTCCCGCGCTGGCGAGGGCCTCGATCAAGGTCGGCTCGTCGCGGCCCTGGTCCAACCGCTCTTTGACGGTCGCGGGCAAAAAAACCAGCGTCTTGAGCTTTTCGAGGAAGATGTTCGTGAAGGCCTCCGGTCCCACCACGGTGGCGACGTGGAGCTCGCCGAGCTGGCCGTTCTGGCAGATCGCGTCGTAGGCGAGCATGCAGTCTGCATCGCGAGCCGCCAGGTCGTGAGCCGCCCGGACCACCGTGCGGTTCCTGTGCGGATACTCAACGAGCATCAGGTCCAACAACGCCGCGAGCTTGGCATGCGGTCCGTCCGTGGTCGCCAGCCGCTCGCGGTCGGCCGTGAGGTAGGCCTTGATCACCGGCAGCCAGGACGGCACCGGGGTCGCGTCCTTCGTTTCCTCGGCGAGCCGGCCAGCCGCGTCGAGGTCGGCCAGCGCCAGGTCGTGGCGGCCGACCAGAGCCCGGACAAACGCGCGGCCGCGCAGCGCGAACGGCGACCTCGGATCGCGCGCCAAGAGCCGCTCGGCATAGAGCAACGCGCGGGCCTTGAAGACGCGATGCGCCGAGCTCCACTGGTACTCGGTCAGTGCGCCGAGCTGCGCGTACGTCCGCGCCAGCGCCGCCAGCCGGCTGGGCGATTCGCCATCGGTTCGAATCGCCTGGTGCAGGATCCGCGCCGCGGCGAAGTGGTCCACCAGCCCGAGTAGATTCAGTCGCTCGTCGACCGTGGGCGGCGCCGGGGCGTCCTCGCGAGTCGGGTTCGGCCGTCCCGTCAAGCCCAGTTGTTTCAGGAACGCGGGGAACTCGGTTCGTGCGAGGGACTCCGCGAGCGCGGTGAGCTCGGCCGTGTAACGGCTGCTGTCCGGACGGGTGCCGAGGTCGTGCTGGAAAAGGATTTGGGCCTTCTCTCCCGCGCCGCGGCGCAATAGGACATGGCACTCATTGGGGCGGAACAGGACGGCAATCTCCAGCGGCGGTTGCTCCACGCTTCCTGGCGGGGTATCGTCGAGCAGCTCGTCTCGGGTGGCGAGCCCCAGCTCATCGCGGGCGGCGATCAGGATCGCCTGGCGGATCAGTTCGCGCTCCAGGATCGCCTGCCGCGTGCCCTCGACGTCTTTCAACTCTCGACCCGCCTCCGGGCGGCCGAGCACGACCACCGCGTGGGAGTCGCTCCCCTGGCCGACGCGGAGGGTCACGAGCGGAGTGCGCGTTTCGGCCCTGTCCGGGGCGACGGAGACCGTCCGGGCCAGCACGGGCTGGCTGGCGGCTCGCGGCGTGCCAACCGCTTTCGAACCGTCGCCAGGGACTCCGGCCCGATCACGGGGACGGAGCACCTGGAGGCCGATGAATGCAGAGAGCGCGGCACCCGTAACGCCAACCGCGGCGATCAACAGGATCACCACCAACGAAGATCGTCCAGGACTCCGGCGATGCGAGCCGCCCGACAACTCATTCGGCCTCGGAGCCCAGAGCCCGCCGAATGCTGGATCGTTCTTCTCGATAGGCATTTTTGCGGTAACCCTCGTCTGGTTGGGTGAGCCGGGGCGGATACCGGATCAATCCCATGACGTCGTCACCTTCTGGAATGTCGTCTAACTTATCCCCGCGACATGGCGGTTCGCAACCGCACATCGTCCGATCAATTCGAACATTCGAACCCGTTACCAGGCCGAACTCCTCCTGGAAGCCAGGACAAGACGGGCGGCGCCCGGATTACGCTCTCATCGCGGCCATCCGACTGGGCATCTCTCTTGTCTGTCCCGTCCGCTACCTCCCGTCCGCTACCTCGAGCACCGTGGTCTTGCCACAGTTGTTCAAGCCCACGAGCAAGTTCACCCGGCCCAGGTAGTTGAGCTTGAACCGGTCGAAGGCCCGGAAGTTCTCGATCTCGAGCCTGGTCAGCCTCGCGACCGACGCCTCTGCCTGCTCGGGTTTTCCGTCTGGATCGTGCTCATGAGTGTCTCATTTGGGAACAAGGGCCGATGGTTGGAAGACCCCTGGGCATTCTCACGACGGGCCCAATCCGAAGGATGCGCTCGGATTCGCCGGTTCGCCGACGCCGCTAATCTTGATTATCACTCACGATTTTCCATCCCAATGCTCTTGAAGACAATGCCCTAACGGACTGGCGGGCCTTGTTTGCCGTTGAATCGCTCCCTGGACTTGCCGATATAATAGGAATGTCGACCTTCCGCCTTGTTTCCCGCCTGTGCGAGCCCCCATGAGCACGAATGTCACACCCCGATCGAGACTTCGCGAACGATTGATGGTCGTCCTCACCGCTTGCGTTGCGCTGGCCGCCGCTGGGGCCGCTCGGGCCGGCGACGCCGTCGACTTTCGCCGCGATGTGTTCCCGATCCTCTCGAACAACTGCTTCACCTGCCATGGGCCCGACGCCAAGGCTCGAAAAGCCAAGCTCAGACTGGACTTGAAGAGCGGGGCCTTGCGAACGGACGATCCCATCATCTCGGCGGGCAAGCGCTCGGAAAGCACGCTGTTCGAACGCATCACGAGCCACGACCCCGACGATCAAATGCCGCCGCCGAAATCGGGCAAATCCCTCACTCAAGCGCAGATCGAGACCCTGGGGCGCTGGATCGACCAGGGGGCCGTCTGGAAAGGACACTGGGCGTTCGAGCCGGTGATCGAGCCCCGGGTTCCGGCACCGAAACGCGCCGGCTGGGCTCGAAACCCGATCGACGCCTTCGTGCTCGCGCGGCTCGAGAGCCTGGGCCTCGAGCCCGCGGCCCCGGCCGCCGACCCCGTCCTGGCTCGCCGGCTGGCGCTCGATTTGACCGGGCTCCCACTCGCGGTCGAGGACGCACAAGCGTTTGCCGCCGACCTTCGCCCCGACAAATACGACCGGCTGGTGGACCGCCTCCTGGCCTCACCCCATCACGGCGAACGGATGGCCATGGACTGGCTCGACGACGCCCGCTACGCCGACACCAACGGCTATCAAAACGACTTCGCCCGCACGATGTGGCCCTGGCGCGACTGGGTGATCCGGGCCTATAACGCCAACACTCCCTTCGACCTCTTCCTCACCGAACAACTCGCGGGCGACTTGCTACCAAACCCCACGCTCGAGCAAAGAATCGCGACCGGCTTCAATCGGAACAACCGCACCGTCACCGAGGCCGGGTCGCTCGACGAGGAATGGCGCGTCGAGAACGCCGTCGACCGCATCGAGACCACGGCCACGGTGTTCCTGGGCCTCACCATGGGCTGCGCCCGCTGCCACGACCACAAATACGACCCGATCACCCAGACCGATTTTTATCAGTTCATGGGATTTTTCTATAGCCTCAATGAGCAAGGGGTTTATACCGAGCAGCGGGGCAACGTGCCGCCGCTGGTCTCGCTGCCTACCGAGGCCGATCGCAAGCACTTGGCGGAGCTCGACAAGGCGGTCGAGGCCGCGCGGGCGCGCAAGGCGCCCAAGAACGAGCTCGACAAGCTGACCAAGGAACGCGACGAATTCAAGGCGTCGATCCCGTCGGTGATGATCATGGAAGACGCGCCCAAGCCGCGGCCGACCTATGTGCTCAAGCGGGGTCAATACGACCAGCCTGATCGGTCGCGAGCGCTCGAGCCCGATGCGCCCGAGGCGCTTTCGCGGCTGGCGAGGGGCGTGCCGCGGAACCGGCTGGGGCTGTCGAAATGGCTGCTCGCGCGGGACAACCCGCTCACGGCTCGAGTAGCCGTCAACCGGATCTGGCAGATGCATTTCGGCGTGGGGCTGGTTAAGACGCAAGAGAACTTCGGCGTCCAGGGCGAGCCGCCGTCGCACCCCGAGCTGCTCGATTGGCTGGCGGCGGAGTTTGTTCGCATGGGCTGGGATCAAAAGGCGCTCCACCGCTTGATCGTCACCTCGGCCGTCTATCGCCAGGCGTCGCGGGTCGAGCCGTCGCTGCTGGCGCGCGACCCCGAGAACCGCCTGCTCGGGCGTGGGCCGCGGTTTCGCTTGCCGGCCGAGCTGGTGCGCGACAACGCGCTCTTCGCCGCGGGCCTGCTTACGCAGCGGGTCGGCGGCCCGTCGATCAAGCCGTATCAACCGGCCGGTCTGTGGGAAGAGCTTGCGGGCGGGGCGGGAGAGGCGCCATATGTTCAAGACCATGGGCCGGGGCTTTATCGGCGCAGCCTTTACATCTACCGCAAGCGGACGGTGCCACACCCGGCGCTCGCAACCTTTGACGCGCCCAGCCGCGAGATTTGCCAGGTGCGCAGGGCGCGGACCAATACACCGCTCCAGGCGCTCGGGCTCTTGAACGACGTGACCTATGTCGAGGCCGCCAGGCGACTGGCCGAACAGGTGCTCAAGGACGGCGGCACATCCGACCGCGCGCGGCTCGAGACCCTGTTCCGCCGCGCACTGGGGCGAGCGCCTCATCCCCAGGAGCTAGCCGTCCTCGAGCGCGGGCTCGAGCGCAGGCTGGCTGTTTACAAGGCCGATCAAGACGCCGCGGCGAAGCTCATCAACCAGGGCGAGAGCCCGCGCGTACCGGGCCTGGACCCGGCCCGCCTGGCCGCGTTCACGGCCACGGCCAGCGTGGTCCTGAACCTCGACGAAACCATTACCGTAGAGTGAGCCAAATCAAATGAGTCACCAAATCAAAGGAGTCAGGACTCTTTGATTGCTGGAGAATCAACCAGATCTTTTGAGTGACACTGACCAGCAATCAAAGAGTCCTGACCCCTTTGATTTGATTTGGAGGTGAATTGTGGACGAATTACGCTTTGCGCAGACCTGGAATCGCCGGCTTTTCCTGCGGCGGTCGGGGTTTTCGCTGGGGTCGCTGGCCCTGGGCTCGCTCTTGGGTCGCGACGGGTTCGCGGCTGGGGGTGCCAAGGGAACCCGTGACGCGACCGAATTCGGCGGGCTCGCGGGTCTGCCCCACCACGCGCCCAAAGCCAAGCGGGTGATCTATCTGTTTCAATCGGGTGCGCCCTCGCAGCTCGACCTGTTCGATCCCAAGCCGGCGATCACGAGCCGCCGCGGGATCGAGCTGCCGGACTCGGTTCGGATGGGGCAGCGGCTCACCACGATGACCTCGGGGCAAAAGAGCTTCCCGGTCGCCCCTTCGATTTTCTCGTTTCAAAAGCACGGGAACAGCGGGACCGAACTGTCGGAGCTGATCTCCCACACGGGCGGGATCGCCGACGACATCTGCTTGATTCGCTCGATGCGGACCGAGGCGATCAACCACGACCCGGCGATCACGTTCGTGCAGACCGGCTCGCAGATCGCGGGCCGGCCCAGCATGGGGGCGTGGGTTGCTTATGGGCTGGGGAGCGAGAACCAGGATCTGCCTGCGTTCGTGGTTCTGCTCTCGCGCGGGCGTACCGACCAGCCGCTCTACGATCGCCTCTGGGGGAGTGGCTTCTTGCCCACGCGGTATCAGGGCGTGAAGCTGCGCGGGGGCAAGTCGCCGGTGCTGTATCTGGACAATCCGCCCGGCTGCTCGTATGCCACGCGCAGGCAGATGCTCGACGACCTGGCGGCCCTCGACGATTTGCACTACCGCGAAAGCGGTGACCCCGAGATCCTCACCCGTGTCGCCCAGTACGAGCTGGGATACCGTATGCAATCCTCGGTCCCGGAGCTCACGGATCTTTCGCAAGAGCCTCAGTCGATCCTCGACCTCTACGGCCCCGACGTCCGCAAGCCCGGCAGTTACGCCGCCAACTGCCTGCTGGCGCGGCGGCTGGCCGAGCGCGGGGTGCGGTTCATCCAGCTTTATCATATGGGGTGGGACCAGCACGGCGACCTGCCGGCGCAGATTCGCATGCAGTGCCGCGACACCGATCAAGCCTCGGCGGCCCTCGTCAAGGATCTGAAACAGCGCGGGCTGCTCGATGACACGCTGATCATCTGGGGGGGCGAGTTCGGTCGCACGATCTATTCGCAGGGCAAGCTCACCGCCGACAACTACGGCCGCGACCACCATCCTCGCTGCTACAGCCTGTGGCTCGCCGGCGGCGGCGTCAAACCGGGTGTGAGCCTGGGTCAGACCGACGATTTCTCGTACAACATCGTCAAGGATCCGGTCGACGTCCACGACCTGAACGCGACGATCATGTATCTGTTGGGCGTCGACCACACTCGGCTCACCTACCGATTCCAGGGCCGCGATTTCCGGCTCACCGACGTGCATGGCAAGCTTGTGCCGCAAATCATGGCGTGACCACTCGGGGGCGACGACCGGGGTGAGTCTCGGTGACTCCGTGACGCAGGGCGACCTGTTCAAGCCTGCCACCCACTTGATCCAGTGTGACCGCATCGGCCCATCAGGGTCTCGACATCGGCGCTTCCGGGCGTCATCTTGGTCTAGGGTTCGTGATCGAGTCGCAAGGGGCTCGGAGGGTCGAGTCAGTGCCGCGCCGGCAGGCGGGCGGCGCCGGTTGGAGGGCGGGCGGTGAGCGTCACGCTGGGCATCGACGTCGGAACTTCGGGGACGAAAACGCTGGCGATCGACGAGACCGGGGCCATCCTGGCCTCGGCATCGGCCGAATACCCCTGCTCGCACCCCCGGCCCGGCTGGTCCGAGCAAGACCCCGAGCTCTGGTGGCAAGCGACCAAGGCCACGGTCCGGGCCGTCCTGGCGTCGGGCCGGGTTCGTCCCGGCGACGTTACCGGGATCGGCCTCTCGGGTCAGATGCACGGGTCGGTGTTCCTGGACGACGCCGGCGGCGTGATCCGGCCGGCCTTGCTCTGGAACGATCAACGCACCGCCGAGGAATGCGCGTGGATCGAGGATCGCGTGGGAGGGCGCCAGGCCCTGGTGCGGATGGTGGCCAACCCCGCGCTCACCGGTTTCACAGCGCCTAAGCTCGTCTGGCTGCGAAACCACGAACCGCGGAGCTGGGATCGCGTCAAGCAGGTGCTCTTGCCCAAGGACTATGTCCGCTATCGCCTGACGGGAACGTACGCGACCGAGGTCAGCGATGCGTCGGGAACCTTGATGCTCGATGTGGCCCATCGGCGCTGGAGCCATGAACTCCTTGGCAAGCTCGAGATCGACCCCGCATTCCTACCCGCGTGTTATGAGAGCCCGGAGGTTTCGGCCGCCATCAGCGCGATCGGCGCGGGTGAAACGGGGCTTTTGGCAGGCACGCCCGTGGTTGGCGGCGGGGGCGATCAGCCGGCGGGCGCTGTCGGTAGCGGGATCGTGCGGCAGGGAGTGGTTTCGGCGACGATGGGTACGTCCGGGGTCGTCTTCGCGCATGCCGACGAGCTCGGCTTCGACCCCTTGGGGCGGCTTCAGCGGGGCTGCCACGCGGTGCCGGGGGCCTGGCATGTGATGGGGGTCGTGCTGGCCGCGGGCGGGAGCTTCCAGTGGTTTCGCAACACGCTAGGCCAGGCCGAGGTCGAAGCGGCCAAGGCGACGGGCGGCGATCCCTACGAACAACTGACCGCTCTGGCCGCGACCGCCCCCGCGGGGTCGGAGGGGCTCTTTTTTCTGCCCTATCTCACCGGCGAGCGCACCCCCCATTTCGACCCCGACGCCAAGGGGGGCTGGATCGGCCTCACCGTCCGCCATACTCGTGCTCATATGATCCGCGCGGTCCTGGAAGGGGCGACGTACGCCATGCGCGACAGCCTCGAGCTCATCCGCGAGATGGGGGTCGCGATTAGCGAGATCCGCGTCTCCGGCGGCGGTGCACGGAGCATGCTGTGGCGCCAGCTACAGGCTGATATTTATGGGGCCGACGTGCACACCCTGAATTCCTCGGAGGGGCCCGCGTTCGGCGTCGCCCTCCTGGCGCTGGTGGGCACGGGCGCGTACCAGAGCGTCGCCGAGGCCTGCGACGCCACGGTCAGGCGCGTGGAGTCGACATCGGTCGATCCCACCGCTCGCGCCCGTTACGACCGCGCCTACACGATCCACCGCCGGCTTTACCCCGACCTCAAGGACGCCTTCCACGCCATGAGCGCCCTCATCAAGGACGCTTGACCCCTGACGACCCGCCCGCGCGACCCGGCGTGGGTCGGAGAACACTCTCGTGCCACGCCATCGCCGAACCCGCCCTACATCCGAGCCAACCTTGTACAAGCCAACGGCCCATCCTGCGTCCCCGCCTGACCTACCTTCCGAGACCGCCCCGCCCGCGCTCAGCCGCCGCGCCCGGATTGGCTTCGCTCTGGGAGTGACCGCACTTCTGGTTTTGCATTACGCCCTGGCCGCTCGGAGCCTGCTGCTGGAGAGTCCGACGGTTGACGAGGTGGTCCACCTGCCCGCCGGCGTCACCTATTGGCAGCAAGGGACGTTCCGGCTCTATCACCACAATCCCCCCTTGATCAAACTCGTGGCCGCGTTGCCGGTCGTGCTCTCGAAACCCTTGGTCGATCCGCTCTACCAGTCGCTCATCTGGCGCGCGACCGACCCCTCGCCGCCGACGTTCTCCCAGGTCTTCGCCCGGATGAACGCCGAGCGTTATTTCGAGCTCTTCAACCTCGCGCGGCTCATGATGCCCCTGTTCTCGATCATCGGGGGCCTGGCCGTTTTCGCCTGGTCCAGGCGACTGTATGGGGCCTGGGGCGGGCTGCTCTCGCTCGCGCTCTGGGTCTTTTGCCCGAACGTGCTCGCCCATGCGCGGTTGGTCACGACGGACCTGGGCTCGACGGCCCTGGGAGTCGCTGCCACGTATCTCTTTTGGAGATATCTGCACGCCCCCTCATGGAAGTGGGCCGGCCTGGCGGGGGTCGCGCTCGGCGTCGCCCAGCTCTCCAAATTCAGCATGCTGCTCTTGCTTGCCGTCTGGCCCGTGATGTGGCTCATCAGGCTCGTGCTTGCGGTCCCGGCCGAAAAGCGCAGGGGCGTGACGCTCAGGGCCCTCCCGCACGCGGCCTTGATCCTGGCGGTCTGCGTGTTGGTGATCGACGCGGGGTATCTCTTCGAGGGAGTCGGCCGGCCTCTCGGCGAATTCGAATTCGGCTCGCGGACGCTGACCCGCCCGGCCAAGCCTGGCGAGTCGCGGCCGCGGAGCAAGAATCCGCTACTCGACATCACCTGGCAATTCCGGGTGAATCGGTTCCGCGGCGGGATTCTGGGGGGCCTGCCCTCTGTCTTGCCCGCGCACTATTTGCTGGGCTTTGACGAGCAAAAAATCGAGACCGAGGGGGTGCCGATCCGTTACACACGCGCGGTCCAGACCAACACGGTCGCGGCCGCTCTCGCCGAGCCCGAGCCGGCCGATGAGCCCATGGAAGGCTACGCCGTCTACCTGGACGGCGAGCTGAGGCGCAACGGTTGGTGGTCGTATTACCTGCTGGCTCTGGCCTATAAAGTCCCCGAGGGAACGATCGCGCTCGTGGGGCTGTCGCTGCTGGCGATGCTCCTCTCGAATCGATCGCCGGCCGCCTGGGCCGATGAGTCCGCCCTCTTGCTCGTCCCGACCGTGATCCTGGTCTCGATGACCCTCTTCACCGACATCAATCTCGGTTTGCGCTATATTCTTCCAATATTTCCTTATTTGTTCATTAGTGCGGGCAAGCTCGCGCCCTGGATCGCGGAGGCGAGCAAGCTGGGCCGGTCGATTCGAGGGACGGTCGTGGGCGCCTGTCTGGGTGGGACGATCGCCGCGTCGGTCTGGATCGCGCCTCACTATCTGGCCTATTTCAACTGGGTGTCGGGCGGCCCGGACCGCGTTCCGGCCCATTTGATCGACAGCAATCTCGACTGGGGGCAGGATCTGCTTTTGCTCCGCGATTGGTGGGAGAAGACAATCCCCGACCAGCCGCTGGGCGTGGCCTATTTCGGGCAGATCAACCCCTCGATTTTCTGGCTGCGCGGCCAGCCGTTCAACTGGTTCTTGCCGCCTGGCCGGCCGGGTTCGATCCGGCCGATGGGGCAGAAGCCGAATCCCGGCCTGGTCGGCCTTCCTGAGAAGCTCACGCCTGGCTACTACGCCATCAGCGCGACCTTGCTTTACGGCTTGCCCTGGCGGCTCTACGACTCCGCGGATACCAACAAGGTTCCGGAAGCCTGGGCGCCTGCCTGGAACGCGGCCTTGCCCGACGCCTATGGTTATTTCCGCACCTATTTCAAGCCCATCGGCCCGCCGCTAGGCCATTCGATCTACATCTACCACCTGACCGAGGCCGACATCGCCCGCGCGGCCCCGGTTCTCGAAAGTCGCAAGGTCGGCAAATAGCCTGAATCACGGCCGCCGGGTCGCCACGATCACCTGCGCCAGGTCGTGCGCGTTTGGCGGGCCGAAGCGTTCCTGGGCGTCGAACCCCGCGCGGTCGAGGATCTCGAGAAAATCCCGGCCAAACTCGGTGTAGACCAGGTAGCCCCAGTCGCCGCCGGGGTGATGGATTCGCGGCTCGACGTCGATCCATCGGCCGTCGGGCGAGCGCCTGATGCGGGGGTGGGTCGACCTGACGTGGGGGAGCATCGGGATCGTGAAGATATGCCGGCCGCCTGGTATGAGCACGCGGCGAATCTCAGCCAGGGCGGCCTCGAGGTCGGGCGCGTGCTCGAGGGTCTCCGAGGTCAGGACCAGGTCAAAGGAGCCGTCGGAGTAGGTCAGCCGCGTGACGTCCTCGCTCCGCGTGCCAGCGACGACCGTCCCTGGCTTGGCCCCTGGGATGAAATCCGAGGGCGAAAAGTTGGGTAGTCGCCCGAGGACATCGTGGACGCCGTCGATGCGGTTGATCTCGGCGATGCACAGCCTGGCGGCCTCGGGCGCCTGGACCCATTCGGCCAGCGAACGCACCGCCGGATTGGTGGAGTAGACGTTGAGGATCGTCCGCGCGATGCGCCGACATCGCAGCTTGGCGCCGCAGCCGGCGCAATCGAGGGTTTCCTTCCGCGCGAGCGCCCGGGCCAGCTCGGGCGAAAGCCCCCACAACTGGGCGAGTTTGGCGGGGATCACGCGGCGGCGATAGATCATCGGCCGCGTCCGCCCGCAGACCGAGCAGAATTCAAAGCGCCTCGCCAAGACCGCCCCGCCATGGTCCCTGACCGCCCAGCCGGCGTAGTGGGCCGCGTTCCAGAGGGGGACGAGCAGGCGCTTGAGCACGGGTGAAATCGGAAGTCGGCCCTGGCTTTCCATTCGCTCATCCTTCGACTTCGCGAGTCGAATGCAGGAAGCCTCGGCGAATCTCTTCCGCGGTGGGAGTCCCCGTCAAATCTCGGTGATCGCCTCCGCCGGAACGGCAAAGAAGTTGGCGCTAAAGGTCGTGGACGGAAACGAGCGGACGCGGTCGACGACCTCGCCCTGGGGCGAAATCGCGTGCAATTGGTAGCCGAGGGCCTCGAGCTCGGTCAAGAGTTCGATCGGCTCGACCCCGGCGTTGGCGCAGGTCACGTCGCCGATCTCGAGCATGATCCGGTCGATCCGCCTGGCCAAGAGCAAGCCGCGCGCGCCCCGGATCACGCCAAGCTCAAAACCTTCCACATCGATCTTGAGGAAGTCGATTCGGCCCAATCGCTCGGCATTGGCATGGGCGTCGAGCGTCGTCACGTGCACTTCGACGATCTCGTCGGCGTGGAGCGTTTCCTGGTTCCAGGTGATGTCGTGGTCCGCCAGCGAATTGAGACCACTGAGCTCGCGATGGACGCGTAGCCGCGCAGCGCCGGGGGACTCGCCCAGAGCAAACGGGAACACGCTCACCGTCGTCAGGCCGTTCTCGGCGAGATTGCCGAGCAGGATTCGCCGCGTGGCGGGCGCGGGCTCGAACGCATGCACGATTCCCTCGGGACCGGTCAAGTGGGCGGCCTCAAGGCTGAACATGCCGTGGTTCGCGCCCACGTCCACGACCGTCATTCCTGGGAGGAGTACACGTTCGATCAGGGCGCTCTCGTGATTCTCGGGATTTCCGTCGCGAAGATAATGATATTCGGAAAGACTGATAGCCTGATATCGCTGGCCCCAGCGGTTTCGCGACCAGGGGGGCTGGCGGTGCAAGGCGTGCGTGGCGTACCACTCGATCGTGTTGCGAAGCGCTTTTCCACGACGGCTGATGCCGCGGAGGACTCGGGTGGGCGTTGGCGGGAGAGTGGTCAATGCGGCCTCCTCGGTGAACCGATCGTCTCGGACGGTCGCGGGGCTGGGGTGCGTCCCACGGGCGCCGCTCCTTGATGAACTCGCGGCGTCGCTTTTTACTCGATTTGCCCGGAGGCTGTCCACACGATCTGGAGGTATAAGAGCCATATGTGCATCGCCTCGCGGCGCGCGTTTGGGCTCTCCGTGTGTGATGGGACGAAACGGGGGTGAGTGCCCGCGGCCTCCAGGACGAGCCTCCTCCGCGTCTTGAAGACTCGCCCCGGCGATACGGACGGCCGATGTCGAGCGTCGGTGATTTGCTCGGCCACGCGCCCCGCCTTGACCCGCGCGGCCGATTTGATTAAAATCCTTCCATGCGTCGGACGCAAGTCAAGCCATGGTAACCGGTTGATTCACTCCAATACCAGGACGGCGATCGATGGCCTATGCAACGGTAGTCGGGCGGCACAAGACGCGAGAGGTCGCGGTCGGCGAACGAGTCGTGGGGGGCGAGAACCCGATCTGGGTGCAGTCCATGACCACGACCGATACGTTCAACGCGGCGGCCACTCTCGAGCAGATCCGCAAGCTCGAGGAGGCCGGCTGCGAGATCGTGCGCGTCACCGTCCCCAAGAAGGAAGACGTCGAGGCGGTCTCCCAGCTCCGGGACCAGATCAAGATCCCCTTGATCGCCGATATCCATTACGACTACCGGATGGCGCTGGCGTGCCTGGACGCTCGCACCCCATCCGGCCGCCGGGCGGTCGACAAGATCCGGATCAATCCCGGCAACATCGGCGGCGAGGAACGGTTCAAGGAGATCGTCCGCAAGGCTCGCGACCAGGGAGTTCCGATGCGGGTCGGCGTGAACTCGGGCTCGCTCGAGAAAGACCTGATCGACAAGTACGGCTATCCCTGTCCGGAGGCCATGGTCGAGAGCTCCCTCCGCTACATCGAGATGGCCGAAAAACTCGGCTATCGCCAGATCATCGTGAGCCTGAAGGCGAGCCACGTCCCGACCGCCGTCGAGTGCTACACCCAGTACGCCGCCCAGAGCGACTATCCCACCCACGTGGGGATCACCGAGGCCGGTTCACGCGAGTATGGCACGCTCAAGAGCGCCGCCGGGATCGGGGCGATCATCCTGCGCGGGATCGGCGACACGATCCGGGTGTCGCTGCTGGGCGACCCCGTTCCCGAGATCGCGGCCGGATTTGACATCCTGCGCGCCTGCGACCGCCGCGTCACCCGCCCCGAGGTCGTCGCCTGCCCGACCTGCGGCCGGCTCGACATCGACCTTGAGCGCATCGTCGCCGAGGTCGAGGAACGCATGAAAACCCTCTCAAACCCCCTGCGTATCAGCATCCTCGGCTGTTTGGTCAATGGCTTTGGCGAGGCGAAAGAGGCCGATCTGGGCATCGCCGCCGGAGCGGGCAAGGGGATCATCTTCAAGCGCGGAGTCCCGATCCGCCACGTCAAGGAAGCCGAAATGGTCGAGGCCCTGCTCGAGGAAGTCGCCCGCTTCGACGAGGAAACGCGCCCGCTCGAGTCGTACCTCGAAAAGGAAAAGCAAAAACGGCAAAGGGCCGAGTTGACGGTTCTCGGCTGACATCTCCCGCTTTTCGATGGAAAGACCCGTTGCTCGCCATTCGACGGCCCCGGCGTGGAAGCGTGTCGCGTGGGTGGTCTTTCAATCGGAAAACGGAAATCGATCATCAAGAATCGCGAAGTCCGAGCGAGACGTACTTCGTTTCGTAATAGGCGTCGAGTCCTTCCATGCCGAGCTCGCGGCCCATGCCTGATTGTTTCATGCCGCCGAAGGGGCATTGGGGCGTGGCCGGGACGGGGTCGTTGATGCCGATGATGCCGGCCTCGAGCCCCTCGGCCATGCGAGTGGCGACGGTGAGGTCGTTGGTGAAGACGTAGGCCGCCAGGCCGTAGGGCGTGTTGTTGGCGGCGGCGATGACGTCGTCGATCTTGCTGAAATCGAGCAAGGGCATGACCGGGGCGAAAGGCTCGTCGGTCATGATCCGCATCTCGGGAGAGACTCCCCGAATGACCGTGGGCTCGAACCAGTGTCCCTTCGGGAACTGGGTCGAGGGCTTGCCGCCGGTCAGGATTTTCGCGCCCTTCGCGCTCGCGTCATCGACCAGCGACGCCGTCTTCGTGAGCGCCCGCGCCTCGAACATGGGCCCGACCTGGACGCCGGGCTCGAGCCCATTGCCGACCTTGAGCCCGCGGGTGATCTCGACGACCAGGTCGGTGAAGTCGGCGGCGATTTTTTCCTGGACGTAAAACCGCGAAGGCGCGATGCAGACCTGGCCGTTGTTGCGGAACTTGCCGATGACCGCGGCCTGGGCGACCTGCTTGAGATCGGCGTCGGGGAAGACGATCAAGGGGGCGTGGCCGCCCAGCTCGAGCGACAACCGCTTGACCTGGTCGGCGGAGCGCCTGATGAGCTCCTTGCCGACCGCCGTCGAGCCCGTGAAGCTGATCTTGCGGACCGCAGGATTGGCGAAAAAGGCGTCCGCGATCGGAATCGCCTCGCCCATGACCAGGTTGGCGACCCCCTTGGGAATGCCGGCCTCGATCAAGCATTCGAACATCTCAAGAACCGTTAGCGGCGTCTGATCGGCCGGGCGGCAGACGACCGTGCAGCCGGCCGCGAGCGCGGGCGCGATCTTGCGGCTGGGCAGGGCCGCCGGGAAATTCCACGGCGTGATCGTGGCCACCACCCCCACCGGATGTTTGATCGCGAGATAGCGCTTGGCGATGTTTGTCGGCGGGATGATCCGCCCGTACGCGCGTTTGCCCTCCTCGGCGAACCACTCGAACGTGTCGGCCGCGTGCAAAACCTCGGTCCTGGCCTCGATCAAGGGCTTGCCTTGCTCCATGGTCAGGGTGCGGGCGATCCGGTCGGCGCGATCGCGCATGAGCTCGGCCGTCTTCTTGAGGATCTTCGCCCGGTCGTATGTCGAGACCGCACGCCACGCGGGAAAGGCGGCCGACGCGGCCTGGATGGCGCGCTCGGCGTCGTCACGGCCCCCATAGGCGACCTCGGCCACAACGCTCTCGTCGGCGGGATTCTCGATCTTCAGCGTCCCCCCATGGATCGCGTCGCACCATTCCCCACCGATATACATCCGGGTTGATACGCTCACCTTTCCGGTCTCCATCGATACCTCCCGCGGCCGCGATCGGAACCCGCTCGGTTCACGATCATCTTGCCACAAATGATGATTTGTGCACCCAGACGACCCAGGATACCAGCCTCCGCACGCGGTTTCAACCGGGGCGAACCGACACGCACACGGCAATGATTGCGCCCACGATCTGGAAAAAACGGCACGAACGGAATAATCGATTGAATCTTCCGGACCGAGGAGGCCGATGAAGGGGAATGAAGGGGTGTGTCGCGCGCCCTGGATGGTCTCGATCGATACACTCACGCGACATTGTCGGCGGTGATGCATGAACGGAATTGCGCAGGCGGCAGGGAATCTCGGGTTGTCGCGTCTGGTTCTGGGGACGCTCGTTCTTGCTATGGCCGTAGGTGGCGAGGTGGCGGGGTCGCCGATCCGGCACGCGCATCATGAGGCGGCTCGGGTGGATGCGGCGAGTTACAAGTCGTGGTCGACGTTTGTGCTTGGGGGCCCGAACGTGTGGTCGCACGTGGCTCATCCGCAGGTGACGCCCCAGGTTGAGGCGGCGATCTGGCGCGCGATCCGGACCGATCCTGGCGGGACCGTTCCGGTCCTGGATTATCTCTTATGGAAGCAGGCGCGCGACCCCGCGCGGTTTGCGTTTTACCACCCCAGGCTCGCGCCCGCGCTCACGAAACTCGTCGCCCCCACGATCT
>DAIDHE010000046.1 GCA_027459775.1 Planctomycetales bacterium | reverse complement strand
AGAGCTTTACCGGGTGGTCAAAGCGGGTGGAGATCCTCGGAAGACGGTCTTCGCCGGTGTCGGGAAAACCGACGAGGAAATTGCGGCCGGGCTCGAGGCCGGCGTGCTGATGTTCAACGTCGAGAGCGAGGCCGAGCTGGCGGCGATCGCGCGGGTCGCGGCTGAGATGGGTCGGATCGCTCCGATCGCCCTGCGCGTCAACCCTGACGTCGACCCCAAGACCCACCGTTATATCTCGACCGGGAAGAAAGAATCGAAATTCGGCATGGACATCGACCGCGCAATGGACGCCGCCCGCACGGTCGCCAAGACCCCTTCCTTGCGAATGATCGGCGTGCACATGCACATCGGTTCGCAGATCACCAGCCCCGAGCCCTATCAGGGGGCGGTGGAAAAGGGGGTCGAGCTGATCACCCGGTTGCGCGAGCTGGGTCATCCGATCACCTGGTACAACATGGGAGGAGGGTATGGAATCAGCTATCAGGGCAAGGAGGGACGGCCGATCGAGGATTTCGCCCGGGTGATTGTGCCGGGGGTAAGGCAGGCGGGCTGCCGGCTGGCGATCGAGCCGGGGCGGGTCATCGTGGGGAACGCAGGCATTCTGGTCAGCCGTGTGATATATACCAAGCAGTCGGGAGACAAGCGGTTCCTCATTCAGGACGCCGCCATGAACGACCTGATCCGCCCGGCCCTTTACGATTCATTTCATCGGATCTGGCCGGTCGAGTCCCCCGCCGGGCCTCCGCCGGACGCCGGCCAACAGTTGGCCGAGATTCCTGGAATCGAGCACTGGGACGTGGTCGGGCCGGTCTGTGAAAGCGGTGATTTCCTGGCGAAGGATCGACCCTTGCCCGCCGCCCGAGCGGGCGATCTGCTGGCAACCTTTTCGGCGGGCGCTTACGGAATGGTGATGGCTTCCAACTATAACACCCGTCCCCGCGCCGCCGAGGTTCTCGTCGACCGTTCCTCACGACGGCTGGTCCGCCGCCGCGAGACGCTCGACGATCTCCTGCGACCCGAACTCGAAGTGTAAGAACCCGACGTGCAAGGAAGAGCCGTGACCGAGCAAGCGTACTCTCGATCGTTTACTGGGCTGGTCGAGCCGGCCTTCCCTGGCGAATAGCCGATCGGACGTGTGACATGGCGAGGTATCAAACGCTGCGCCCTTGGCTGGCCGTGCTGGGCTTCTTGGCAATCGTCGCCCTGGGATCAAACCCCGCGACCGCCCAGCCCCCCGGCCCCGAATTGTTCGCCGTCGACCCGCGCACCCCTCTCGAACTGTGGGGCGCGATTGATTATCTCACCCGCACCGGACAAGCGCCCAAAGCCGTCCCTTATCTCGAGCGGTTTAACAAAAGCAAGATCGACGACCCAACCTGGATCGCTATCCGCGACCGCTATGGGGCAGGCTCGATCTTGCGGCTCGACGACGATAAGTCTGTGCGAAAGTATACCGAACCCTTGATCAAAAGCTTCACGACGGCGATGCGCAAGGTCGCCCGGTCGCCCGAACGGATCGCGCGCCTGGTGGGCGAACTGACGTCCGACAGCGCGGAGGAGCAAGATTTTGGGGTCCGCAAACTGCGCGAGGCGGGATCGTTCGCCGCGCCTCGGCTGGCGGCCGTGCTGGTTCAACCGGGGCTTTCGGCCGAGGATCGGGCGCTTTTGGTTCGCAACATGGGGCGGCTGGACGACTCGGCGATCCCGGGCCTGGCGGCGATGCTCGACAGCCCGAACGCCGTACTCGCGAGCGACGCGGCGACCGCGCTGGGGTTGATTGGCGACCCGGAGGCGCTGCCGTTCCTGGCCTATCCCGCGGCGGCGGCCGACGGACGTCCACCGGTGAAGGCGGCCGCTCAGGCGGCGATTGCCAAAATCACGGGTCGGCCGTTTTCGGCCCAGCTTTCGTCGCCCGTCCAGGTTCTGACCGCGGCGGCGTGGGCCTATCATCGACACCAGGTCGAATTCGACGACGATCCTATCCTGATCTGGAAATGGGACGCCGCCAAGGGAGCGCCCGCGCCCTTCGAGACGGCCCGGAGCGAAGCCGAGGCCACGCTTGGCTTGCGGTTCGCACGAGAGGCACTCCGGCTCGATCCGGCCAATCACGCCGCCCAGGTCGTCCAGCTCAGTCTGGCTCTCGAGAAATCGATCGAACGAACCGGCTACGGCGATTTTCCGGCCAAGGATCAGGCGGTCTATACCGCGGCCGTGGCCAGTGGAGCGGGGGTGCTCGCCGATGTGATGAAGACGGCCGTCGCCGACGGCAAGACCGATCTCGCCGCCGCGGCCGTGCAGGCGCTCGGGCGCGTGGTCAAGCCGCGCGACCTGGCGGGCCCACGGCTGAACCCCCTGGTCGAGGCCCTCTACGGACCCGGCCGCCGTATTCAATTCGCCGCCGCCAAGGCCCTGGTCGACCTCGACCCCAAGGGGCTCTTCCCGGGCTCGAGCCGCGTCGTGCCCATTCTCGCTCGGTTCGTGCTCCACCAGCCTGACTCCCGCGCGATCGTCATCGACGCCAATCCCAATCGTGGCAGTCAGATCGCTGGCTTCTTGATCGAGCTGGGCTACGATTCCGAGCTCGAGCCCGTGCCCGCTCAGGGTTTTCGCGCTGCCATTGAATCCGCCGACGTCGAGCTCATCCTCGTGAGCTACGATTTGTTCCGCCCGGGCTGGAACCTGAAGGATCTGCTTGCCAACCTCAAGGCCGACTCGCGCACGGCGACAATCCCCTTGTTGATCTACGGACCGCTCGAGCTGGCGGCCAAGCACCCCAATCTCAAGAGCGACTTTCCCGGCGTGCGGCTCCTCGTTCAGCCGGCGTCCGCCGCCTTGCTGAAGGCCCAACTCGGCGCGCCCAAGCCGTCGCTTCCAACCGAGGAGCGGGCGGCTTACTCGAACGAAGCCATCGCCCTTTTCGCCAGGATCACCTCGACCCCGGGAAGCTCCTTCACCAAGGATCTGCCCGCCGCGCTCCCCTTGCTCGCGGCTGACCTGATCGGGACGGACTCCGCACCGACGACGGCCGCCGTACTGGGGCGGATTCCTCATCCCGACGCCCAGCGCGCGCTGGCCGACGTCTTGCTCGATCCCTCAAGAACGCCAGAGTTCCGCGGCCAGGTCGCCAAGGCGCTCGTTGCGAGCATCGACACGTTCGGGGCGCTTGTAAGCGCTGATCAAGAGGCCCGACTTACCGAGGCGCTTCGCGTCGAGGCCGGCTCGCCGGTGGCCGGCGATCTCGCTCGGGTGACCCAGGCGCTCTCCAGGAAGACCCCTGGATCGCGTGGTCGGCCGGTTGGCGGGGCCCGGCTTGGTCCGGGGGCCGCTCGATGACCGTTCGCCCGGCAAAGGCGACCGGGCGCAGGCCTTCGCGGGAGGCGCGGCCATGCCCTTGGACCTGAGATCCAGTCCGATCGCGGCCCAGGGTCGGCGGCCGATCGACGAATCAACCTTGCCGGGCGTGGTGGGCTCGAGCGCTGGACTTCGCGAGGTCGTCCGGGTCACGCGCCAGGTCGCGCCGTCGCGGGCCTGCGTGCTCATCGTCGGCGAGACCGGCGCGGGCAAGGAGCTCATTGCACGCGCCATTCACGATCTTTCTCCGCGCTCCACGGGGCCTTACATTCGCGTCAATTGCGGGGCGCTCACCGAAAGCCTGCTCGAGAGCGAGCTCTTCGGGCATGTGAAGGGCTCGTTCACGGGCGCCGTCGACAATCGCACCGGCCGCTTCGAGGCCGCTCACACCGGCAGCATCTTCCTCGACGAGATCAACAGCACGTCGCCCAAGCTCCAAGTCAAACTCTTACGCGTGCTCCAGGAAGGCGAGTTCGAGCGCGTCGGCGACAACAACCCCAAAAAGGTCGACACCCGGATCATCGCCGCGACCAACCGCGACCTGCTCGAGGAAATCGAGGCCGGGCGGTTCCGCGAGGATCTCTATTACCGACTCAACGTCGTGCCGATCTACTTGCCCCCGCTCCGCGAGCGCAGGGACGACGTCGAGCCGCTGGTGCTGTTTTTCCTCAATCGCTACGCCGAGCAGAACCGCCGCGAGATGCGCAAAGTCCATCCCGACGCCATGCGGATGTTGCGCGAGCACGACTGGCCCGGGAATATCCGCGAGCTGCAAAACTACGTGGAACGAGCCGTGATCCTGGGTACGGGATCCGAGCTTTTGGTCGAGCATCTGCCGCCGCAGTTGCGCGGTCAGTCCGCGCCCCGGCCGATCCGGCCGCGGAGCGGGTCCGCCGATCCGGCCGTGCTCCGGGCCGAGCTCGTCCGCCAGGGAATTCGCACGGCCGGGCCAGCGGCCTCAAACCTGCACGAGCAGATTGTCGGCCAGATCGAGCGCGAGCTGATCGAGCAAGTGCTCTTGTCGTGCGACCGGGTCCAGATCAAGGCCGCCGCCCGGCTGGGGATCAACCGCAACACACTGCACAAGAAGCTCGCCGAGTATCGGCTCGACGAGCCCGACACCGGTTCGATAGATTCACCCTCGGGCGCACGAGGTCCGGCGCGGCGAGACGACAACGCTTCCAAGCCCCCCGCACCCGCTTGGCCCGACCACGACGACGAGGACTGAGGACTCGATGACCAAGGACGAACCTCCACCGTCTCCTCCGCCGCGCGGGCCTGACCCCGCCGCGAGTGAACCGCTCGAGCTCGGCCAGATCCACACCGGCGATTGCATGACCTTGTTTCCCCGGGTTCCGTCCAAGTCGGTGGACCTGGTGTTCGCGGACCCTCCGTTCAACATCGGCTACGATTACGACGTCTACAACGACCGCCGCGGCGACCAGGCCTATCTGGACTGGTCGAAGGCCTGGGGTCGCGAGGTTTCGCGGGTACTCAAGCCCACGGGGGCCTTCTGGCTGGCGATCGGCGACGAATACGCGGCCGAGCTCAAGGTGCTGTTCCACCGCGAGCTGGGGTTTTCGCTGCGAAGCTGGGTCGTGTGGTACTACACGTTCGGCGTCCATTGCAGCAAGAAATTCGCCCGCAGCCACGCGCACTTATTTTATTTCGTGAAAGATCCCAAGCAATTCACATTCAATGATAAAGATATCCGCGTTCCGTCGGCGCGGCAGTTGATCTATTTCGACGCGCGGGCGAACCCCGAGGGGCGGGTGCCCGACGACACGTGGATTCTCAGGCCCCAGGACGTCCCCGACGGTTTCCAGGCCGAGAGCGATACCTGGTATGTGCCGAGGGTGTGCGGCACGTTCAAGGAAAGAGCGGGCTGGCACGGCTGCCAGATGCCCGAGCAAGTGCTAGGGCGGATCATTCGCGCCTGCTCGAACCCCGGCGAGGTTGTACTTGATCCGTTCTCGGGGAGCGGGACCACGGTCGTGGTCGCCAAGAAGCTCGGCCGCCAGCCGCTGGGTTTTGAGCTCTCGACCGACTCCGCCCAGTCCGTGCGCGAGCGGCTCGTGACAGCGCGAGAGGGCCAGCCGCTCGAGGGGGCCTCCGACCCACTCGCGGGGGGGAAGGGACGGAGCAAAAGCGCCCTCAGGAAATAGCAAGGGCATCGCCGGCGACCATTTGGGCGCGGCTCGAGAGACTGGAAAAGGATCGTCCGCTTTGTAAGATGAACCGATCGGGGCGGGGTTACTTATCCCAGACGGAGCACTCGCGGATGCCATTCCGACGGTGGGCGGATGGGTTGGCGCTTGGTTGCGCGGTCTTGATCGCCTGGGCGGCGATCGCGGCCGAAAAGCCGCCGCGGGCGCTGGGCTTGGACGCGCCGGCGGATGCCTTTTCGGCGGCGCGCGCCCGCGCGGACGTCGAGACCGTCGCCCATGCGCCCCATCCCATGGGCTCGGAAGCAGCCGTCCGGGTGCGCGAATACTTGATTTCGCGGCTCAAGGAGCTGGGGCTCGAGCCCCAGACTCAGTCATCCGTCGAGCACGAGGGCCCCGCGCGCAATATCCTGGCGCGGTTAAAGGGGAAGACGCCCAGGCGAAAAGGGGCGATCCTCCTGGCGGCTCACTCTGATTCGGTCGCCGAGGGGCCGGGCGCGGGGGACAATGCCTCGGGGGTCGCGGTGATCCTGGAAACCCTGCGGGCGCTCCAGGCCGGCCCGCCCCTCGAGCGCGACCTGATCGTTCTTTTCGACGACGGCGAAGAAGTCGGGTTTGACGGCTCGATCATGTTCGTGAATGAACATCCCTGGGCCCAGGACGTCGGACTGGTGCTCAATTTCGACGCCCGGGGCTGCTCCGGGCCGTCGTTCATGTTCGAGACCAGCGACGGCAACGGCTGGCTGATCCAGCAATACGCCCAGGCCGTTTCTCATCCCATGGCGACCTCGCTCAGCATGGACGTTTACCGCGCCATGCCCAACGACACCGATCTCACCATCTTCAAGGGAAAGGGCTATCCGGGCCTCAATTTCGCCTTTGGGGCCGGGGTCGCCGTCTACCACACTCCCGACGACACGCCAGAGGCCCTGAGCGCCGACACGTTGCAGCATCACGGGCAAAACGCCCTCGAGACCACGCGCTGGTTTGCCGCGCTCGATCTCGACCGAGCCCCCAGCGACGACGTGATCTATTTCTCGGTCTTCGGTCGAGCCGTCCTGGCGTATCCGATCGCCTGGTCGGCGCCCTTGGCTCTCGCGGCGGTCTTTTTTTATGTGATAGTGCTTCGCCTTTTCCAAACCCACGACGCACGATTCTGGGACGTCGCCGCGGGCGCGGGCGCATTCTTGATCGCTATCCTGGTCGCGTTGGTGCTGGTCACGCTCGTCTTCATGGCCGGGATGGGTTGCAACATCGTGCGCGCCGCCTTTGAGCAACCGCCAATCACCTGGGCCAGGTACGACCTGGCCATCATGACCGCCTGCGCCCTGGTCGCCACCGCCACAACCCTTTGGTTCATGCGCTCGGCCACGAACCGACGCCCCTGGACGACGCGCTCGGCCGGCGCGCTTTTCTGGTGGCTCGTCCTCTCGGTCGCGACCGCGATCGCGGCGCCTGGCTCGAGCTATCTCTTCGTCTGGCCGACTTTGTTCGGACTCATGGGTCTGTCGGCCGCCGTCCTTCTACCTTCCACATCGCTTCAGCCGCGAGCCGTCAGTCTCGTCTGCGCAGTGCCAGCCTTGGTCTTACTCCCGCCTCTGATTCGAACCACGTTTGACAGCCTGGGCCTGGGCATGGCCGCTCCGATCATCGTTCTCGTCGTCTTGTTCACGGGCGCGATCTTGCCCCTATTCTCGATGCTCGCGCTCGAGCGCGAGCCGGTGTTCGCCGCGGCCAATTTTACTCGGGAGGCCGCGTTCGCATCCTGATCCACCCGCTCTTTTCCCCTTGATTCGAGATTCCTCATGAGCGACATTCGCCTGGCGACCATCAAACCCGTCGACGAAGAGTCAAGCGGCCACCGCGTGGCCGCGATCTTCGCCGACATCAAGCAAACCAAGAACATCGACTTCGTCCCCGTATTCTGGCGCGTGATCGCCTCCAATCCCGCATTGCTCGAAGTGGTCTGGACCAGCCTCAAGAATCTCATGCACCCCGACGCGGTCGGGCGCGCCGCCAGGCTCGACGCGCGAACGCGCGAGATCATCGCGCTCGCCGTCTCGGCGACCAACGGTTGCGCCTACTGCATCAATTCCCACACCGCAGCCTTGCGAAAACTGGGCGTCGACCATGAGACCTTGGGCGAGGTCATGGCGATCGTGGGGCTCTTCAACATGACCAATTCCCTGGCGAACGGCTACCAGGTCGAGCCCGATGTCCGGCCCCCGCTCGACGACGTCCCCACCGAAAGATCTCGTTCCGCCACGGAGGCGCGTTCCACGTGATCGCCTCAATCAGTCATCCATGATTCTTCAGAAGGACGGAATCCCGGTTGGTTCACGGGCCATTCAAGGCAAAAACGAGGCACGCCCGGGATGGGCGTGCTCAATAAGGCCACGCCCAATGTCGATCAACGGCGACGGGTTGGGGCACACCCGTGACAAGCGACTCGCCATGGTGAATAATGATTGCTCATCCGTTCGATAGCTCGTTCGCCTTCTTTGCGTCATCATCATTCGCGCTTGCGCCTGGGAGGGCTTCATGTCGGCACGTCATCATTTTTCCCGTACGCGTCGTCGGAATCGCGGGCGGCCTGTCCGGCCGGGGCTCGAGAATCTGGAAAACCGATTGGTGCTCTCCGCGGTGTTGCTCAATATCCAGGAGTATCACGCTCCCGGCTCGTTTCCCTCGAGCCTGAAACCCAGTCCCATGGGCATTTTGCCTCAGATCAACGGCTCATCGACGCCGGTGGGTTATACGCCCCAGCAGATTACGACGGCGTATAACCTGAACAACATCACGTTCGGCTCGATCCAGGGGGACGGGACGGGGCAGACGATCGCGATCGTCGACTGCTACGACGACCCCAGTTTCGTGAACAGCACCGCGTCGAATTTCCTCACCAGCGATCTGGCGATGTTCGACCAACAATTCGGGCTTCCTGATCCGCCGAGCTTCACGAAGTACAACGAGAACGGAAGCACGACCAATTTGCCGGGCACGGATCCGGCGGGGGCGGGCAATGCGAATGGCAACTGGGAGATCGAGGAAGCCCTCGACATCGAGTGGGCGCATGCCATGGCGCCTGGGGCGAAGATCGACCTGGTCGAGGCGAGCTCGACGACGAACAACGATCTCTTCAAGGCGGTGACGACGGCGGCCGGGCTGCCTGGGGTCTCGGTCGTGTCGATGAGCTGGGGGCTGCCGGAATTCAGCGGACAGACAGCACTCGATTCGACGTTCGTCCATCCGGGAGTGACGTTCGTGGCGGCCTCGGGCGATCAGGGATCGCCGGGGTATTACCCGGCGTACTCGCCCAACGTTGTGGCCACGGGCGGAACCACACTGCCGCTCAATGCGCAGGGAACCTATCCCGGCACTGGCCCCAACGGCGAAACGGCGTGGTCGGGCAGCGGCGGCGGCACCAGCCAGTACGAGCCCCAGCCGGCCTATCAACAGAATGTCCAGAGCACCGGCTTTCGCACCATCCCCGACGTCGCCTGGGTCGCCGACCCCTACACGGGGGTCGCCGTTTACGATTCCTACAACAACACCGATGGCAGCGGGCCCTGGGTCGCCATCGGCGGCACCAGCGTGGCGGCGCCGTCGTGGTCTGGCGTATTCGCGATCATCAACCAAGGCCGCGCCGACTCGGGCGCGAGCACGCTCAACACGGGTGCCGGCGGCGCGGTCGACCCGACTCAGACCCAGACGGCATTGTATTCCCTTCCCTCGACCGATTTTCACGACATCCTGACCGGGAGCAACGGCGGATTCAGCGCGGGCCCGGGGTATGACCAGGTCACCGGCCTGGGCACGCCCAACGGCGCCTCGCTGGTTCGCGACATGGTCGCCTACGCCGCGTCCACCCAATTGAGCGTGACCGTCCAGCCCCCGCAAAACCTGATCTCGGGCTCGACCTTCGGCGTCGCGGTCTCAGCCGTGGACGCTTATGGATACGTCGACCCCGTCTACAGCGGTTCGCTCACCATCTCGCTCGCCGCCAATTCCAGCGGCGGCTCGCTATCGGGAACGACCCAGGTCACGGCTCAAAACGGCCAGGCGATCTGGGGCGGCCTGTCGATCAGCCAGATTGGCTCGGGGTACACGCTGCGGATCTCGAGCACGAGTTTTCCCGCGGTCACGACCCTCTCGTTCAACGTGACGGCCAATCCCACCCCCTGGGCCGGCACGTTCTACGCCAGCCCAGGCGACGCTGGTATTCGGTCCGCGTTCGCCTCGGCCCTCGCCAGCGGCGATTCCATGAATACAGTGGTATTCTCACAGGGAACCTTTGATCTCACCAATCAATCCCTGGGCCAGATCGTACTCCAGAACAGCTCGGCCACGACGCCCGAGACGCTTGTCATCCAGGGCGCGGGCGAGTCGAGCACGATCATTCAGCCCGGGGTTTCAGGCTGGAGCGACCGCTTGTTCGAGATCCTGGGCTCGAACGGGGCGGGGCTGTCGGTTGTGTTTCAGAACCTGACGCTCCAGGGCGGGAACGCGACGACGGGAGGGGCGATTGGCGGCACGGCGGCCCTGGGCGGGGCGCTTCTGGTCGATGGCGGAGCGGCGGCGCTGTCGAACGTGGGATTGCTCGACAATCGCGCGGCCGGCGCGGCCGGCGCCGCCGGCGCCGCCGGGGGGATCGGCACGGCTGGAGGAGCGGGCGGAAACGGCGCCGCGGGCAAGGGAGGAGGGATCTATCTCGCCGCGGGCGTGCTCACGCTCTCGAACGACACGATCA
>DAIDHE010000038.1 GCA_027459775.1 Planctomycetales bacterium | reverse complement strand
GATCGACCACCCCCAGAAGACCGGCGAGCCGCCCCTCGATCGCCACCAACACGACGGTCTGGCCGTCCCGCCTGAGAACCTCCGAGCGCTCGGCGAGATCGCCGGATGAGGCGCCGAGCCCCTCCATGAACGAAGCGCTTCCGATCGCCATCGCCCGGCCCTCGACCACGCCCCTCAGGCCCGGACCAGGAAGCGCCTGGAAACCGTCGACGGAGGGAAGCGAGAGGCCCCGCTCGCGCGCGCCCTCGACGACCGCGCCCGCTAGCGGGTGCTCGCTCGCCTGTTCGAGCCCGGCGGCCAGCCGCAAGAGCTCGTTTTCCGCGACCGCGCCGCTGGTCGCGACCGTTGCCAGCCTGGGCTTGCCCTCGGTGAGCGTGCCGGTCTTGTCGACCACCAGCGTGTCGACGCGCTCGAGGATCTCGAGCGCCTCGGCATTCTTGATCAAGACCCCGGCCGATGCGCCCCGACCCGTTCCGACCATGATCGACATCGGCGTCGCGAGCCCCAATGCGCACGGGCACGCGATGATCAGCACGGCGACAGCGCAGTACAGAGCCCTGGCCATCTTGGGATCGGGTCCAAAGGTGGCCCAGGCCAGAAACGTCACGACCGCGACCCCGATCACGAGCGGCGTGAAATAACCCGCCACCACGTCGGCCAGCCGCTGAATGGGCGCACGGGTGCGCTGGGCCTCGCTGACCATACGCACGATCTGGGCCAGCAGCGTCCCCGCGCCGACCCGCTCGGCCCGCATCACGAACCCGCCCGTTCCGTTGAGCGTCCCCCCCGTGACCCGCGCGCCGGGAGTCTTCTCGACCGGGATCGGCTCGCCCGTCACCATCGACTCGTCGACCGCGCTCGAACCCTCGACCACCACGCCGTCGACCGGGATCTTCTCGCCGGGTCGAACACGCAGTCGATCATTGATTTGCACATGATCAATGGGAACGTCTTCCTCGCGCCCCTGGTCGTCCAATCGCCGGGCGGTCTTGGGGGCGAGGCCCAGCAGGGCCTTGATCGCGCCCCGCGTCCGACCGCGGGCGCCAATCTCGAGCAACTGGCCCAACAGCACGAGCGTGGTGATGACGGCGGCGGCCTCGAAATAGACGGGCGGCCTGCCGTCGTGGCCGCGAAACGACTCGGGAACGAGCCCGGGAAAGAGAGTGGCGATCAGGCTGTATCCATAGGCCGTACCGGTCCCGAGCGCGATCAGGGTAAACATGTTGAGCCGCCGCGCGACGATCGAATCCCAGCCCCGCGTGAAGAACGGCCAGCCGCCCCAGAGCACGACCGGGGTCGACAGCACGAGCTCGACCCAGACCGCGACGGCGCTCGCCTTGGACTCCCAGATCCGCGGGATCATCTCGATCATCGCGACCATGAACACCGGACACGAAAGCGACAGACATACCCAGAACCGCATCGTCATCATCACCAGCTCGGGGTCGACTTCTTCGTCGAGCGAGACCTCGATCGGCTCGAGCGCCATCCCGCAGATCGGGCAAGAGCCCGGCCCGTCGCGGACGACTTCCGGATGCATCGGACAGGTATATCTCGAACCCGCCTTCGCCTGCACTGGCGGCACGTCGAGCGTGATCACCGGCAGACTCGGCATCATGGGCCGGGCAGGGGCCTGACCCAGGAACGCGCTCGGGCTTTCGTCGAACCGCCGCTTGCAGCCCTTCGAGCAAAACCAGTAGGTCTTCCCCTCGTGCTCGCTCTGGCCCGCGGCATGAGCCGGCTCGACCATCATCCCGCAGACCGGGTCGCGCTCGCGTGTTTCGCTCGCCATGTTCTTCGCCGTTCCCCCATCTGATTCCCTCGACGTCACCGCGGAACTATAGACCCGCCAGGCCCCATAAGACAAGCGCCTTCCCCGCGCCTTGCAATCAACCGCGAATTGCGTGATGATCGACGCGACGGGCCAAGCGACGAATGTCAGAGGCAAGGCGTGAGGGGGGTGGCTTGATGATGTCGAGGCGAAAGATCGCGTGGCTCCTTGGCCTGACGTTGCTCTCGCTCGCGAGCTGCGGGGGCCGCGCGGGCCCGATCAAGACCGTGGTCGTCTACTCAGCGCTTGATCGCGAATTCGCCGGCCCGATCCTCGAGCAATACTCGAAGGCGACCAGGGTCGCGACGCCGGTCAAGTTCGACGTCGAGAGCACCAAGACCGTCGGGCTCGTGAATCTCATCATCGCGGAAGCGCCCGCCCCGCGCTGCGACCTGTTCTGGAACAACGAGATCTTGAACACGATCCGACTCTCGGAAAAAGGGCTGCTGGCGCGGTTCGAGCCCGCAAACGCGGGCGTGATTCCTGATGTGTTCAAGAGCGCAAACGGCGATTGGTACGGCTTCGCGGCGCGGGCGCGGGTGCTGCTGGTCAACACCGAGCTGCTGCCCGAGAAGGAACGCCCCCACGGGATCGGCGACTTGCTCATGCCTCAATTCCGCGGCCGGACCGGGATCGCCAAGCCGCTTTTCGGAACCACGGCCACGCACGCGGCGTGCCTGTTCGCCGTTTGGGGCGACGACCGAGCCCAGAGTTATTACCGGGCGCTCAAGGCGAGCGGCGTCCGCGTGTATTCGGGCAATAAACAGGTGGCGCTCGCCGTCGGATCGGGCGAGATCGCCGTCGGGATGACCGACACCGACGACGCCATGGGCGAGGTCGACGCCGGCAGGCCGGTCGCGATCATCTACCCTGACCGCGGGACGAATGAACTCGGGACGCTGTTCATCCCCAACACGATCGCACTCGTCAAAGGCTCGAAACACAGGGAGGCCGCCCAGAAGCTCGCCGACCACTTGCTCAGCCCGGAGATCGAGGCCAAGCTCGCGGCGGGGCCCGGCGCGCAGATCCCGCTCTTGCGCACGGGAACCGCGGTTCCTCGCGTCGAAACGCCGATGACCGTCCACGCCATGGAGGTCGATTTCGCCTTGGCCGCCAAGCTCTGGAACCGCGCCGCGGCGTTTTTAACCACGGAATTCGCGGAGTGAGAAAGAGAGAAGAAAAGACAGAGAAGACTTTAACCACGGAAAACACGGAAAACACGGAAAAAGAAGGGAAGAAGAGAGAGGGAAAACGGCGAGAAGG
>DAIDHE010000034.1 GCA_027459775.1 Planctomycetales bacterium | reverse complement strand
ATGGCGACGGCCGGCCCGACCTGTTCGTCACCCGCTGGAGGTCGTACGCGCTCTATCACAACAAGGGGGACGGGACGTTCGAGGACGCGACGGCCCGGGCGGGGTTCGCGGGCGACCGCGACTGGCCGACGTCGGCGGCGTTCGCTGATTTCGACGGCGACGGCGACCTCGACCTCTACGTCGCCCACTACGGCGCCTGGGACGAAGTCCACCCGCGAATCTGCAAGGATCCAACCGGGCGCTCTATCTCCGCCTGCGACCCGCGCGTGGTCGAGCCCCGCCCCGACCATGTGTTTCAAAACAATAATGGTAAATTCGTCGATATGACGTCCGAAGCCGGGATCGTCGACCGCGAGGGCCGTGGGCTGGGCGTGTTGGCCGCCGATGTTGACGGCGACGGCCGGGTCGACGTGTTCGTGGCCAACGACACCACGGCGAATTTCCTGTTTCGCAACCTGGGGGGCTTTCGATTCGAGGAATGCGCGCTCTCGTCCGGCCTGGCGGCGAGCGCCCAGGGGGGCTATCAGGCGGGCATGGGGGTCGCCCGCGGCGACCTGGACGGCGACGGACTGCTGGACCTGGCCGTCACCAATTTCCTGGGTGAATCGACGACTTTCTACCACAATCTGGGCCACGGGCTCTTCGCCGATCACAGTGCCGCGGTCGGGTTGGCCGCGCCCAGCCGCGGCGTCCTGGGATTCGGGGCGGTGATTTTCGACGCGAACAACGACGGCCGATTGGATCTCATGACCGCGAACGGGCACGTTTCGGACCACCGCCCGCTCTTCCCCTACGCCATGAAGAGCCAACTCTATCTCGGAAGCGGCCGCGGCCGATTGATCGAGCTCTCGGCCCAGGCGGGGCCCGCGTTCGAGCCCGCCTACGTCGGCCGCGCCCTCGCGGTCGGCGACCTGGACTCGGACGGCCGGCTGGACGTCGTCATGGCCGCCCAGAACGACCCCCTCGTCTTTTTTCACAACCAGACCAGGCTCGACCGAGAGCGCTGGATTGCGTTTGAGCTCGAAGGAACCGCGTCCAATCGCGACGGCGTGGGGACGATCGTTACGCTGAGATCGGGTGGCAAGACCCAGGTCGGCGAACGCTTCGGCGGGGGGAGCTTTCAATCGGCCTCGAGCCCCTGGCTCCATTTCGGGCTGGGCGCGATCGCTGGGCCCGTCTCGATCGAGGTTCGCTGGCTTTCGGGGGCGATCGATCGCCATGACGGACTCGCCGTGGACCACCGCTATCGTCTGAGGGAAGGTTCGACGGCCGTCGCGGCGGATCTGAACAGACAAACGCAAAAGGGGACAATCAAGCCATGAACGAATCAAAACCGTTGCGCTGGGGAATCATGGGGTGCGCGCGCATCTCGCGGCGGGGCCTCATCCCCGGCATTCTGGGCTCGAAGGCGGGCCGGCTCCAGGCGATCGCCAGCCGCGACCGGGCCCAGGCCGAAAGCTGGGCGCGCGAATTCGCCATCCCGACGGCGCATGGCTCATACCAGGCGCTCGTGGCCGACCCCCTGGTTGACGCCGTCTACATCCCGCTGCCCAATGAGCTCCATAAGCCATGGGTGTTCGCCGCGGCCGACCGCGGCAAGCACGTCCTTTGCGAAAAGCCGCTGGCCCTGAACAGCGCGGAGGCCCAGGCCATGGTCGAATATTGCCAGGCGCGCGGGGTTGTGCTGATGGAGGCATTCATGTGGCGGCACCAGCCCCGCGTCCAGTCCGTCCGGGAGGTCGTGCGGTCGGGCCGGATCGGCGAGTTGCGGCTCATTCGCTCGTCGTTCACGTTTCCGATCACGCCCGGCGACTGGCGGCTCGACCCCGCGCGGGGCGGGGGCGCGCTCTGGGACGTCGGCTGCTACGGCGTCAGTACGGCCCGCCTGTTCGCCGGCCGGGAACCCGTGCGGATCAAGGCCGTCGCTCACACAGGGCCCACCGGCGTGGACCTCACCTTATGCGCAGCGCTCGACTTTGGCCAGGGTTTGCTCGCGACCATCGATTGCTCGTTTGAACAGCCGTTTTGTTGCCGATACGAGCTGGTCGGAACGCGGGGCTCGATCGAGGTTCCCGACGCCTATCTGCCCCCGGCCGCGTCGCCGGCCCTGGCGCGGTTGCGCACGCTGAGCGCTGATTCCACTCCTGGCTTCGGCGACTATCGCGACGAGACCCTTTCGTTCGAGCCAACCAACCAGTACGCGGCCATGGTCGACGGCTTCGCCGACGCAGTCGCCGCCGGGAAGCTGGTCGATCCCGCCGAGAACGGTCTCGACCAGATGCGCGTGCTCGAGAGGATCCTGGCCGCGTCCGCTCACTGACCATCAGGCCCGCGAGGCTCGACTGGCTCGAAGGCGCTTTCGAAGTGCTCGATCGTCGGCGTGTCGCGGCTGAGGGGCCAGACAACGGCGATGACGTCGAATCGGTGGCGGATGTCGACAATGCCCTCGCTCTTGAGAAAGTGATGGGCCGCCCGGCAGATTCTGCGTTGTTTTTCCAGGACGACGGCGTCGATTGGGGTTCCCGAGCCGCGTGTTTTGACTTCGACGAAGACGAGCACGTCGCCGTCGCGCGCGATCAGATCGATCTCGCCCGCCCAGGTGCGATATCGGCGCACGAGAACCTTCATTCCGCGCTGGCGCAGGTATCTGTCGGCGGCGCGCTCGCCACGGTCGCCGAGGAACCGATTCAGGAACGCACGGGCGATCGGATTCATGACGGCCGTCCGCTCGTCAGGGGTTGGCCTCAGTTGCCGACGCCCAGGTCTTTCTCGATATCACGCGCCTGCGAACTCCAGCCGCCGGACAGCCGGTTATTCTTAAAAAACCCCTGCGCGCCTGACTTGGGCGAATCCCCCGCATCGCCGCCGATCACCCTCGCCCCGTCCGAACTCGAGGATTGGTCCTGGTCCTGACGCGTCGACCAGCGATGCGTGTCGCATCCCGCCCCGACCACGATGGCAAGCGCCAAGAGCGCGGCCGGGCTCACGATTGGCCTCTTCATGACAACCCCTCCCTGGGTTTTCCGCGAGACCGCGTCTTGCGGTCATTACCTTCATGATCGGGAAATGCGGCCAAAGCCTGCCATAATTCCGCACACAAGTCCAGTAAAGTTTGTTTAACGCGGGCGTTTTCTCCAGCTTATCAACGGGAACTGTCGAGTCCGGGTCACGGGTCATGATCTCGGGTTCTGGTTGTGCGCAAAATGGACAAGAATCCAAGTATGGGCAAGAGGCCGACGATCCAGAAGATTGGGGTGAATGCGCCGGTGGAGTCCTTGACGTAACCGGCGAAGGGCTGGAAACCGGCGACCATGAGGTTTCCGATCGCGCCCAAGCATCCGACGACGAGACCGCTGTGCCCAGCGGAGACGTCCTGGGCGAAGGCGAAGTAGACGACCATGAAGGAGGCCGTCCCCGCGGCGGTGACGGCGAGCAGGGCGAGCACCGTCGTGCGCTCGTGGGCGAGGATGACGAAGGGTCCGGCCAGGCAGAGCAGCGTGCCGGCCGCGAGGACGGCCAGGCGCGCACGCGTGACGCTCAGCCCGCGGGCGACCAGCTTTCGCGAGAGCCAGCCCCCGCCCAGATTGCCCAGGTCGGCGGCCAGGAAGGGGATCATGCTCGAGAGATTGCTCGACTGGTAATCGAGGCCCCGGTCTTCCTTGAGAAACGTGGGGATCCAGTTGATGAGGAAGTGCCAGCCGATGTTGATCGAGACCGAGGCCGTCGCCATCAGCCAGAACCGCTTGCGACGCACAATCTGGCCCAGGCTCATGGCCCAGGGGGCGAGCCGGGGATCGAGGGGCGTGATCAGGGCGGCGACGAGCGAGCCCAGAATCAGCGTGGCGATCGCCAGCCAGACGACCGACAGGCCCAACCAGTAAGCGGCGACGAGCAAGACGAGGGCCGCGAGAGCGACCGAGCCATGGGCCGTGTAGAGTCGCCAGGGGGCAGGAACGCGAGGAATGGCGCCGGCGATCGGCCGCGTCGGCCGCCCCAGCAGCCCGCGATGGGGCCCGCGGATCACAAAGAGCCAGACAAACACCCAGACGAAACCCGCCGAGCCGATCGCCAGAAAGGCCGTCTGCCAGGAGTAGGCCAGACTGAGCGCGGTCACCGCGAGCGGCGTGACGACCGCGCCCACGGCCGCGCCCGAATTGAAGATCCCGTTGCCCAATCCGCGGGCCGACGGCGGCAACACCCGGGCCGTCACCCGCAATGCGCAGGGCCAGTTGAACGACTCGCCGACGCCCAGAAGCGCCCTGCAGGCGATGAGCACGCCCAGCGTGGGGGCGAACGCCGTCGCCACCGCCGCGAGCGACCACCAGGCCACGGCCAGGGCGTACGACCAGCCGAGATCGAGGCGATCGACCAGATACCCGGCGGGGACTTGAAAAAGTGCATAGACCATGATGAACGCCGACAGGATCCAGCCAAACTCGGCGTCGGTCGTGATGTGAAACGCCTCGCGGATCTGGGGTCGAACCAGCGAGACCGTCTGGCGGTCCATGTAATTGAGCACGGTCGAGGCGAACATGAGCCAGCAAATCGCCCACGCCCACGGGGTGGCCTCGCTGGGTTCGAGCGCGTTCGCGGATGTGGTCGGGGGTGGTTCCAATGTTCGAGCCTCGTCGGGGTGCGTGATCGGCGGGTGCTGTAGTGTGGCGGAACGCCGGGCGATGTTCAATCGCCGAGAGTTTGGACTGACCGGCCGTCTTTCGATTGGGTACCCTCTAAAGAATTGGACGGACGGAACGAATCGCTTGAATCGACACTGGGGCTTGAGCGATTCCAGGCCAGAGGAGCGCGGGCCGAATGAAGATTCTCGACCGCCTGAGTCGGCGCAAGCTGGCGACCGCCGGGCTCGGCGTCGTCGTGCTCGCCGCGGGCGTGCTCGTGGCCGCGCCCTGGCTGGCGCGGCTTCCGGCCGTTCAGCGGCGAATCGCGGCGCGGGCGAACGCGATCCTGGCGCCGAGCTCGGTCTCGTTCGAGGCCGTCCGATTCGCGTGGCTGGGGCCGACGGAGATCGATCATCCGATCTTGCGCGACGCCCAGGGTACGGTCATGGTCGACGCGCCCCGTGCCGTCTTCACCTGGACCTTGCTCGACATCGGGCTGGGCCGGATCGGGCCGGCGACGCTCAAGCTGCCATCGGCGAAGCTCGACCTCGAGCGTGCGGCCGACGGCACGATCAATCTTTACGAGACGTTGCGGCCGGTGTTGAGCGACCACCCCAGGTGGCCGCTCACGATCGACGTCCGCGCGGGTCGGTTGCAGTTCGCGGACGCGAGCTGGGACGCACCCTTCGAGGCCGACCGGGCCGACGTGCTCCTCGACCTGGGCCACGGCTGGTCGCCGATCGCCTGGACGATCGGGCTCGGTCGTTCTGGTCCCGAGGCCGACCGGATCGCGATCGAGGGACGATTCTCGCGGTCCGAATACGATGACCAGGGCCGGCACGACGTCCGGCTGAACGTGAGCTCGCCCGGCTGGCCGCTCTGGAGAGGGGCCGCGGCAGGCGGTCGGATCGACGCCGAACGGCTCGCGGGTCGCTGGCGGATCGACGCCAATCTGGCGTTTCTGGGCCTCACGCCCGGTGATCTCGGCAAGCAGCCGGTGCTGGCCAAGCTCGCTTTGGCCGGCGGCGACCCGGGCTGGACGGCGGAGGGGATCGAGATCGGCTCGCCCTGGGGGAGCTTGAAGGGGAACGGGCGGCTCGAACACGCCGGGGGCCGCTCGACGATCGGCCTTGATCTGGTCGCCGCGTCCAGCGCCGCGGGCCGAGCGCCCGCCGCGGTCAAGCTCGCGGCCGACGTCGTGCACAAGGCCGGCCTCTGGACGATCGGGCTCGACCTCAAGGCGGCCACGAACGCGCCCGACGAAAACCTCGCCGTGAACGGCCAGGCCGTCTATGACCTGGCGGCCGAGCGGCTGACCCTGAAAACGCTCGAGATCCTCGCGCCTTACGTACGGATCGAGGGCTCGGGATCGATCGACCACGCCCAGACGGCGAAGGTCGACCTGAAAGGGCTGATCGACCCCGATTGGGACGCGCTCACGCAGCGCCTGGCGGCACGGATCGAGCCCGGCGCGCGAATCGCCGGCGGACCCCGCCCCTGGCGGCTCGCCGGGCCCCTCACGCGGCCCTGGTCGGCGAGCTCGCTCGACGGGCTCGAGGGCGAGATCGGGGCGCGGGTGCAGGAGCTCGACGTCTTCGGGCTCAAGCTTGCTCGAACCGATCTGGTCGCGCGGCTGGCGAACGGCCGCGTCGCGATCGACCCCATCGAAGCGCGACTCAATGGGGGAAGGCTGCATCTCGAGCCCGAGGTGGTCCAGGAAAAAACGGGCGACTGGAGCGTTCGGCTCACCGAGTCGTCGTATCTGGACCGGGCGGCCGTGAACGAGGATGTCTCGCACCGCGTGCTGGCATATGTCGCGCCAGTGCTCGAAGGGGCGACGCGGGTCGAGGGCCAGGTCTCGTTCCGGACGAAAGACGCCCGTTTTCCCATCGGCGGGTCCAAACCGCCCATGGCCGTCGAGGGGAACCTGCTCTTTCACGAGCTGCGGTTCCTGCCGGGTCCGCTCGCGGCGGACCTCTTTCGCCTCTTTCGCAGCGAGCCCAGGCCGCTCCTGGTCTTGCGCGACACCTTGCAGGTACAGGTTTCGGATCGCTCGGTGCGGCAGCAGGGGCTCAAGATCCCGATGGGTGATCTGGCCTCGGTGGGGCTCGAGGGCGAGGTCGGCTTTGATCGCTCGCTGGACCTGCTCGCCAGCCTGGCGATCGAGCCTCGCCCCGGGCGTCCGCTGCCGATGGGGGCGAAGCTGTCGATCCCGATCAAGGGGACGCTCGACCAGCCGCGGATCGACACGACCGCGATGCAAGACAAACTGAAGTCGTTCGGCGCGGATCTGCTGGAAAACGGGCTGTCGATTGGGATCGGGGGGCTGGGCCGGCTGCTCGAGGGTCTGCCGGATCGGCCGTTCGAGGGCCTTTTCCGCGGCCGGCCTGGCGTGCCCGGCCCCGACCTGAGGCCGGCCAGTCCGCCCGGCGAGACGGCCCAGGAACGGCGTCGTCTGCGCGAGGAACGCAGGCAAGAGCGCCTCGAGAAGAAGGCCCAAAAGCGGCAGGAACGCCCCGCGCCCGCGCCCCCCGCGCCCGCGCCACCCGGTGAACCGCGCGAGGACGAGGAATGAGCCCAGCCACGACGCCGGGGCGCTGGCGGCTCGCGCTTCTGCTAGCGATTCTCTTCGCCGTTCAGGGCTCGTTCTGGTCGCTCCTGGCGGTGCATCTCGCCGACCTGGGGATCTCGGGCCGGGGGCGAGGGTGGATTTTTTCGACCCTCGCCATTGGCTCGGCCGCGGTCCCGCTCTTGATCGGACAGGTCGTGGATCGGATCATGGCCGCCGACCGGATGCTGGTGATCATGTACGCCCTGGGGTCGCTGTTGCTCTTGATCGCCGCGACCGGAGCGGTCGCGGGTACCATGGCACTGTTCCTCGTCTTTCTGGGGGTGTGGGCGCTCATGGGCCCTGGCTACAGCATCAGCAGTGCGCTCGTGATGCGCAACCTGGCGAATCCGCTGGCGGAATATGGCCGGGTGCGGCTCTGGGGGACGGCGGGCTGGATGGTGAGCGGCTGGGTGGTCTCGGCGGTGATGGCGGCCACGGGTGGAGCTCGATCGGGCATGGGGGCGTACCCCGCGCTCGGGATCGCGACGGCCTGTGCGGCCGCGACGTCGATCTATTGCATGACGCTGCCGCGGACTCCGCCCCTGGCCGTCGGCGCCAAGCGCGCACGGGCGCTCGCGGAAAGCCTGGGCCTGCTCCGTGAGAAGGACGTCCGGACTTTCTTGATCGCCTCCTTCGGGGTTTACCTGACGGTGCCGGTCATGTTCCAGTCGATTCCCGGCTTCCTCGAGGCCAAGGGGCTGCCTCGCTACTGGACCTCGTCGGTGATGACGATCGGCCAGGCGGGCGAGGTGGCCGCCCTGATGGTGCTCCCCTTCATGGTGCGCCGGTTCGGAATCAAGGGGACGCTGATGCTCGGAATCGGCTGCTGGTTCGTACGATTTCTCGGTCTCTCGCTCAATCCGCCGCTCTGGGCGGCTGTCGCCGGCACGATTTTGCACGGGCCGGGGATCGCCTGGTTCACGGTCGGCGGCCAGCTCTTTATCGACGGCCGGTGCGCGAACCACTTGCGGGCGAGCGCCCAGGCGCTTCTACTCGTGTGCACGTCGGGTCTGGGCGCGTTCCTGGGAAATCTGGGCGCTGGCGAACTCGCGAATCACGCCGCGCCCGATGATGTTCTTGTGTTCCTTATCCCTTGCGTGATCGACGGGGCGTTGCTAGTGTATTTTTTGCGAGGCTTTCGAGCGCCCGTTTCGTCCAGGAACTGGGCAGGCGCACCCGCCGTCGATCACGCTCCCTCGCAAGAATCCACGCGAGGGGCCCCTGCTCGCGGAGGACGTCTGGTGGCGGAATCGGCCGATGGGTGATTATCTACGCCTGCTGACGATCAACGACAGGGATATTCCCCTGGCATCGCTTCAGCGCGCCGTCCCCACGGTCGCGATCTGGTCGGTCGACCATCCCGGTCTTCTGGGCAACTATCTGGCGATCGGCCCGGAATACGGCAATCTCCAGAACGTGTGGACGACCATCGAGCGCAATCCCGTGGCGCCCAACACTCTGGGCGCCGAGGAAGTCGCCGAGTTCATTGACAGCCTCGACGCCGGCGGCCCAGCCTCGGCGAGTCGTTGGCTGGCCGAGTACCTCGAGACGATCCGGGCCATCTATGCGCTGCGGATCTATCCCGAGGCGATTGTCGACAATCCCCAGGCCGAGGACGCCGTCTACGCCGTCCGGTCGGCCCTGCGCGACGCAGTCGGCGGCATCGGCCAGTGGGACGGGCACGGCTTCACCAACGAGGACGACCGTTTGATCTGGTGCGACCCGCGCATGGAGCGCGTCGGCAAGACCGAGGCCGCCATCCTCGACGAATCGACCGGCCTCTGGATTCCCTTCAAGCTCAATCTCGAGGATCCCGAGGATCTGGAGGCGTTCCTCAAGGGCGAGGTACCCAAGCGCCCCCGGCATTAGTGCTCGCGGCCCCACCGCGCAAGAAGCCACGCCGCCAGCCGCGCTTCCAGCCAGCGTCTATCCCCTCGGAAGCGGTCGCGGCTCAGGTAGCCCAGATGCCCGCCGTGGCTCGTGATCTCGATCTCGACCAGGGCCGACGGCCGCGCGCGGTGAAAAGGCTCGACCGGGATGAATGGATCGTCGGCCGCGTGCACGATCAAGGCCGGCGTTTCAATCCGATCCAGCACCGGGGCGACGGAGCACGTCTCGTAGTAATGATCGGCCGAGCGAAAGCCGTTCCGCGGGGCCGTGTAGCGGTCGTCGAAATCGTACAGGGTGCGCACTCCCTCGACGCCGGTCGGCCCGAGGTCGGGAAACCGCTCGTGCAACTGGAGGGTCATCGTCCGCAGCCAGCGGGCGAAATTCCAGTCGTAAATCCGATTCTCGGGCCGCGAGATCCGTTGCGCGCAGATCGCCAGATCGAGCGGTGGATTGGCGGCCGCCAGGCAGTCGAGCCCGGCGACCGGATACTCGTGGAGCTCGGATCCCAGCTTGAGCGCGAGGCTGGCGCCCAACGAAAAGCCAACGATCGCGATTGGCGTTTCGGGGGCGCTCTCGGCGAGCCATCGGGCGACGGTGCGAAGGTCGTCGCTGCGTCCGGCGTGGTAGACCCGCCTGGCCAATCCGAACCCTGCGCCTGCGCCTCGCAGGTTCATCCGCACGACCCGGACCCCGGCCGCGACCAGGCGATGGCCCAGTCGCACGACATAGGCCGCGTTCGCACAGCCCGCCAGGCCATGCACCAGGATGGCCGCGGGGTCGAAGGCCGACCAGCCGGGCGGCGTCGAATCAAGAACCACCAGCCGATCGCCGTCGCCAAGAGAAATCTCGTGCGCGACCGCCGGCAGATCGGGCGGCGGATTCAAATAGCGCCCAATGACCGTCTGCCGATGCGCGCCCCGAACCCACGGATGGGGCGAAAAGGAGGGGATCGAGCTGTCCAATTTGGTTGTGATCACGGGAGTCGCCGGGTTAAGTGTCGGCCATCGAATCTTATCGGGTCGTCAAGCCGGGTGTGACGAGCCGGACCCGGTGGTTGTTGGTGTCGCCGATCAAGATCCCGCCATCGGCCTGGACGGCCACGCCGTGGGGTCGGTCGAGGCTTGCGCCCGCGGCCGGTCCACCGTCGCCCGAGGGGCCTGAGCGGCCGGTGCCGGCGACCGTCGTGATGATCCCCGTCCGGGCGTCGACCCGCCGGATCGCATGGTTCTCGGTGTCGACCACATAGACGTCTCCAGAGCTCGAGACCGCGAGCTCCTTGGGGCCGTCGAGCGTGGCTTTCACGGCCGGTCCGCCGTCGCCCGAGTAGCCTTTTTCGCCAGTCCCGGCGATCGTGCGGATCAGGCCCGTGCCGTGGTCGACCTTGCGGAGGCGATTCCCCTCGCGTTCCAGGATATAGATCGACCCATCAGGTCCGACGTCGACAGCCCGGGCTCCGAAAACCGACGCGGCCGCGGCCGGCCCGCCGTCGCCGTCGTGTCGCCTCCGGCCTGTTCCCGCCAGCGTCGAGATCAGGCCCGAGGCCAGGTCGACTTTCCGCACCCGGCAGCCCGCCACATCGGCGATCAGGAGGGACTTGCCCGAATCGGCCAGCGCGACGCCGTTGGGCTCGACCAACCCGGCCTTCACCGCCGGCCCGCCGTCGCCCGAAGACCGGGCTTCTCCGTCGCCCGCGACCGTCTCGATCACACCCGTGCGGCCGTCGACCCGCCGCACCCGGCGGTTCAAGCGGTCGACGATGTAAAGATTGCCGCGCCCGTCGAGACAAAGCCCGTAGGGCTCGTTCAGGCGAGCCGCCCGCGCTGGCCCGCCATCGCCCGAGAAGCCGGGATGGCCGTCGCCCGCAACCGCGTAAACCAGCCTCTTAGTCCGATCGACCCGCAGCACCCGGTGGTTCATTGTATCCGCGAGATACAGGTCGCCGCGGGCATCGACGGCGACGTCGAACGGCTGGTCGAGCGCGGTCGCCGTCGCCGCCTGGCCTTCCACGCCCGAACCCGGTTGGCCAGTTCCAGCCACCGTCGCGATGATTCCGCCCGATCCGGGCTGGACCAGGCAGAAACAAGCCAAGAGAAGTGTGGTCATGCGCTGCCCTACCTTGTTCCCGGAGTCGCCGATATTCAAGCCGAAGCCCTATTTTAGCCGATCGATTCAGCAAAGTCGTACGGGTTGGTGGGCGTGCGGGGTCGGTCGGTGCACTCGAGGCCGCGGCGTGATTCCAGGCGATTCTTCAGGAAATTCTTGCGAACCCGCCCCTTGCCGTTTCATGATGAGAGAACTTCGTAGTCGGAACTCCACGTCGGAATACCCTTCAAGATCGCTTCAGTCGACCCAGGGAGCACCTCCGAACATGGCGGAAATCGTGCTGATTAATCCTCGGTTCGAGATTTCGTACTGGGGCATGGAGCACGCCCTTTCCTTCGCCGGCAAGCAGGCGAACCTGCCGGTCGCCTGCCTGCCGCTCCTGGCCGCGCTCACGCCGGCCGAGCACACCGTCGTGCTCATGGACGAAAACGTCGAGCCGATCGACTGGGAGCGCTGCGCCCGCGCGGACATCGTCGGCGTGACCGGCATGAGCGTTCAACGCTTCCGGATGAAAGAGATCCTGTCCGAGCTCAAGGCTCGGGGCTGCTTCGTGGCCGTGGGGGGGCCGTGGGTCACCGTGCGCGAGGACTATTTCGGCGAGCTGGCCGACGTGATCTTCGTCGGCGAGGCCGAGGACACCTGGCCGCGGTTCCTGAAGGAGTGGGCCCAGGGGCTGCACCAGATTCGCTACGAACAACTCGACAAGACCGACATGACCAAGGTTCCCACCCCGCGGTTCGACCTGCTCAAGATGAACCGCTACGCCTTTGGCAGCCTGCAATTCTCGCGCGGATGCCCGTTTCAGTGCGAGTTTTGCGACATCATCGTGACCTTTGGCCGCCGCCCGCGGGTCAAGACCAGCAACCAGGTGCTGGCCGAGCTCGACGCGATTCGCAAGTCGGGCATGCGAATCGTGTTCGTCGTCGACGACAACCTGATCGGCAATAAAAAGGTCATCAAACAAGTGCTCCGTGATGTGATCGCGTGGCAGGAAAAGCACAATTACTATTTGACCTTTTTCACCGAGGCGTCGATCGACCTGGCGGACGACGCCGAGCTCATGGAGCTCATGACGCGGGCGAATTTCATCGCGACGTTTATCGGCATCGAGAGCCCCGACGAGGCTTCTCTCCGCGAGGCCAAGAAGTTCCAGAACGTGCGATCGGGGGGCACGCTGCTCGAGAAGGTGCGGCGCATTCAAGACGCGGGCATGGAGGTCTGGTGCGGCATGATCATGGGATTCGACCATGACGACCCGACGATTTTCGATCGCCAGATCGAGTTCATCCAGGACTCGCGGATCGCGTTCTCGATGAACGGGATGCTGTCGGCGATTCCCAAGACGCCGCTCTACGACCGGCTGGCGGCCGATGGCCGGCTCGACTACTCCGACCCCTGCGAGTACGGCACCAACGTCGTGCCGCTGCACATGAGCCAGGAACAGCTCCGCGACGGCTATTTCCGGGTGCTGAACGAGCTCTACAGCCCCGCGTCCTATTTCGCCCGCACCGAGGCGCTGTTCTTGCAGCCGAATTTCGAGATTGGCTTCAAGAAGGTCAAAAACTGGCTCACGACGCCGCGGCAGATCCCCTACGAATTCATGTTGTTCCTTCAAGGGCTCGGGCTTTTCATCCGGCTCATGACCCGGGTTCCGAGCGCGGCCCTGCGCAGGGAGTACCGCCGCCGCCTCTGGCGGTTTCTCAAGGTCCATCGCCGGCCGGGGATCGTGGTCTTCTATCTTTTCCACATGGCGATGCACTATCATGCCTTTCGCCTGGCCAAGGACATGGCCACGCGCGAGTCCAAGCTGGTCAACTCGTTTTGACCAAGCTGGTCAACTCGTTTTGACCGATCCTGGACCGCTTCGTTTCTTGCCGGGGAGCGACCTTTTTGGAAGCCGACGGCGACCCTCGGGGGCGATTCCCCAAGCTGCCGATCCTGAGCCCGGCCGATCTTCCCCCGCTCAGTCAGCGCGAGAAGTACGGCGGGCTCTTTTACGTCGGGATCGGCGGGCTCGTGCTGCTGGTCGCGATGCTCGGCTATTTCGCCTACGCGGCCTGGTCGCTCCGCGACGTCTGGAGCGACGTTTACAAGCTCAACGACCCGCACAGGCCCGAGCCCGAGCGCCTGGCGGCGGCGAATCGGCTCGCTCACAGCGCGCGCCTCGGCGACGCCCAAAAGCTCGCGCTCGCGCTGGATCGAAACCTACCCGATCGCGCGCGTCTGGCGCTCGCCGAAGGCGTCTCGGCCGAGCTTGCGGCCGAGGATCCACGCGGCTTTTCACTCGCGGTCGCACGCAGCCCTGGCTGGCCAAGCTGGCTGCGGCTCACGCTCGAGCTCAACCTCGCCCGCGGAGTGGTCCGCGGCTACGCGATTCCCCCACTCGCGCTCGAGGAGCTTTCGCACAGCGAGGATCCCATGATCGCGGCGGTTGCGTGTTTCTCGCGCGCCGTCGCGCGCCCCGAGGACGCTGATGCGAGAAAGGCGCTCGAGCTCCAGGCCGCCGGGCAGGGCCCGGCCGCCGAGATCACGCGCAGGCTGCTCGAGGTTCTCCACGCCCCCTCGCCGCGGCGCGAGGCGATGATTGACGAAATCGGCCGCTGGTTCCATGACGGCCGACCCGAGGGATAACTCGTTCCCGATGATGTCGTGTCAGCCTTGACGGCCGATCAGAATCCCGCGGCGTCGATGACCTCGCCCCCGTTTCGCGTTGCGAGCGCCTGCCAGATTCCGGGGACGGGCAGGTTGGTCCAGGCGTCGGACGTATTGGTTCGCGCTCCCGCCGGTGCGCCCGTCGCCGAATCATAGGGCCAGCTCGAGATCGTGTCTTTCACGAATCGCGCGGACCCGTCCAGCAAGAGGATATTCAGGCCGCCGGGATGAAGGCTCGATGCGCTGGAGAAATGAGCCGCCGTCGCCGGCGCGACCTTGCGAAACATGTTGGGCGGATAAAACGTCGTCACCATCGAGTCGCCCCAGTTCCCCGCGATCATCCAGCCGTAGGCCTCGTAAATCGACGAGCCCCCTTCGCCGACGGCGCTTGAAAGCGACTCGAGGGCGCGCTCGGCGACCGCGGCGGTGTTGCCGAGCCCATCGGTGACCGCGCTCAGGCGAATCGGCGAAAGGTCGTTGAACACGCCGTTGACCTCGGGGAGCTGGGACGGCGGAATCCGGCAACTGCTCGCCGGCGTCGGGATCGCATTAAGATACAGCGATCCGTACATGCCGGCGTAGCTCCCGAAAAAGACGTTGTAGGGGACGCCGGGAACCGCGAATCCATACGAGTAGAGCTGGGTCGAATAGCCCTCGCGCACCACGCCCGCCCCCGAATCGCTGGGGCAGGAATAGGTGTTCACGACCACATGTCTGACGGTCTCGTTCTCCCAGCCAAAGATCGTGACGCTGCTGTTGAGGGCGCTATAGAGCACCCCTTGCTCGATGAACGGGGCGATGTGCAGGAACAGGCTCTTGTCGACCATGGTCGACGTGCAGGGCGGGTTCGAGCCGGCGAACCTGGGGTCGTAAGACATCATTCGGCCGGGCGGGAGCGCCCCGAAGGCGTCGGTGTAATTGGCCAGCGCGATCCCGATCTGCCGCAGGTTGTTGATGCATTGAGCACGCCGGGCGGCCTCGCGCGCTTGCTGCACCGCCGGCAGCAACAGCGCGACCAACAGACCAATGATCGAGATCACGACCAGGAGCTCGATCAGGGTGAAGGCGCGGCGAGGTCGATCCATGATGAACCGAAGTTTTTGCTGGTTTGGATGTCTGGTGAGCTCCGCTTGGGAGCGGGGCCGTCGGTTACTGGCCCGTCATTGAGCATCAGGATTGGAAGCCCCTCCGTCACCGATTGGGGGGTGCCGTGCCATCCGCTCCCGATGATGGCTCGTCCTTGGCGGTCTTGACCACGCCCGAGACCCGAAGAATCGGCAAGGGATCCCGCGCGAAGTCGGTGAAGAGGGGCGTCTCCTTGGTGAACTCGCCCGGCGATCCTGACTTGAAGTGGAGGGTCACGGTCCGTACCTCACCAGGCGGAACGACCACCGGCAGGCCAGGTACGGTCCCACAACCAGTAGGGCCGCACGTCTCGTGCGCCCCGAGAACCTGCACTGTGCCGCCCGTCCGATTGACGAGCCGGAACGGGATGTCAAGCTCCTGTTTCGGTGCGATCTCGCCGAGGTTGAGATTCGCGGGCTCGACCAGGAGCTCGCCTCCTCCCGTGCCCGGCAGGCTCAAAAGGAGAATGATTCCGAGCCCGAGTGAGGCAAACATGAGAATCCGAGCGGCACGCCGAACCCAACGGCCCAGGGGAGAAACCTTGATCGCGGGGGACGGAACGGTCAACAGCGGGTTCATGAGATGCGCCTCGCATCGGCGTTTCGCGTCATTCGCAGAGCCAGATAACACAGGATCGCACAACCCAGACAGGCCCAAAAGGGCCAGCTCGCCAATGCGAACAAGGATCTCGCTCGAGCCGGCCGGATGGGGATTTCCGGGAGCCCAAACGCCGAGGTCGTGAAATCCGCGTCGGTCGCAGTGCCCAATTCGACGTTGGAGAACGTAGTTTCCACGTGCGACGGCGGCAGATTATTCTCAATGACCTGATAAGACACGGTCCTGGGGAAGACGAACCCGCCGGGCCAGCGCTCACATCTTACCGAACCTCGGTCCATGGATCGGTTGTTCGGCTTTGATGGATAGTGGATTTCGAAGTCGTGGACTGCCCAGTCTAGCTCGGGTTCGAGCTCAAACCAGCCGGACTCGCACCAGAACGAGCATCCCGGAGACACGAAGTCCACCTTTACGAGCCGCCGTCCGTCCCGCTCGACCTCTCGCACCTGCGTCGGCTTGAACTTCGGGTCGCGCATCAGCCCCAGAACCGGGCGGTCTCGGAACATGAACGCGGCCTTGAAGAAAAAATCCATGCGCAACTGCATGTCAACGTCGAGCCGGTCTCGACGGCGCTGGTCGGCCGGCGGCGTCTCGTGAAGGTAGATCACGTAAGGGGCGCTGGCGCGAGCCTTTTCGAGCCGAAACAACAACTTGGGCGTCGAGCAATAGACCCGCGCCGCGTGAAAGAACGGAGAGGTTTCCTTCTCACGGTACTCGTATTTGCAGAGTCTCTTGTCGTCCTTCACAGCGAACCGGATGTCGGCTGAACTACGCCTATTGGATGCGGGAAGAATCTCGCGAAGCGATCCCCGGCATTCGAGATTCACAAGTGGCGCCTCGAGCCGTGCGACCCCTTCCTCGGCACCCTTGAGCACCTCGGTGAAATCCCGACCCGTCTTATCGTCGGCCAATAGCCGGTCGCTTATGAGAGGCATCAAGAAAAAGCAGAGCAGCCACGAGGGCTCGAGAACCAGGCGAATCGACTTCACGATCAGGATCTGTGCGAGGCCAGTGGGGGAATCCGGGATCCGCTGGACCGCCGAACCGCAGGCTCTCTCGAAGGTTTGCTCGGCTCGAGCACACGAAATCAATCGCGGCGGTTTCTTCATCATGATCATGCCAGGCACCTCGGCTTCCATGGAGAATCCGCGGCGAACGACGAGGGTCGCTTCTCGGTCGAACCGTCAGCTTCCGCGCGAGCCCTTGCGCCGCCGATGCAGGCACCGCCAGTCGTAACGTACTGGACGCCTAGTCGTGGCACTGATGGACGCCGTTCAGGATCCTGCAAGCACATGTTGTGTCGCATTGCGTTCCGCAATTCCCTCCATTCGTGACGCACCCATCGTCGCATCCCTGAGTCGTACATTCGATCGCGGAGGGGGACGTGTCCCCGTAGCTGTCCGCGCCCGTGAGGAGCGCAACTCCGAGCATAAGAACGCACAGAGTACCGCAGGCAGAACAAATCATCGCCAAGAGATGCCTCATTGGTTTCCCTTTGTAAAGAAGGTTGGTGGAGATGGTCCCTCGGGGATCGACGCCCGGCTGAAATCCCGAACATCGGCCGCTGACGTGGCATCGTCGACGACGGAACTCGGACTCGTTCGAAGTGTCACGCGCACCTTGGCCGATAGTGGCAGGTCCGTCAGATAATCGATCGTCTGCTCGACGCCCTTCCCGGGCTTACCATCGACAAGCATGGTCGCATCAAGCACAACGGACTGCCTGGCCCCGATCAGGACCGGCAGATTGGTGGTCGCGACGCAGGCGCAGGATGTCTCCGCGCCGATAATCCGGACCGGCTGGTCGGCGAGATTGCGAAGCCGAATCCTAACGGGACAGCGGGTTCCGTTCGCCTGCCGACCGAGTGAAATCACCTCCGGCACGGCCAGAATCCTCTTGCCGTTCAAGTATGAGACCGCGTCGGAGACGCCCCCAAACCGAACAATCGACCAGCCGACGAAACCCAAAACAACGATGAGCACGCCTGCGGTTCCCGCGAGCAACTCACGCGGAACTGCGGATCCTCGCTTGACGAGGTCTGTCTGGGAGCGGGAACCGCGGCAGTATTCGTCGGAATGCGCGACGCTCAGGCCCTCGCCCGATTGCGCGGGTGGGGGGGGGTTGAAGACCGAAGGTCTTCGGACATGCTGGACCGTTCCGGACGAAAAAGATTGCTCTTTGATCGTCATCTGGTTGAGTGATCGTACCAAGCCATTCGTGCGTGTCAAGGGGCTCCTCCGTTCGCCCTTGACAATTAGGGACGTGTCTCCACACGGACAATTCTCGCCCCTACTTGCCGACCGCGAGCCGGGCCCAGTTAAGCGCGTGTTTGGCGGCCCGTTTTTGGATGACCTCGCGGGGTTGCTCGGGGCCGAGCTCGAGTTTCCGGGTCTGGACGCCGGCGCGGGTCGCAAGGCCCAGATAGACGAGGCCGACCGGTTTCTCGGCCGAGCCGCCGCCGGGGCCGGCGACGCCGGTCGAGCTGATCGCCAGATCGGCGGCAAATCGTTCCCGCGCTCCCGCGGCCATGGCCGCGGCGACCTCGGGTGAGACCGCGCCGTGGGTCTCGATCAAGCCGCGAGGCACGCTCAGAAACTTCGATTTGGCTTCGTTCGAGTATGAGATCACGCCGCCCAGGAAAAACCGGCTCACGCCCGGGACCGTGGTGAGCAAGGCCGAGATCAACCCGCCCGTACACGATTCGGCGGTCGCGATCGAGAGATTGGCCCGTTCGAGCCCCATCGCCAGTGCCTCGGGCACGTCGCGGTCGCCCTCGCCGATCACAAGATCGCCGAAGCGCGCGTGAATCAGCTCGATCGTCGGCTGGGCGGCCAGGCGGGCTTCGGCCTCGCTCGCCCCGGTCGCCGTGATCCGGAAGCTGATCGTGGCCTCGTGAGCCGTGATCCCGACCTCCGGCACGCGTCCGCGTGCGGTCAGGTCGAGCGCAAGCGCCTCGATGTCGGACTCGCCCTTGCCAAACAGGTTGATCTTGTGCGCGTAAGTCGCCCCGCGCGCCAAGCCGGCCTCGCGCAGGCGCGGGATGACCTGCTCGTGGAACATCACCTTCATCTCGGACGGCACGCCCGGGAGCGACACCAGGGTCGACCCGCCGGTTCGCATCCAGACTCCTGGCGCCGTCCCGACCCGGTTCGCGAGCGCTGTCGCCCCGCGCGGCAAGAGCGCCTGCACCCGGTTGCGCTCGGGCATCGGCCGCGAACGCCGGGCAAAGAGCGCCACGATGGCGGCCCAGCTCTCGGCGTCTTCCTCGAGCGGAACATTCGCGACCAGCCCGATCGCTTCGCGCGTCAGATCGTCCTGGGTCGGGCCCAGGCCGCCGGTCGTGATGACCAGCGAGGCGCGGTCGAGAGCGATCTTGAATGCGCTCACATGATCCGCCAGCTCGTCGCTGATCGTGGTGTGAAAAGCGGTGGCGATTCCCAGGGACGCGAGCTCCTGGGCCAGCCAGCGGCTGTTGGTGTCGAGCGCTTGCCCGCTTGTGATTTCGGTTCCGATCGAAACGATCTCCGCCCGCATGTCGCTCCTCCCCGCCCACCCCAGGGTTTACGGACCCGCGCCCCGCGAACCTTGGCCGCGCGGGGCGAGACTACTGTAACAGCCCGGCCAGCACTGGCACGAGACGGCCGGGGTTGGTTAAGATATCCGCACGGAGGCGACCACGCTCCGGCCAGGGAGTGGGGTACGACGCAAACCTCCGATTCGCCCTGAGGTCGATTCCATGAGTGCCTGCGTGTTGCAGAGACCGACGCTCGTCCTGAATCGTCACTGGCAGCCGGTGCACGTCGCGCCCGTCGCGCGGGCGCTCGTGATGCTGTGGAATCAAGCCGCGTGCGTCATCGATCCTGACGATTACCAGCTCTACACCTGGTCGGACTGGGCGAGGCTGGCTCCCCGGGAAGGCGAGCCCTTTATCCGGACCGTGCGCTTTCACCTGCGAGTTCCGGAGGTGCTCGCGCTGACCCGGCACGATCGCGCCCGGCACCAAACGGTGACGTTCAGCCGTCGGAACCTGTTCAAGCGCGACCACTCGACGTGCCAGTATTGCGGCTGCCAGCCGGGCACCGAGGAATTGACGATTGACCATGTGATTCCGCGCTCCCAGGGGGGCCAGACCACCTGGGAAAACTGCGCTCTCGCGTGCGTGCCGTGCAACGCCCGCAAGGCGAACCGCACGCCCGACCAGGCGAGCATGAAGCTGCGCAGGGCCCCCGTTCGCCCCTCGTGGAAGCCGCTCTACGACGCGACGGGTGCGCGGATCGCGAGCTGGTCGCGTTTTCTTTCAGACGCCTACTGGAACGTGCCGCTCGAAACGTCCCCCTGACCGAGCGGCCCGCGGTCCTAGAGCCGGTTCACGGTTGGCCGTGCGATCGGCGTGCGAATAAAGCCGGAATCGACCGGAGGCGCATAATCGATGACGGCGAGATCCGGGGTCACGATCCTGCGCCTGCCGGTCGCCCGGCTCTCGAGGGCGGCATCCAGGACGCCGCCGGTCAAGAGCGTGCGCTCGACCGGGTAGGGGGGCTTGCCCGTGCGAAAGAGATCCTCGATCCGCAGCACGAGCGGATTGAAGAAGTTCGCGCCCGGGGGCGCGGGCAGATACATGAGCGTCGAGACGATGCTCTCGCGGCCGGCCTGGTCGGCCATTCGCACGGCGATGGTGGTGTCGTCGACATGGCCGTTCAGGGTGAGGACCGTCGCCTTGAGCCCGTCGACGTATTCGACGACATAGGCGACCGGACCCCTCGGCCGCGTGGGTCTGTCGTGGCCAGCGGGGGGCGGGGGCAGAAAGTCGCGGGTGTTTTGCCGGATGTCGCCGGGGTTCAAGGTGTGGCTGCGGCCCAGGGCGTGGTCCAGAAGCTCCCACGACCACACCCCGCGATCGCCGGCCGCCCAGACGGCGTCGCCCTCGAGGTACGTCACCGCGGCCACGCCCTGCCCGCGCCCGCCCAGGTCGCGCCGTTCGGCCATGCACTGCAGCGTCTCCAGCGAATGGAACCCGAAGATTTCGAGATCCCCCCGCGACGCCACGAGCACCTCCTTGAACTTTCGACCGAGCGGAATCTCGAGCGCGGGCAGCCGCCAGGTCACCGGAAGGCTCGAGCCCGCCATGAACGGAACCTTGAGCGCGCGGGCCTCCTGGACCATCTGCCGGGCCTCGGTCCGGTCGTAGGAAAGGTGTTTGTCCAGAAACACCGGGACCGAGCGGCCCGACGTCTTGAACACTTCCATCACCTCGCGAAGAAACCGCCCGCGGGGATAGAGCTTTTGCAGTTTGTCGTTCATCGGGTAGTCGCCATGCTCGGCGATCAAGAGAACGGCGTCGACGGCGAGCTTGCCGGTCCCGAGCGTGAGGGCCTGGGTGATCGAGCGTGCCAGCTCGAGTCCATGGCGCCTGGCCTTGGCGCGGCCCAGGTCGGTCGCGATCGGGGTTTGCTCGATGAACAGGCTGGCGACCTCGAACGGGGGCCTGTGCGGGCCGCCGCCGTCGTGGACCGGAAATCCGTCCCAAAAGCGCCCAACGATGTGATAGGCATGTGAAAGATAATGATACGTAGTTGTAAGGGCGGCGACCTTGGGGAGCGGCCCGGGCGCTTGGGGGTTCTGGGCGGCGTCCGAGCACGGGGTCTCGCGATCCGCGGGAACGAGATCCGGGGCGGCGGTCGCGGCGGCCGCGGCCTCGAGAAATCGGCGGCGGTTGGGTTCGTGCCTCATCGGGCGTGCTCCAGGTGCGCGGGGATTCCAGCAACCCTGAGAATAGTCGCCCGCTCGGCCCAGGCCAAGCACTCGCCGCTTCGACTTGGGCCGGATATCCTGAAGGATCTGAAACCGCGCGAGCGGGCCGAGTCGCGCGGGGGGGTTCGTCGTCTTCGATTCCCAGGTCGAGGTCTCGCGTTTATGCAAGACGTGCTCAAGTCCGCCATCGAATTGCACCAGGCGGGTCAGCCTGCCCAGGCCGCCTTGCTCTATCTAAAAATCCTCGCCAAGGAGCCCGATAACGCGGAGGCGCTCCATCTCCTGGGGGTGGCGCACCATCAGCAAGGCGACAACGCCCGTGCCGTCGAGCTGATCTCGCGCTCGGTGGCGATGCGGCCGAGCGCGCCCGGATATCACGCCAATCTGGCCGAGGCCTATCGCGCGATGGGTCGTTACGACCGGGCGATCGGTTGCTGCCGGGCCGCGCTGGCCTTGCGCCCGGATTATCCCGAGGCGATCGGCAATCTGGGGCTCTCGCTACAGGCGATTGGGAAGAAGACCGAGGCCCTCGAGCAGTTCCGCCGGGCGCTCGAGCTGCGGCCCGATTTCGCGGCGGGGCATAACAACATGGCGAACGTGCTCCGCGAGCTGGGACAGCCCGACCTCGCCCTGGCCCATAGCCTGCGCGCCGTCGAGCTCGAGCCCGGCTACGCCCCCGCCCGCACCAACCTGGGGCAGATGCTGCTCGATCACAAGCGCCCGCTCGAGGCCCTGCCGCACTGCCAGGAAGCGGTCCGGTTGCAGCCGCGTTCGGCCGCCATGCATCACAATCTGGGCAACGTCCTGCGCGACCTCGAGCGTTACGTCGAAGCCCGGACGGAGTATCTCGAGGCGATTCAGCTCGACCCCTCGCTGGCGAAGTCGCACGCCCAGCTCGCCGCGACGCTGGTTCGCGAGGGGCAATTCGCCGAAGCCCTGCCATGGCTCAGGAAGGCCGCCGAGCTCGATCCCAACGACGATGCGATTCTCGAGTCGCTGGGCGAGGCGCTGCTCGAGCGCGAAGAATACGCCGAGGCGGCACGGGTGCTCGCGCGGGCGCTCGAGCTGTCTCAGGTTGAGCGGATTGGCACCCATCTTTCGCTGGGCTGGGCGCTCCAGGAAGACGGCCGCGGGGAAGAGGCAGTCGTTCATTACCAGCGCGCCGGTGAGCTCGACCCGCGCTCGGCGATGGTGCAAAACTATCTGGGGGGTTACTACGAGGAGACCGGCCGGCTCGAGCTTGCGGAAGCTGCCTATCGCAAGGCGATCGAGCTGCTGCCGAGCTTCGCCTTGCCCTACGCGCGGCTGGGAACGCTCTCGCGTGGCAAGCTCCCCGATCCCGACCAGCGGGCGATCGAGAGATGGCTCGAGGACAAGAGCCTGAACGCCGAGCCTCGGGGCCGGCTCTTGTTCGCGCTCGCCCAGGTGTGCGACGCGCGCGGCGAATACGACCGGGCGGCCGAGCTCTTGCGCGAGGCCAACGCCCTGACGCTCGAGCACAAGCGCTCGCGCCGACCCTATGACCCCGATGAGCACGCGCGATTCGTCGACGAGACGATCCATGCCTACGGCGCGGAGTACTTTGCCCGGACCCACGGCCTGGGCCTGGCCACGAAACAGCCGGTGTTTATTTTTGGACTGCCCCGATCGGGAACCACGCTCGTCGAACAGGTGCTCGCGAGCCATCCCCGCGTCCACGGGGCGGGCGAGCTTCGAATCACACGGACGACCTTCGAGGATCTGCCGGAAATGCTCGGGCTCGAGATCGTCCCGTTCGACTGCATTCCCCTGCTCGACCAGACGGTCATCCAGGCGGCCGCCCGGCTGCACCTCGATCGCATGCTCGAACACGCACCCCCGGGATTCGACCGCGTCACCGACAAGATGCCCGACAACTATCTGTTCCTGGGCCTGATCGCGACCTTGTTTCCTCAGGCGACCCTGATTCACTGCCGCCGCGACCTCCGCGACGTCGCCGTCTCATGCTGGATCACCGACTTCCGCGGCATGTACTGGGCCAGCGACCCAGGGCACATCGGCGCACGTTTCGAACAATACCTGCGGATCATGGACCACTGGCGCAAGGTCTTGCCCCGGCCAATGGTCGAGGTGGACTACGAGCGAAACGTCGCCGATCTGGAAGGGGTCGCGCGCCAGATCGTCGCCGCTTGCGGACTCGAATGGTCGCCCGACTGCCTCGAATTCCACCGCGCCGAGCGCTCCGTCCGCACCGCGAGCCTGACCCAGGTCAGGCAGCCGGTCTACACCCGGTCGGTCGAGCGCTGGAGACATTATGAGAAGTCACTCGCCGAGCTCTTCGCGGCCCTGCCGCGCCCGCGAAGCGGTCAAACCGGCTGAGCGGGCTAATCGTCAAGATCGTCGTCCATCGCTGGTGGCTTGGCGGCGATCGGGCGCTTGCCGCGCAGGGCCTCGAAGACAAGGGCGGCCGTCATCGCGGCGAACGCGGCGAGGGCCGGGATGGGGAAGGATTGCTCGCCGTCCGCGCCCGGACGGGAAAAATCGATCGCCTTGCCCAGAGTCTCGAAGACGATGAGGAGTGCCACGATGATCCCCGCGAGCGAGCCCCCCGCGATCAGCCCGGTCGACATCAGCGTGCCGGGGCTGGTCTCGGACTCTTCCGGCGTGAAACCGCGTACGCGGTCGATCAGTCCCCGGAGCGCGCCGCCGATGAAGATGGGCATGGTCGTTGCCAGCGGCAGATAGACCCCCACCGCGAACGCGAGTGCTGAGCACCCGGTGAGCTGAATCACGACCGCCAGGACCGCGCCCAGGATCACCAGCCCCCACGGCAGCTCGCGGGCCATGATCCCTTCGATCAGGGTGGCGAAGAGCCGCGGTTGAGGCGGGTTGAATTTCTGGATGGGCGTGCCGCCCGGCGTCTTGGTCAGGCGGCCACCCACGCCGAAATCAATCAGGTGGACCGCTTTTCCGGCGTCGTCGACCAGATACTTGCCCGGCTGTACGCCGGGGCGGGGGTTGACCACCCACCACACGCGATAGCTCTTGCCGTCGGGGCCGGTCTCCTGGCCCTTGAGCTCGGCGGCCGGAGCCGCGATCTTGGGCAGCTCATTGGGGTCGCTCGAGGTCGTGGTGTAGGCCCAGTTCAGAAGCAGTAGCGTCCCCCCCATCATGACCGCCGACGTGAGCGCGCCGACCAGGATGGCGGCTTGCTGTTTCCACGGGGTCGCGCCGACCAGGAAGCCCGTTTTCAGGTCTTGCGAAGTGGTGCCGCCGTTGGACGACGCGATGCAGACGACGCCGGCGATCGACAGCGCGGTGATTCGATATTCGGGCCCGACCCAGCCGAGCATCACGAAGATCACGCAGGTGAGCAAGAGCGTGGCGATGGTCATGCCCGAGATCGGGTTGGACGATGAGCCGATGACGCCGGTGATCCGCGAGCTGACGGTGACGAAGAGAAACCCAAAGAACACCACGAGCGCTCCGCCCGCGAGCCGGCCGGGCAGCGTGGTTGGGATCAGTTGCGAGGCGGCGACGGCAAGCACGATCGCGAGCGAGCCCAGGACGACGAAGGCCATGGGAAGATCGCGATCGGTTCGGACGGTGGCGGCTTGGCCGGCCTTCTTACCCCCGCCGAAATCGCGCATGACGCCGGCCATCGAGCCCACGATCAGCGGCAGTGCGTTCAGCATGCTCAGAACGCCCCCCATGGCGACCGCGCCCGCCCCGATATAGCGGACGTACTGGCCCGAGATCGCGCCCGCGGTCATCGCGGAAATCGGCTGCTGGCCCGGCGGCAAGACGCCCGGAATCCGCTCGCCGAAGAAGGCGATCAAGGGCACCAGCAAGAGCGACGTCGTGATCCCGCCCGCCACCATCACCGACGCGATCCGCGGCCCGATGATATAGCCCACCCCGAGCAACATCGGCGACGGCTCGAGCGAGACCGTCGCCTTCGAATAACCCTGGATTCCCGTCAGGGCCTTTTGCCACTCGCCGGGCCACAGCTTGAACGCCTGCATCAAGAGCTGATAGATGAATCCGAATCCGAACCCGGCGAAGACCGTCCGCGCGTTCGAGCCCCCTTGCTCGCCGACGATGAGCACCTTGGCGCAGGCCGTCCCCTCGGGGTAGGGGAGAACGCCGTGCTGTTTGACGATGAACGCCCGCCGCAGGGGGATCATCATGAGCACGCCCAAAAGCCCCCCCAGCACGGCCACCAGCATCACCCGTGCCCATTCGAGCTCATAGCCCAAAAGCATGAGGGCCGGCATCGCCGCCCCGACCCCGAAGGCGATCGACTCGCCGGCCGATCCGGCGGTCTGCACGACGTTGTTCTCGAGGATCGTCGACCGCCTGAGCCCAAACGCATGCGACAGCCCGCGAAAAATCGTGATCGCAAGCACCGCCACCGGAATCGACGCCGACACCGTCATGCCCACCTTGAGAAAGAGGTAGAGCGACGATGCGCCGAACACGATACCCAGCAGCGACCCGAGCACCACCGCCGTCCATGTGAGCTCACGAAGATTCTCCTCGGCGTGGATGTAGGGAGCGAACGCGCCGTCCGTGCTCGTACGCCCGGCCGGGGAAGCTTTTTCGGACATGAATCGCCTCTTCGCGGTGGTCGATCTGAGGGAGAAACAGGGCGGAACAGAGTCTAGGGAAGCGACGCCAGCTTGTTGGCGATGCTGCAAAGGACGTCGATCATGCGGCGGCCGGCCTCGATGTCGGAAACCAGCTCCTTGGGATAAAAGCTCAGGGTGGCGAAGGTCTCGTCATAATAGGTGCGCAGGCGGCGGTTGATGACCTCGTCGCTCATGTCGTCGAGCCGGCTCTCGCGGAGGGCGCGGGTCTTGAGCCGCTCCATCGCCTTGACGGTATCATTGATCTTGAGGTGAAAAATCTGAATGACGTCGATGAACGCGTTCAGCCGTTCGGCCTGGGAATAGCTGCGAGGCATGCCGTCGAGGATCAGCGTGTGCTGGCCCGGGACGAGCAGTTCTTGCATCTCCATCACCATCAGGTGGCGCTCGAAGATGCGCACGGTGAGGTCGTCGGGGACCATGAGTCCCTGCGAGGTGTAGCGTTCGATTTCCTGGCCGAACCGCCCGGTGCGGGGGAGCTTGCGAAAGATGTCGCCCATCGAGATGTGGACGAAATCGGGCAGTTGACCGAGGACCGAGCCCTGGGTTCCCTTGCCGCTGCCGGGCATTCCAAACAAGATGATCGAGCGGTATCGCGTGTGTTCCGACATCTCAGAGGCCCCCCGGGGGCGGCGATTACGGCGGCGCATCTTCCCGACGATCGCCGCGAGCGTTGCTCGATGGGGATTGACCAGGACGAGGGCGACGCCTCGACAATGAAAAGGCAAGCTATCTTGAGCGACCCAGACGATTTCGGCAAGACGACCTCGATCACGCGGCTTTTCCTGGCGCGGCACGCCGAGACATCCGACCCCAACCGATTCCATGGGGCGGAGTCGGACGTCGGCCTGAGCAAATGGGGGGAAAAGCAGGCTGAATTGCTGGGCGAGCGGCTGCGAGGCGAGCCCGCGATCGCGCTTTATTCGTCGGCGATGCTGCGGGCGCGAACGACGGCCGCGATCGTCGGCGGGCGATGTGGACTCGAGCCTCGGATCGAGCCCGCGCTCCACGAGCGCAAGATCGGAGCCTTGAGCGGCGTCTCCCGCGAGGAAGGCTGGGCGACCTATGCCGAGTCGCGCGCGCGCTGGCTCGCGGGCGACCTCGAGTTCACTCATGAGGGGGGCGAATCGTTCGCCGCCGTTCGCCGCCGCGTCGTCCCCGTCCTGGAATCGCTTGCCGAGCGCCATCGTGGGCGGACCATCATCGTCATCGCCCACGGCGTCGTGATCCGGGTCGCGCTCGTGAGCCTGCTCGACCACCTGGGTCATCAGGATTTCGACAAGATCGCCATCGAGTTCGCCTCGCTGAACGAGCTCGTTCATGACGGCCAGCGCTGGTCGGCCGGCCGCCTGAGCGAAGTCGTCGCCCCGTCGGACGCAAAGCCGGTGGCATGAATCGCCGGCTCACTCCGCGAATCGTTTGAAGAACGACGAATCCTTCCAGTGCGGGCGCTCGGCGCCGTTCGCGACCCGTTCGAGCAGTTTGGCGACCAGGACGTCGAATGCGCCCGCGGCCGGTTTGTCGACGGGCTGCTTCAGGTCGTCGGACGGGGCGTGATAGCGCTCGGTCAGCCAGCGCTTCTGGACGGCGGCCTCGGGCGAGCCGCTCGCGAAGCCGACCTTGAGCGCGATCGAGGGGATCCCACGACGTATGAAACTATACTGATCGCTGCGAATGAAGATATTGCGCTTGGGCTCGGGGTCGGGATCGGGCGCGACGCCCAGTTCGGTCGCGACGGCCGCGACCTGGTCGCCCAGGTCCGATTCGCCGAGTCCGTAGATCGTGAGCCGCTTGAGCGGATAAAGCGGCAGGAACATGTCGACGTTCACGTCGGCGACGATCGCCTTGCGATCGACGGTGGGAGCGTCGGCGAAGAACCGCGAGCCCAGGAGCCCCTTCTCCTCGCCGGTGACCGCCAGAAACAGGATCGAGCGCCTCGGCCTGGCGCCCGACTCCTTGAGAATCGCCGCGACGTCCAGAAGCGCGGCCACGCCCGACGCGTTGTCCATCGCGCCGTTGTAGATCGCGTCGCCCTTGATCGGCTCGCCGATCCCGAGATGATCAAGATGCGCGGACATAACCACGTATTCGCCCTTCAGCTCGGGATCGCTCCCCGGCAGGATCGCCACGACATTCTGCGATTCGAGCTGAGCGCGTTTGACGGCGACGGTCGCCTTCAGCCGCTTTCCGAGCGCGAACCGCGGCAACGGCTTGCCCGCCTGGGCGGCCTGGAGGATTTCGAGGAACGCATGGCCCGAGCCGGCGAATAGCTTTTCGGCTCTGGCCGGGTTCACGGTCACGCCCAGCAAGAGACCCCGCGTATCGTCCATCATGGGGTCGACCAAGCCCATCGACGGCATGAATCGGGCCAGGCTCGAGCGCGCCCAGGGGATGTCCATGTTCTTGGGATTCGGAATCATGACGATCCCGGCCGCGCCCAGTTTCCGCAGCAGATCGCCGCGTTCGCCGCCCGACTGCATGTGCGCGGCCAGTGAGCCGGCGATCGAGGCGGGTGCTCCCATCAAGCAAACCACCAGCTTGCCGCGGACGTCCAGCCCCTGGAAATCGTCGTGGCCGGCCTCGCTGTTGGCCAGGCCGTAGCCGGCGAAGACCAGATCAGCCTCGAGCGCGGGCGCGGGGTCGATCCGCGATCCGATGATGGCGTCGTCGCCCAGGGTCAGGGGCTCTTCGCCGTTCTTGCTCACGAGCACCAGGCTCGAGCGCGCTTCATCGATCTGTTTGGACTTGAACATGACGGGCTGGAGATAACCGGCCGTGCCGGCGGGCTCGAGGCCGAGCTTCTGGAACTGGCCGGCCACATAGAGGGCGGCCTTGCGATGGCCCTCCCCGCCGGTGTTCCGGCCCTCGAGCTTGTCGTCGGCCAGGACCGCGACGTGCGACCACCAGCGCTCGCCATCGGGCCCGGAAGCCCCCTTCGCGAACGTCGCCGCGGCCACGAGCACGGTCGCCGTCCCCAAAAACCTGGTTGCGTTCGTCATGAATGAGCTCGGCTGGATTTCCGGAGAGATCGGGCGCGGGCGGATCGGATCGCCAGCAGACAGCCCGATCGGTTCAGCGAAATATGTGAGCCGATTGCTTGTGGAGACACAAGCACGAAATCTCGAGAACGCGATCAGGCCGCCGCGCCCTCGGGGCCGCCGTCGCCCTTCTTGAGTGCTTCCCACTCGTCCCAGGTGTAGAGCACCTCACGCGCCGAGCCGCTCTTGAATTCGCCGACGATGCCGTCCTCGGCCATGTAATCGATCAATCGCGCGGCCCGGCCATAGCCAATCCCGAGCGCCCTCTGCAAGAGCGAGCACGAGCCGCGGCCCTCGCGGAT
>DAIDHE010000023.1 GCA_027459775.1 Planctomycetales bacterium | reverse complement strand
GCTCTTGCCGGCCGGGGTTTACACCTGCGTGTTCACCGAGACCAACGGGTTTGGCGAGACGACGGCGTCGCCGGCTTCGGCGACGTTCACGGTGACGGCCGGCGACATCCCCCAGGCGACGTTTCCCGCGCTTCAGGCGGGCAACGTGGCGCGGTCGCTCTATCTGACGCCTCCCGGGGGCGCGGCCGGAAGCGCGGTCCTGTATGCTCGCGACGTGGCCGCCTCGACCTACAACCTGGCCGCCCTCGCCCCAGCCGCGAACTACGCCTCCCCGCCCCCCGCCGTCAACTCCACCGCCTGGGCCGCCAAGCTGTTCGAGATGGCCCGCGCGGGCAAGTACGACGAGCTCGAGCGGGTCTTCGAGCGGCTCCGCAAGCTGCTGACCTCGTTCAACCACGGCGATCCCGTCCCCCACGCCGCGATGATCGCCAATCTCCGTCAGGTCCACGGGGCGCTCGCGCTTCTGACCGAGCTCTGCGCCGAGGCGGGCGCTCTGATCGACGCCAACCCCGGCCACATCACGACTCAGCCCACCGGCATCGGCGGCCTGGCGCCCGTCCGCGTCTGGCCCTGATCGGTCCGCTCGCTCGACTTCACCGAAATTTTCCCCCTTTTTCGTAGGAAGCCAAACATGTCGCACCATGATCGTGGAGTCGTGAAGCCCCCTTCCCTGGGGCTCCAGGGCCCCAAGGACAAGCACGCGAGCCCGGTGGTCGCGCCCCGGCACGAACACCAGGGCCCGACCAAGCGCGAGCCCAGCCCGGTCGTCTTGCCGGACCATCGGTTCCAGGCCCGCGATTCCAAGATGCCCCAGCCGCCGTCGGCCGTGCAGCCCGGCAAGGGTTCGATCCCGGTCGAGCCGTTCACGGTGTCGGGAGCGCCTGCCAAGGCCAAGCCCGACGTTGACTCCGTTCTGCCCAAGCCAGTCGCCAAATAGCTTTTGGATTCTTGATTCTTGATTGCAGACCCGTCGCGCGGCCCGCGCCTGCGGCCTTCTCCGCCTGAACAGACCGCTACGTCCAGTCCTCAATCGAGAAACAAGAAACAAGAAACGAGGAGAGTCCATGAGCAGCCTGCCGGAACAGACCGCCCCGGTGTACGCGACCGACGAGGACGTGGCGGTCCGCGCCGGCGGCGATTTTCTGACCCTCTGCCCTCCGTGGCAGGCGATGGCCCAAGGCGCCGACGGAGCCTTCCTTCCGAACGCGCCCTGGACGCTTTACTCGGCCTCGGTCGATTTCGCCTCCAACGGCGTCGCGCCCAATCAGGTCGTCTGGCTCACCCAGCCCAAGACCCAATTCCCCGGCGGCGGAACCCTGCTCGCCGTCGACTCCATCGCCGGGAACTCGATCAACCTCCGCCGCCTCCACCAGGATACCGGCGTCGGCCAACCCCCCGCCCCGCCAGGGGGCCTCGCGGGCGTCGCCTTCACCATCAGCACCCTTGGCCCCCAGATCGAGGAGGCCTCGTTCGACATCAAACGTCGATTCGGCATTGATGAGAACATGTTCGATCGATCGTCATCCTGGATTTACGACCTGCGCGACCTGCGGATCGCGACGGTGCTCCAGGTGCTCCACGACCGCTACTCGGCCGAGGTCCGGAGCGGCCAGGGGGATTTCGCCCTCAAGGTCGCCCGCGTCAAACAGCAGCTCGACGAGGTTCTGGACCGCGTCCAGGTGCGCTGGGGACCCCAGGGCGACGCCGCCTCGCCGTCCACGCTCTTCAGTTGCAAGATCACCAGATGATTCTTGATCTCAGCGTGGAACAGGCGTCGCGCGCTCGAGAATCGACCCCGCCCCGCGCTCAACAATCCGGAGGGTTTCCCAATCGAGAATCAAGAATCACAAATTGAGAATCCCCAGATCGTGGGGGCCGATCCGATCGTGTATCAGGTTTACGCCAACACGGGGGTGGGCGACCCGATCAACTATACGACCCCGATCGCGACCGTGTCGGGGCTGACGTTCACGACGGCGCCCTTGAACCCCGGGGGCTCGTACCGGTTCGCGGTCCGGGCCATGGATGCGACGACCGGTCTGGTCGACCAGAACCTCGACTGCGCGGTTCAGATTCTTTTGAGCGCGGCCGGTACGGACGTGACGCTCATGCCCTCGGCGCCGCTGGGACTGCGTGTGTTTGCACTTGCGGGAGGTAGTGTTCGGGTCGAGTGGTCGTATCTGGGAGTCGACCAGGCCGCGGTTCCGCTGGGGTTTCACGTTTACCTGTCGAGTTCGGGTCCGTTGTCGTACGCGACCCCGCAAGCGACGGTTCCTTACGCGGCGGGGGTGGTTTCCTATGGTGTCACGCTTACGGGATTGCCCGGCGGCGCGATTTGCACGGTCGGGGTGCGGGCTTACAACGCGGCGGCGGAGGAGCCCAACACAGCGACGGTTTCGGTGGTCGCGCTGGCCTCGGGTCCGGCGGCGGTCGACGCCCTGGCCGCCTCGACGACCTGACGCGAGCGTCGCGATTTCGTTCAATCCAGGGCCAATCATGTTTCACGCAAGGCGCATCGCGAGGCCGCTCCGGGCTCCGCGCTTCCCACGCCCAGGCCTCGAACTCATCGACAGGACGACTCCATGAGCTGGACTCTCAAGCAATCGGCGGTCGGCTCCGCCTCCGGTAACGCCGGCAAGACCGTGTCGGCCACGTTCCCGTCGGCCGTGACGCCGGGGAACATGCTGCTCGTGCTCATCCATCTCGCGCAGACAAGTTCGGCACCCGTCGTGTCCAACGTCACGGACTCGGCGTCCAATTCCTATGCGAATCTGAATGCCAGTTTTAATATCAATCCCGAATACGGCACCAGCGGCACCTATGGGCGTGTGGGTATCTGGGCTGCTTTTGCAGCGTCGGCGGCGACGCCAACCGTCACGGTCACCGCGAGCGCCGCCGGCTATCTCAACGTCGTGCTTGCCGAGCTGAGCTTCGCCGGGTTCCACCCGGTGCTCGACAACGCCGAATCGGCCGCGATCGCGGCCGGCTCCGGCTCGCTGTCGCCGGGCAATGTGACTGTCTCCGGAACCGACCTCGTGCTCGGGTTTGGCTCGCAGCTCAATTCATCCAATCCGACCTGGACGAACGCAAGCGGCTACACGACGCTGGAGAACGTCGCGTGGAGCGCAAACACTCTTTCGCTCCAGGTCGAGTACCTGCTCAATACGACCACGTCGCCCATGGTCCCGTCGCTGACGAGCAGTCAGACCGTAGCTGGAATGGCCGCTGGGCTCAGCCTGAAGCAGGTCGTGCCGTCCTATACCCTGACTGGGCCAGGGGTCGGTCTTTCTGGCATCGCTTCCTCGCCGTTCACGGTAACGCCCGGCGCGGCGGCCACTGACACGATCACATTCTCCGACGGCGGAGCCGGCGGAACGTTCGTGCCCACGTCGTTCACGTTCGCGAACTCGAGCGCGGCCCAGACGGTTCAGTATACGCCGCCCGCCACGGGCTCGACCTTCACGCTCACGTTCACATCCGCCGCCGGCGGCGCGATCGCCGGGTCGCCGCTCGCCTATACGATCGTGACTCCGGGATCGTTTCATACCACGGGGAACCTCTTTCTCCAGACCGTCGGTAATAACCTGTTTTCCCAGCAGTCGTCCGCCTCCGTCAGTTTCTTCGTCAAATTCAATTCGTACGTCTCGGGGGTCTCGGGAGGAACGACGACTTTCTCCGGTACGCTCCTGACGCGGACCGGATACCAGGGTCTCTACGCCATGTCGGCCTCCCCCGCCATCTCCACGGGGGCGATGCGTTACGGTCTTGAAGGGACCGGGGCCGGTGTGTCGGCCTCGTCCGTTCCATTCTTCGACGGCGCCGTAACTCACATCGCGATGACGTGGTCGCCGACCCAGCAGACCGTGTGGGTCAATGGAGCGATTGCGGCCCAGACGAACACCCTGTCCGCGCTCACCGGCGACTCCCAGGCTCGGCCGCTCGAGCTTGGATGGCAGTCGGCGAACGGCACCACTCTGGATTGCCAGATCGCCAATCTGGCGATCTGGAACGGCTACACGCTCACGTCCACAGATGTGTTCAATCTCTTGTACGGTCTCGAAACGCCGATGGGGGTCAGCACGCCGCCGACGTCCTACTGGCCGTTTGGTGGGACGTCTGGCAACGCGATGGCGCTCGGCGACCCGGGGCTCGCGGACGCGGGATCGGCGGGATTGCCATTCATCGAATTTGAACTCACCAACCCGTCGGACATCACGAATGGAACGGCGACCACGAACAACGGGACTCTGACATACGGAGGGCCGCTCGTCTATACGCCCCCCGCGACCCCGGTCCCCTATGTGACGAAAAGCGGAGGCCTGATCATCTTTGGATTCGTATCGTCTTTCTCCTCATCGACGATCGCTTATCCCACGGCCATCAATAGCAATCCCGTCGTCTCGGTGAATGGGTCCGTCGTCCCCATCGTCGGTCCCTACTGGACGATGACAACGCAGCAATGGCCCTTTGTCGCGTATCAACTGGAGACCCCGGTCACGCCGAGCGACACGCTTACCTACACCGCCTCGAGCCAGTGGGCGGTCACGACCGTCGGCAGCACTGGCCTGATCGCGACGCCGGCCCCGATCGCCAACTACACGGGCCAGCTGGAGCCAGGATTTGGGGGCCAGCCCCCTTTCGGAATGCCGAGTGGCACGCCCCCCATGGCGCTGGGATTCGATGTGGACTGGCCTTCGGGACAGGCTGGCATCAACTATTCCATCACCAAGAACTGGCTGCACCGAACCATGTATCAGTGGAATGGCGCGAATTCGGTCGACGCCAATGGCCATCCGATCGAGATCGCTGGAACGGCCTGGTCGCTCGTCATCTTCACCAATCTCGACAACTACGTTGACGGCATGGCGTGGCCGATGGTGACCGGCGTCTGGACGCTGATCGCCGACGAAGCAGCGCCCAACACTCCGATGACGGTCTCCCTGAACCAATACTATCAGGGGGCTTCATCGATCAATGTGACGGCTCTCCCCGTGGTTCCCGGCGTCATCAATTCCAGCGGCGTCGAGGTGGGCAAGCAGTGGAGTTGGACCGTGAGTTACTCGGCCAATGCCACGTCATGGGATCAGTCGTTGAGAATCAGCGTGACGACCTATAACGCCGTGAATCCGGGTCCTTGGACGCTGTCCAACGAGTTCCTCTTCGCCCCCACCGTGAATGGCTCTCCGCTTCCGCTGACCCGGACGAACCCGCTCGCGATCGATAGCAACATGGCCAACGCCGTCACGACGCCGTCGGGCAAGACGCCGCACATCTTGCGTTTCGTCGACAACGTGCTGAGCTACGACGGATATTCGTCGATGGTGGACCCGACCGACCTGAAGTCGCCCACCGCGTTCGGGTGGGCCACCAACGCTTCGTCCCCCACCGCCACGCGATCGATTGGCGTGTCATCCATCCGCAACTACAGTCTCACCGCGGCGACGGGAACCCCTGGCTCGCCTTATGTCTACACGAACCAGTGGGGCACGCCGACCGCTCCCGGCTCGCCGGGACCCTATGTGATCACCCCATCCTCGATTGCTTATGCCAATCCAAACCCTCCAACCAGCACTACGCAGTGGTTCCTCGGCGAGGTCGTCACCTCGCAACCGCACAACCTCAAGAGCGGCCAGATTCTCACGAACTGGACGAACTTCAGGAACATCACGATCACGAACGGCTCGGGAGGGGGAACCGTCGTCACGAACAGCATCGCACTTACGGGTGTGTATCTGATCTGGGTGACCGGAGCGACGACGTTCGTGCTCGCCCAGTACGCGCCGGAAGTCTCCAATACCAATGCGAGCGGGCTTCCCGGCGGCATCAACAACGTGGTGGGCTCGCAGACGCTCACGGGAGCGTCGGTCACGATCTACGTTCCGGATACCGCGACGATCCCCTACGAATGCGCCGCCGCGGTTACAAGCTCATACGCGAATACCTACTTGTGGGTGAACGTCCCCGTGGCCGCGACCGATGCTTGCGTGGCGGCGATCGCTCAGCGAGTGCGGGACAATACGCAGCCCGGACGCCGCGTGTACGTGGAATACTCGAACGAGGTCTGGAGCAACGTGGCTCAGAACCACTTCGTGAGGGGCCTCAGTACCCTCGGGTTCCTGAGAAACGACGAAATGGGCTCGTACGCTCTCCGCGCGTCGCAGATCCACAACAACTTTATCTCTGTCTTCAATCAGGTCGACGTGAACGGGAACTCGAATCGGGGGGGCGAGATTGTCCGGCTGTTCGGCTCTCAATGGGACTATCTCGCGATCACTCAGAGCCTGATCAACCATGTGAATTCCTACAACAGGACGACGCCGTCGGTCGCGGCGACCGCCGTCGCGACGGGAAGCGGCGGCACATTGCCGCCGGGCGCCTATTACTTGAGCTATACCTACGTGCGATCGGGCGGAGGCGAGACGACCTGGGGCACGAGCCGGGTGACGTCGCCCGTGACGATCGCCTCGGGCCAGGAATTGGTCATCAGCTTTAACGACATCCAGGCTCCGGGCTGGGCTTCGGCGCGCAATCTCTATCTCACCGCCGCTGGGGGCGCGGCGGGGACCGAGACTCTCTATGCGACGGGAATCACCACGCCCAGCTATACGGCGGCGTCGGGTTCGTGGGACAACGGCACGACCACGCAGTCGCTGGCGGCCGCTCTTCCGACGGCCAACACGACGGTGATTCCTTCCTCCTTTTCACCGATCCAGGTCGACGCGGTGGCGATCGCTCCCTATCCCGACATGCCCAACGAGAGCCGGAGCGATCCGACCGTGGCCGCGACGGTGAACGCGACCGGCGGCGGCGCGACGGGGGGCTCATTGGCGGCCGGCACGTATTACGTCTCGTATACCTGGGTCGACGGCGCCAGCGGCCTCGAAACGGGCCAGGGAGCGAGCCTGGTGACATTCAAGTCTGGCCCCACGGTTCAGGCCACCGGGACCGCCTCGGGAACGACCGGCTCACTTCCAGCGGGCCAATATATCGTTTCCTATTCCTACGTCGCCAGCGGACCAGGCGGCGAGACCGACACCGGCAGGAGTCGCAGCTGGGCCATCAACGTGGCGGCCGGAAACGTCTTGACGATCACCTTCAACGACGGGGGGCTGCCGTCCTGGGCGGTGGGACGGAACGTTTATCTGACCGCACCCAACGGCGCGGCCGAGAGCGAGACGCTCTACGCCACCGGGGTCACGACGGCGACGTTCGCGGCCAGTTCGGCCTCGTGGACCAACGGCACGACCACGCAGTTCGGAGCGCTCGTCTATCCCGCGGCCAACACCACGGGCGTCGGAACCGCATTCACGATCGCGGCCGGCAACATCCCCACCGTGACGATCGCGTTCCCCAACCCCAACTGGACGTCGTCCGCCAACATTTACCTCACGCAGCCAGGCTCGCCGCCTGGACCGGCCGTGAAGTACCTTTCCGGCGTGACGACGACGACCGTCAATCTGACGGCGGCGAATACAGGCTCCGCCGCGCCGCCGACTCACGGTCGAGTTCCCTCGATCGCGCTGGCGGCGGCGAGCATCTGGAGCGGCTGCCGCAATAGCATCGCTTACGGCAACCCGATGGCTTCGTGGACCCGGGCGATGTTTCTGGAACTGTATCGGCACCACCTTCACTACTCAAGCCTCAACATCCAGTACAACACGGGTCATAATCAATCTCTCAACACATACGTACCCGTCAATTCACAGGGAGCGGGCTTCATGCCGGCCCTGGTGTGCTATGAGGGAGCGATTCAGACGATCGTTCCCAGCGGGGTCGGAACCGACGGCGCGGCTTCCGTGAATCTTCGATCGCAACTGTGTCACGACATCTTCTACGACCCCGCCATCTATGACGCCGAGATCGAATTCCTGCGGTCGGTGTCGGCCGCCGGCGTCGAGTTCATGAACACCCTCGCTATGGCGATGCCTCTCTTCAAGGGGTACTACATGTGGAGCTATATGACGTGGGGCGGCCAGCCCTGGGGCCGCGGCGACGGATCGGACGGGAAGGCGGTCAACCAGTTTGCGCAAACGACTGGCCTGAGCCAGCATCACGCGAACGTGACGGTCAAGCTCCAGGCCTGGCGCGACTGGGCCGACGCGGCGAACGTGGCGGGGCTCCCCGTCCCCTACCTCAAACGCAGGCGCCCACGGTGGACGCCCCCGCGGCTGGGCCTTCGAGTCGGCAGGTGATCTCGCCCCCGCGCGGGCGCCGGCGTAAGCGGCCCGACGCAATCGCCATGTTTACACTCATGGATCATCAACGAACCCTCGAGCACGACCAAAACCCATGCGCGACCGCGACGTGAGAAACGCGATGCAGACGGCCCTGGCGGCGACCGGGGCCTTCGACGCCGTCTTCCTCTGGGGCCTCCCCGAGGCCCACGGCTCGGGAGCCTCGCGGCTCGCCCTCGCCACCATCGAACCCCTCTCGAGCGCCCAGGAAGACAAGTTTGACTCGGCCGCCACGGGCTCGCTCGTGGTCGCAAGCCAGGTCCAGCTCACCCTGCTCGCACGCCACGAAGACCCGCAAACCCGCGACGAAAACGCCGAGCTCCTGCTCGACGTCGCCGCTGACGCCTTGAACGGCCAATCCCTGGCCGGATTCACCATCCCCGAGCTCACCCGGCTCGTAAGCTGGCGCTGGTCGCCCCCGACCGCGCCCGAACGACGCATCGAAGCCGTTTTCAGCTATCAATACATCGTGGATCTTTGGAATTCTTACGACGTTAACCCTTGACCGGAGGTACACTTTCATGGCGGCGACCAGGGCCAATATCAACTGGGCGGCGGTGACGTTTGGCACGACGTCGATCAGCCGCGTCACCAGCGGCGCATTCAGCCAGGGGGGCAAGCTCGTGACGTTCAAGGGGGACGTCGACCTCTACAACACGGTGGTCGCCAACGTGACCAACGAGCCCCATGCCGCGTTCACCACCGCCGACGTCGGAACCATGGTGGGGATCGCACCCGGAACCACGGCCACCCTCACGGCCACCTTGAACGACGCCAAGGGGGCGACCGGCGGCGCAGTCGTCTTCACCCTCTCGAACGCCGTCTTCGAAAACGCCCAGGCCCAGGCCCACCACGCCCAGTTCGGCTCGGTCATCGGCACCTGGCAGGCGTTCTCCTCCGACGGCGTCACCAACCCCCTCTCCATCACCCGCCAGTAACCCCTCGAGTCCAAGGGGGCGACGAATCAAAGGGGTCGAGACCCCTTTGACGTCGCCGGATGGGAGGCCTGCGCCCGGGCCCACCGCTCAACCGGACGCCGGCCTCTCCATCCGCGATTCTTGCACCGATGACAGAACCCTTGCGAGATTATCCCGTGAACAGGATTCCAGACGCCTTGATCATTCCCGAAAGCCAGAAGTCGGGGGCGCGGATGGTGGATCGGGTGGCCTCGATCCTGGCCGTCGCCGAGCCCCTCCTGGGCGTCGACCGCGGCCAGGGCGAGCGCGGATATATCCGCATCCAGCCCGGCGGACGGCTGTTCATCACCAAGGACCCCGCCGACACCTTGCTGTTTCCCAAGGGACACCCCAGGGACGGCCAGGAACGCTACCACTGGACCGCCGGTGAAAACCAGGTCGAGCTGGGATTCAAGAAGCCGGAGACCCCCGATGCTTGACGAGAACGCCCTCCGCAAACCAGGCTTCACCGCCGGTCGTCAGGTGCTCATGGCCGACGGCCAGTACTGGACCCTGCCCAAGCCCAAGCTCCGCTTCGCCCCTCGGGTCTCCGCCGCCGGCGTCGAGGTCTGGGGCGGCGCGAGCTTCGGACCCGAATCCGACGCCCTGCTCGACGTCCTCTACGGCGTCGAGCCCGCTCCATCGCTCGAACGGCTGCGGGTCAAATTCGAGGTGGCCGTACGGCTCCTCTCGGCCAATTACGACCTCAAACCCCAGGACTTCGCCCAGCTCCTGGTGCTCGAGCCCGGTAATCCCGAATCCGAGGCGCGGTGGGACCAGCTCGGGGAGGCCGTCACGGGATCGCCCCCAAAACCTTCGCCCGCTATCTGAGGCTCTGCGCCCTGATGGCGGGCGTCACCGACGCGATCGATCTCGACCTGGCCGTCGACCTGGCCTCGCTCATGGTCGCCGCCGGCCGCGTCCCACCCCCCTCGGCCTGGGTCGACGGCCTCGTCGCCGCCCGCCAAGAAAGCCTGATCGAAGGCTTCTTCTAACAAGGTCAGGAACGAAGGAAGAAAAGATTGAACCACAGAGACACAGAGACACAGAGAAAACAAAGAAGAGAAAGAAAAGGAAGAAAAGAGGAGGAAGAAAAGAGAGAGAGAAAAAAAAGAGGGAGAGAGAAAAGAGAGAACGGTACAAACTATATTATGAACAATACAGTTAATCTAAATCTATTATTGTGAATATGACTCGTTGTACTCTTCCGTGCGTCGGCCGCCGAATCTCTTCTTTCTCTTTCTTCTTTCTCCTTCTTCTTTCTCCTTCTTCTTTCTCTTTCTTCTTTCTCTTTCTTCTCTGTGTCTCTGTGTCTCTGTGGTTCAATCTTCCTGATTCTTGATTCTCTGTGGTTCAATCTTCCTGATTCTTGATTCTCTGTGGTTCAATCTTCCTGATTCCTTCCCGCACCCTGGAGCCCTGTCGTGACGACCCTGGACCGCTTGACCCCTGAAGCCCGCGAGCTGCTCGAGGCCGAGGCCGCCCGCCAGCAGGCCCAGGACGCGGCCCAGGCGCGGCTCGAGGCCCTGCTCCACGCGGCCTCCGAGCCCGCGACCGCCGAGCATTCCGCCGAGAGCCCGCGTCCCGCGTCGGACCAGCAAGCGCCGGCCGTTGCTTCACAAGCCGAGTCTCCGGCCTGGACCCGAAGGCCGGTCGAGCCCCCGGCGACCGCGGTCGACGGCGATCGAGCCTGGTCGTTCGCCGAACCGCCCGCGCCGGCCGCGAGCAATCCGCAAGCCTTGGAGAAACTCACGGCATCGCCTGGTTCTCCGCTCGCGAGCCGGCTCGGAGGCTCGGGGGCTCGCGCGGATTGGATGAGCGCCCTGGCGTCCGTTGCCAGTCCAGGCGCGAGCGCTGGCGGCGATTCGTGGTCGCGCCCGGCCACGCTCGATTCTTCGGCCGTGCCTTCGTACGACGTTCCACCGAGCCTCGGCCCCGCCAGCGCTCCGGCCTCCTGGTCGGTCAGTCCCTCCGCGATCGAGCACGCGCCCGCGCTCGAGGAAGGGCCCGCGGACGGCCGCGGCGGCTGGTCGAACCCCTTCGCGGCGACCGCCCTGGAGCGCCCGGCGAACTCCTCTTCTCGAACCGGCGGCGGCGCCGGCGGCGAGCTCGATCTCTCGGCGGTTTTGGCCGACCTGGACCGGCTACGAACCGCGGCCAGGCGCACCGCCGACGAGTTCGAACGGATCCGCGGACCCGTGCGGCCCGCCCTGCCCGCCCTGCCCCCCAACCATGGAGCGTTTCGAATCTGACACTGAGTCGTCGCTTGAAAAAACGTTCACGTGAAACGAGCTCTGGCTCTTCTTGGACCCGTCAGGATTCCGCGGAATCGAGCGACGTCACGTTCGCTAAAGCCCCCGTCGCGTTCGCCGGACTCGTTGACCATCCCCCGCCGGTTATTCTAGATTGGCGTGGATTTGACGGCGGACGTCTTCTGAATCCGATGCGCCGAGCCAGGCGGCTCGAGGAACACGATGCCCCCCCAGAGCGGTTCTCGACCGGCCATGCCCGCGGCTCCGCTCGATCGCTCCATGCTTTCCGTCATCGTCCCACTCTATAACGAAGAAGACACCCTGGCCGAGCTCGAGTCCCGCCTGCCCCCCGCCGTCGCCGGCCTCGGCTTCCAGGCCCTCGAGTTCCTGCTGGTCTCCGATGGCAGCCTTGACCGTTCCGAGCCGATCATTTGCGAGATGGTCGAGCGCGATCCCCGATTCCGCGGCGTTTTTCTGACCCGCAACTTCGGCCATCAGGCCGCGATCTCGACCGGCTTGACCCACGCCCGAGGCTCGGTGGTCACGATCATCGACGGCGACCTGCAAGATCCCCCCGAGGTCATTCCCAAGCTGGTCCAGGCCCTCGAACAGGGCGCGGACGTCGCCTACGCCGTCCGCGAAAGACGCCAGGAAAACATCTTCAAACGTTTCGCCTATTTTCTCTTTTACCGCTTACTCGGCGGCATCTCCTCGATCGACATCCCACTCGACGTCGGCGATTTCTGCTGCATGCGCCGACGCGTCGTCCAGGCCATGCTCGCCCTGCCCGAGCGCAACCGCTTCGTCCGCGGCCTCCGCGCCTGGGTCGGATTCAAACAAGTCGGCGTCGGCTACGAACGTGGGGCTCGGTTCGCGGGAACTCCCAAATACACCCTGCGCAAGCTCCTGACGCTCGCCTACGACGGACTCTTTTCCTTCACCAGCCTTCCGGTCCGCGTCATCCAGGCCGCCGGCTTCATTCTTTCGATCGTCTCCCTGTTCATCGCCGTCGGCTATTTCGTTCTGTATCTGGTCGCGCCCGAGCGATTCCCCCAGGGTTTCGCCAGCCTGATCATCTCGATCTGGTTCTTCGGCGGCGTGCAGCTTCTCTGTCTGGGCATCGTCGGCGAGTACGTCATCCGCACCCATGATGAAGGCAAGGGCCGGCCGTCGGCGATTGTGCGAGAGATCGTCGAGGCCGGGGCGGCGCCCTCGAGCGATCGGCAAGTCGCGACCGTCGAGCATCCTCAGGCCATCGCTCCCTTGGCCGGCAGCGGGAGAGAGAGAGAAGATGGATCGTGAATACGCCGTCGATTACGCACGCTCTTATCACGAACACTGGTGGTGGCGCGTCCGCGAGGCGATCCTGCTGGACACCCTGCGCGGGCTCCGGCTCCCCCCCCGGCTCGAGATCCTCGACATCGGCTGCGGCGACGCGGTCGCCTTCCCCGTCCTCTTCGAATTCGGCGCGGTCCGGGGAATCGAGGTCGACGAGAATCTCCTCGATCCGGCCGGGCCCTATCGCGATCGGATCTCCACCCGACTCCTGGGCGACCCCGTCTACGACGGTCCCGAGTGGTCCTTCGACCTGATCACCGCGCTCGACGTCATCGAGCACATCGTGGACGACCGGGCCGCCGTCGCCTCCATGGTCCGCATGCTCCGCCCTGGCGGCCTCTTGATCCTGACCGTCCCCGCCTTCGAGCTCCTCTGGGACCACCACGACCTAGTCAATCACCACTACAGGCGCTACACCTCGGGCAGGCTGCGATCCGTGCTCAAGGACCAGGGCCTCGACGTTCTCGAACTCCGCTACACGTTTCGCGCCCTCGTTCTCCCCAAACTCCTGATACGCCTGGTCAATTCCCTGCGTTCGCACAAGATTCCCCAGCACGGGATCCCGGCCGCCCCGATCAATCGCCTCATGCGCGCTCTGTGCCTCGCCGAGGACCGCCTCCTTCGCCGCGTCCCCATCCCGTTCGGCACCTCCGTCCTGGCCGTCCTCCGCAAGCCCTGACGACTCCGCCACGCGGCGATCGGACGACCCTCGAACACCCAATCGCGGCGAAAAACGCTTTTCGGATCCAGTCGCCGATTCCGCGGTTATTCTGATCTTGAGCGTCGCCCCGGCCGCGGCCCTTGCACGATGGCGGACGCGCTCACCCTTTTTCAGGATTCGACCTTTTTTCAGGATCCCGTATTCGCAAGGGAGCGACCACTCGTGGCAACCCTCGATGGCAACGCGGTCTTCGGCGCGGCGGTGCGGATCGTGCACACGCCCCGGCCGGCCGCGATCCAGATGAACGAATATTTCGGCCTTTCCGGCCGCCAGGCCCTCTACGGCGGCGCGCGCGGGCGGTCGTTCCAGGTCACCGGGGTGCTCGAGGCCGCGACCGTGGCGGGCCTGGCCACGCTCGAGAGCGATCTGCTCGCCTACGCCGACGGCCAGCCCCACGTCCTGGTCGACACCCTGGGCCGGGTCTGGCCCAACGTCGTCTTCCCCGGCGAATACACCCCCTCGCCGACGGGGCCAACCCCGGCGGCCGGCGGCGGCTGGTGCCTTCCCTACACCCTCAAGCTCGAAGGCCTGATCTGACCGACCACGATTCTCGAATCTCTTGATCACACGGCGGACTTCATCATGTTCAGCCAAGCGGAAATCATCAGCGTGAACCCCCCGGTCGCGCAGGGGAGCCAGCTCCTGGTGTCGTGGACCACGTCCGCACCCCCGGGAACGCTGTTTCAGGCGTACCTGGAAGGGAAACTGGTCTACAGCGGAGTCGCGACGTCGTGCGCCCTCCCGATGCCGCCGGCGGTGGGACGGATCGACGTGGGAACGGTCGCGCCCGGCGAACGGCAAGTCAACTGGAGCGCCAGCCTGCCCCCACGTCCCCAGCGGCGGGCGAGCTTGAGCTGGCAAGGAGGAACCTATCTGGGGACGGCGATCGTGGGATTCCACGTCTACGGCGAGTCGACCCCCGGCGGCGGGATCAATTACAGCCAACCCCTCGCGACCCTGCCGGCCTACACCGGCGGCGTGATCACCGACGGCTACGGCAACGGCGGCTACGGCCAGGGGGGCTACGGTCAGGCGTCGGGCGTCTATTCCTGGACCTCGCCCCCCGTCTCGGGAGGCACATGGAACTGGGCGGTTTGCCCCGTCGATTCGGCCGGCAACGTGGGCCCGCCCCAGAACGCCCCGACCACGCTCGCCGCGCCTCCTCCCCCGCCAGCGCCTTTCACGGACGGCGCGCGTTTGCAATATCAGTACAATCCCGCCTCCCGCGAGGCCGTTCTTACCTGGAACCCGAGCCCAGCATGAGCAATACTTACACACCCAACGTGCAACTGGCCCTGCCCGCCCCCGGCGATCGCAACTGGAACGTCGCCCTGTCCGGCGATTTCGCCGCCCTCGACGCCCTCGCACCCGTCGGCGGGCTCGTGGTCGCGACCAACGAAAACCCCTCCGCGAGCCTGAACGTTCGCGTCGCGCCGGGACTCTACATCCGCCAGGATGGAACCGTCGCCTCCTACCCAGGCGTCGCCCCGGCCGCCGTCACCGCTTCGGTGAAATCCTACCTCTATCTCGATCTGACCAATTCCGGGGCGCTCGTCGTGAACACGACCGGCTTCCCCACCACCGCCCACGTCCGGCTCGCGATCGTCGTCGCCGGAGCAACCACCATCACCAGCGTCGCCGACGCCCGCCTCGCGTTCAAGGCGGCCGGTTCGATGGCCGACGGCGTGAACCTGACCCTGGGCACGGCGGTCGGCACCCAGATCGCCACCGCATCCACGCAGAAACTCGCCTTCTTCGGCAAAACGCCCATCACCCAGCCGGCCATGGGCGCCGCCACCGCCGGCACGACCTACACCGCCAACGAACAGGCCATGCTCCAGGCCGTCTACAACGCCGTCCGCAACCTCGGCCTGGGAAGCTAGCCGCGGGCCACCGCACGGGGGAGATTGAACCACAGAGACACAGAGACACAGAGAGGAAATGCAAAGAGAAAATGAAAAGCAAGAAAGTCAGAAGAGAGAGAGAGAGAAAGTGGACCAAGAGTCAGAGGGACGAACACGGATTCTATCGCCGCCTGATCAGATTCCAGACCGGGGCACACCATAACTCAATATCGTTATGTGTAGACTTGGTTGGTTGATCCGCGCCACATTCTCTATTACTCTCTTTACTCCCTTCTCTCTCTTCTCTCTCTTTTCTCTCTTTTCTTTTTTCTCTTTTCTTTCTCTTCTCTCTCTCTTTCAACTCTTCTTTTCTTCTCTGTATCTCTGTGTCTCTGTGGTTCAATCCGAAAGTACGCCCGTAACGTGCCAAGACACATTCTTCACAATAGAGATACTCATGTCTGGATCATTTGACTATACGCCGGGATTGACCGCGCTCGCGACGGCGGCGACGCCGACGGCGGTTTTTCTCTACAATTCGGCGGCCGGCGGGGCGAGTTATTCGCTCTTGCCCAACGTGGTCTGCGACCAGATCCAGTACCGCGAGGGCCCTGCGCCGCCGTCGGCCCGGTTTCGCTACATTCTGGGTCAGGAAGCGGCCGCCGGGAACGGCTGGCCGGTCGGGTTTGAGCAGCTCTGGCCGATCGCGCGGACCCCCTCGGCCTACGCGGTCGGCGATGGCGACGAGCTGGTGGTTCTGGGGTCGTTTCCCGGGGGCGGGACGGTGGTGCTGTTTCACGGCTTCGCCCGGCTGCCCCAGACCGACCTCAAGGCGAGCACCCAGGAGGTTTCGTTCCTGGCGGTCGGCGCGGCCATTCACTGTTTCAACACGCCCATTTGCGGCCGGCCGGAACGCAACGCCGACAATCCCCAGGCCGGCGCGGTCGTCGCGACGGCGCTCCCGTTCCGCATGAACCCCGCCGACAACGGACCCCGCTCGATCGGCGGCTTTCTGCCCAATTGCACCCCCGACGGCTACGACGTCGGCTCGAGCGGAACCACCCCCTACCCGGTCTTTTTGGACCCCCGGATCGACCGCGACCCCGACCCCCGCACGTTCTGGAACCTCTCGAAGGCCGTCCGCGCCCTCCTGGCCCTTTACAACGCGTCCTCCCTCGTCGCCAACCCGGATTTCGCGGCGCTCGACGCCTTGCTCCAGAACCGCAGGCCCCTCCCAGGCGCGCAGTTCTACGACCCCAACGACCCATCCACATATCAAGAAGACGATAACCTCATTCGCGATTACGACGCTTCCAATAAACCCTGGCCGCTGGCCCTGGGCGAACTCCTGGGGTTTTACGGCTTCCAGATGCGCTGGGCGTGCGAGACCGATCCCACCGGGGCCCCTTACGACCACCTCGAAATCTACCGCAAGGACGCCGCCGGGCCCGCCGACCCCAAGCCTGTCTTCCTGCCAGCCGCCGGGGTTTCGCTCGCCGCCAGCACCGTCAACCTGGGCGAATTCCACGGCGTGTTCGACTTCCAGAGCGTCGCCAACCAGTTCCAGGTCGAAGCCCACGCCGACCGCTACGAAACCAGCATCCTGCTCGCGCCCGGGTTCACCCCCCAGGCGGCCGACGCCGCCGCCGCCAACCGCGGCAAGTTCCGCCGCTCGTTCATCGAGATCGCCGACTCGTACTTCACCGGCCAGGGATCCGCCGTCCGCGACGCCTACCGGCTCTATCTCGCCGACGAATGCGGCGACGGCCACTGGAGCCTCGCGAACTCAAACTGGGCAACCACCCCGATCGACCTGAGCGCCGTCTTCCCGCCCGACTCCTATGGGAATACGACATATGTGAACAGATACAGACCAGGCGAAGACACGCTGCTGTCGACCGATCTCAACAATCGCCGCCGCCGGGCGCAGCTCGCCGTTTCGCGGGACTACGCGGGGGCCGACCCGCCGTGCGTGTGGGATGGCACCGGGACGTGGCAGGCGATCCAGGGCGATTGGCGGCTGCTCGACGATCGGCTGGGGATCGTGGTGACGGCCGACGACCCCGAGCTCTGGAACATCGGCCGGCCCGCCCCCGGATCGTTCGTGCCGACGGCCCAGGAGCCCACCGGCGTCCTCCATGGAATCACCTCGATCGCCAACCCTGGAACCACTCAGTCCGAGAAGCGGTTCTATCTGCGGCTCACCACCGTGATCGAGGCCGATTACGACCTGGGCGTGACCGCGGCCAAGCGCGACGCCTCGCCGACCCAGTCGGTGATCGAGCGCAGAATCGACGCCCGCGACCACTTCCGCCGCGAGACGGTCAAGGCTCCGACGCCGTTCAATTCCACGTCCAGCGACGTGGTCGTCGAGGACGACACCCAGGCCGCCACGACCCACGCCGCCCAGCTGCGGGCGGCCCACGAATTCCCCCCGCTCTCGGCCGCGGTCGTGATCCCCGCCGTCGTGCTCTACTTCCAGGTCGGCGATCGGGTCGACCAGGTCAGCGGCCGGGGCGCATCGCTGCAGGTGAACGCCGCCGGCGAACAGCTCGAGGCCCCCAGCTACCCCTACGTGGTCGGCCTGACCTGGGAGTTCCAGGGCGAGCGGCAAACGACCACGCTGCAGCTCGCCGACCGCCGGCTCGAGCCCCCGCCCATCTGATCGAGCGACGCCCGCGCCTGGATCGCGGCGCGGGCGCCCCGTTCGCATTCCCCACAACGGCACGCCGCGGCGTGTATGACAAGAAGGTTACACATGTCACTTGATTCACGCATTGAGCGCGATCGGCATCAGGCGCTGGCGGGCGATGTGGATCGGCTGCCGCCGGCGGCGCCCACGGCCGAGGCGGCCGTGCTGGTGCAGACGACGACGGTGTCGAGCTATCCCACGACCTCGGCGGTGTTTTTCGCGGCCAATCCGGTCGAGATCGACGCGGTCGAGACCGAGGGGCAATCGGCGTCGTTCACGGCCGACGCGACCCAGATTCTCTACGTCCTGAACGTGGGGACCGCCGTGCCGCCGGTGGGGACTCGGCTGATCGCGCACGGGGTGGGGGGCCGCTGGGTGATTCGCTATGACGGATAAACATCATCACACACACTTGTTTTCCGCCGGCGACGCCCGCGCGACCCGCGACCGACGCCGGGCGCTCGAGGGGGATCTGGGCCGCGCCGGGCCTGCGCCGTCGCGCACGACGCCCATGCGGCTGGTCCAGATCTACAACGGCGGCGCGATGGGCTCGCAGCCCAATCTGGTCTACCTCGCGCATCCAGTCGAGCTCGACGGGGCCGAATCCGAGGGCGGGTCGGGGACGCCCCTCGCCGACCCCTCACTCACGATTCCCTTGGTCGTACTGGGCCACCCGCCGGCGGCCGGAGACATTCTTCAGGCGGTCGCCATCGCCGGGCGCTGGGTCGCACAGCGAGGGGCCGCCCCCCAGACGACCTCGATCCAGCTAATCGGCTGCTCGGGTCCCCTGTCGGGCGTGTCCATCAGCGTCTACACCAAGCAGGGCGGAACCCTGATCTTCTCGGGAACCACCCCGTCGAGCGGCATCGTCGGGTTCTCGATCCCCGCCTCGGGCGTGTACTGGATCGTCACCTCGGCCCCGACGTCGTTTCCCTACAACCGCTACGCCTGGGGAAGCCAGGGCACATACCTGATCGCCAACGTCGTCAATCTCTTGGCTCCAGGGCCGGCCGCCGGCTTCACCTGCTGCTCGGCCATCGGATACCCCATCCAATCCACCCTCTACCTGACCGTTTGCGGGCAGACCTACACCCTCTCGACGGCCAGCGCGGCCGGATCCAAGTTCGCGTTCGCGTTCAAGCCCACGGCCATCTCGACCGGCGGCGTGGCCGTCGACAACGGCACGTGCTCCTGGAGCGGATACCCCGGCACGGCCAGCGGCGAGACCCTCTGGAGCGTGGGCCTCAACTGCCCCACCAGCTCGACCGCGATGGCGGGCCTCATCACCACCAGCGGCCTCGGGCACTTCAACACCGCGAAGAACAGCTACGACGCCTTCGCCCTCTGCCCAACTTCGTGCAAACCCACTCAGGTCTGCCAGAGCACGCCCCTGGCACTCTCGGGAACCGTCGGTCAGACGATTTCGCTCTCGGGAACAATGCCCGCGACCGTCGTCGGAAGCTGCACGCCGGGCGTCTCTCCCTATGCCATGCCCTGCGCGGGCGCGTCCATCACGGTGACGTCGTGAGCTGCCCGCAATGCCCCTGTCCGGAAATCTGCCTGGGCTGGGATCTTTTTTGCACCTGGGCCAAGGCCGGCGACCCCGAGCGGCTGGCCCACATCCGCAACCGTTCCCGACTCGCCCTCAAACCCGAGCTCGCCCCCGGCCCGCCCCCGGCCGTCGCCCTGGCCCGACTCGCGATCGTCGCCGCCTGCCCACACCGCCAGCCGTCCTCCCCCTGCGGATGCTCGGGGGCCACCTGCTCCCTCAAGACCGGCGCTTTCGTCACACACGCCGACTGCCTCGAATGCGCGGGTAAACCCCAATCCCCCGCCACGCCCCCCCGCATGCCTTCCTGAACCCTCCCTCGATTGCTATCCCTTATACGGGATGTGCGCGCGATCTTTCCGATGAGCCTCTCGGTGCTGGTCAATTCCCTCATGTGCAATCTGTCCCGGCGGTCACCTTTCTTCATCGAGGACCACCATGAGCCAGAACGAAAACGCGAACGACGATCAGGGCGACGACGAGGCGGTCTTTGACGAGGCGACGGCCCACGAGCTGTTGCACGCCGTCATCGACGACCAATCGCAGCGCAGGATGTGGATCAAGGCGATCACGCCGCTCTTGCAGCTTCGCTCGCACGACGCCGACCGCTCCGGCCGGGTGCAGCTCGCCTTCGACCTCATGCACATCGCCGCCTGCGAACGCGTCGCCCGCATCCTGCGCGCGGACCTCACCGGCGACCAGGGCTAGCAGTAACCGAGCAAGCAAAGGCCGCTGCACGGGGGGAGATTGAACCACAGAAACACAGAGAAGACAGAAACGATAGAGAGAAAGAGAGAGAGAGCAAGCAAAGGCTTCTTCCAATACGGTTGAACCACAGAGACACAGAGACACAGAGAAGAGAGAAAGGGAGAAGGAGAGAAGGAGAGAAGGAGAAGGAGAAGGAGAAGGAGAAAGAGAGAGCAAGCAAAGGCCGCTGCACGGGGAGATTGAACCACAGAGACACAGAGACACAGAGAAGACAAATACAAGAGAGAATAGAGAAAGAGAGAAAGAGAGAGAGAAAACACACACACACAAGCAAATCTAATAAGAAGACAGACATAATAACATGTGGAGTAGAATCAAGAGGTTGATCGATTTGATCGATACTTCCATGTATTTACTTCTCAGAATATTTTGTCTGCCATAGGTTCAAACAGCCTCTGAATCGGCGTGTGATCCCTCTCACACTTGCCATTCCGCTCTCTTTTTTTTTCTCTCTCTCTCTTCTCTGTGATCTCTGTGTCTCTGTGGTTCAATCTTCCCCCGTGCAGCGGCCTTCGCTCGCTCTCTCTTTCTCCTTCTCCCTTTCTCTCTTCTCTGTGATCTCTGTGTCTCTGTGGTTCAATCTCCCCCCGTGCAGCCGCCTTCGCTCGCTCTCTCTCTCCTTCTCCCTTTCT
>DAIDHE010000010.1 GCA_027459775.1 Planctomycetales bacterium | reverse complement strand
CCCAGGCGGAGGCTCGGCTCGAGCTCGAGGCTCGAGCAGCTCGCGAGGGCGTCGGGCGCGAGGAGCCTGGTCACATTGTCCAGGAAACCGGCTCGGAGCGATTCCCGCCCCTTCAGATCGGTCGAGGGATAGACCATCACGAGCCGCGATTCGGCCGCCCCCAGCACGCTCAGGAACTGGACCATCTCGCGGCCGATTCGCCACAGGCCCTTGCGCGTCAGGTCGCGGCCCGGGCGCATCCGCGCATAGGCCGCCGCCGTCTTGCGGGTCGGAAACGTCCCCTCCTCGAGGTCAAACAGAATCACGACCCGGGCTCGCGCGCCCCGTGCCTGGTCCAGCGTCGTCATTCGAATCGAGCCGGGCCGGCGCGGTTCCATCGGCAGGAACGTCTCGGCCACGAGCGACTCGACCTCGCGGCAGATCTCGGCCCACGAGATCGCCTGCAGGCCTGAGCCCAGGGTCTCGAGAGTCTCGACATGGTCGGCGAGCGCGTCGAGCATGACGTCCAGTCCCCGCATGTCTCCCCGACCGAGCCCAAGCGCAGAGGCGATACGCTCGATCTCGCGAAGCTGATCCCGCCAGGGCCGCGGTTGATCGAGGGTTTCGAGCGGCTCGAGGAATCGCCTGGCGGTCTCGAAGGCCCGCCTGGCCCGCTCGCTCCGACGCTCGGATTGTTCGTCTCGACCGGGGCGCTGCGCGTCCTGGGACAGACGCTCCAGGCCGTCCAGGATCGCCGCGAGTCTGCGAAACACCCCGGTTCGTTCGACGGCCCAGGCAGCCTCGGCGAGCGCCAGCGAGCCGCCTGGGATCCAATCGGGGCGAACCCGCCCGTGGCGGAGCAGCCGGACCAGTTGATCGGCCTCCCAACCGCCGACCGGGAGCTCGAGCGCCAGCCGCAAGGCGGCGATCGCTGGGTCGAACGCCAGTGAGAGACGGTTCGCCGCGTGGACCGGAAGGCCCCAGTCGGCCAGCATCTCGGCCGCCAGATCGGCCTGCCCGCCCCAGTGCCGCGAGAGCACCAGTACAAGGTCGGGATCGACTCCCTCGGCCAGCGCCTTTCGAACCTCGTGCGCGACCGCCCGAGCCGTCTCTTCCCCCTGCATCACGCCCCGAATCTCAATCCCATCCGACGCCCCGACCAAAACCGCCGGGCGATCCCCACGAAAAAGCACGGCCTCGAGCTCGCGAAGACCCCCCGGACGCGTCTCGGGCGGCGCGCAAACCACCTCCGAGAAACTCCAGCGGGCGAACCGCCGCCGCTCGCTCATTTCCTTCTCGTAGATCGACGCCGAGACCGGACTCGGGTCGATCGCCAGAGTGACCTGGATCGACCCGGGAAACTCGAGCATGCCCGCGAGAAACCGCCGGGCCGACCCGGGCGCTGCTTCCCAGTTCAGAATGATGATATGCTCTTTTATCCCCAACGATTCTCGAGCCCCCGCTTTCATTCGTCTGGACGACCAGTTTTCAAGACCCTCGCCGTCGACCGCGCCCAGCTTGTCAAGCAGCCGCCGATACTCCACGTAGACGGTCCACTGAGCGGACTCGATCGCGTCGTCGTCGGGCAAGACGCGCTCGCGGGCGCTCGCCAG
>DAIDHE010000009.1 GCA_027459775.1 Planctomycetales bacterium | reverse complement strand
GGGAGGCAGCGCGCAGCCTCGAAAAAGGCCCGCCAGAAGAGCCTATGTAATCAAGTAGGGTGGGTCGAGCGCAGCGAGGCCCACCAAAAATCCTATGTGATCATTACTAAAATATGCGCTGATGTTATTCCAGCCACTCGCAACTCGCCGCCAGCCGCCGGCCGGCCGAGCTCATCGTGAGGTCGGCCAAGGATCGCGGCTCGACCCATCGGGCGTCGATCAGGCCGGGCCCGGGCTCGAGCGCCCCGGAAACCGCGACGCCCCGGCGCGCGGTCAGGGCGACCCGGTGTTTGGTGACCGAATAGCGGATCGACTTGACGGGGGCTCCGATCCGCGCCTGGACTCCGGTCAAGAGCTGGACGCCGCGGGCGAGGTCGACATCCGGGCCGAGCGCTCTTCCACCCGGGTCCGCGCCCTCGACATGAATGGTGGGAAACTCCCAGAACCGTTCCCAGAGCCCCCCTGCCCCGCGCTGAACGACCAGGACCAGCGAGCCCTGGGTCACGATCGCGCACTCCTCGACGACGGCCAGGGGGGCCGGCCTCGGTCTGGCCTCGGGAATTGCCTCTTCGAGCCCCTGCCGCCGCGCCTGGCAGAGGCTTGCGAGCGGGCAGACCAGGCACGCCGGCCGCCTGGGCGCGCAGACGAGCGCCCCCAGCTCGATCAAGGCCTGATTGAAACGCCCCGGCTCTTGCTGGGGAACCAGGCGCTCGGCGGCCAGCCAGAGCCGTTCGCGGATCGGGCCTGATCGGGTGTCGCCGCGAACCGCGAGCAACCGGGCGAGCACGCGCTCGCTGTTGGCCTCGACGATCGGCTGGGCTCGATCGAAGGCAAACGACAGGATCGCCCCCGCCATGTAGCGGCCGACTCCCGGAAGCGCCTGGATCGCCGTCGGATCGTCGGGCATCCGGCCGCCAAACTCGCTGACGACCCGAACCGCCGCGGCGTGCAACTGCCGGGCTCGGCGATAATAGCCGAGCCCCTCCCAGGCCCTCACCACTTCGTCCAAGTCCGCCGCCGCCAGGGTGGCGAAATCGGGAAACCGCGTGACGAACCGCTCGAAATAAGGGACGACCGCTTTCACCGTCGTCTGAACCAGCATCGTTTCCGACACCAGCACCCGATACGGGTCGCGATCCCGCCGCCACGGCAACGCCCGCGCACTCTCGTCATACCAGCCGACGAGCGCGGCCCGCACACCCCGCAGCCAGTCCTGATCAAGGTCGAGATCCAAACGCTATCCCTTTTACGGGACAACCCGAGGTGCCCCCGCTCGCTCCAGTACGTGGGGAATCACCGTACGACATCCCGGTTCTCGGGTCAACAAAAATTTTTCGCCTTCGCTTTTGACATCCCGTATTAGTCGGATATCTTGTGAGTGCGGGACAACAAGTGGCTGTGGGGTGGGAGTCTGGGTGGGCGATTTCGGTTCTCGAGACGAGGCGAGAGGCCATGTTACGCGCGGAACGATCGCGATGTTCGGGTCGGGAGCGGTTGGGCCATGGCGGGGGTTGGGCGCCTTTGCGTCCGAAACAAGGGGCGATGATCGTCCCACTCGAGCGCGCGAGGTGGACGGTGGCTGGCGACGAGCGAGGGACGCGGCGGCGGGCTGAGACGGGGCGGGAGACGATCCCCTTTGCGCATGCCCAGCCGGTTTCGCGGCCGAAGGGGCGGTCGCCGCTCACCGAGGAGCAGCAGCGGCTGGCGTCGCAGTATCTACCCCTGGCGCGGTCGATGGCGCAGCGGCTGGCGCGGTACTGGCCGGCGGAGCGCGAAGAGCTCGAATCGACGGCGTACATGGCGCTTGTCGAGGCTGCACAGTCGTTCGATCCCGACCGCAAGGTGGGGTTCGGAACCTTCGCGCGGTTCCGGATCCGGGGCGCGCTCCGCGATTTCCAGCGGCTCATGAATTCGGCGGGGGGGCGAGGCGGGCGTGAGAACCCGCCGGTTTTTCAAAGGCTGGGAAAGGACGCGGAGGAATATGGCCAGGTGATCGGCATCCAGCCCGACGGTCCCGTGGGTTCCGACATCGAGGCGATCGAGGCCGTCGAGGACTGGCTGGGCCGGCTGCCGCGGGCGCATGCGGCCGCGTGCCGGCTGATCTACGTTCACGGCAAGTCGCAGGAAGACGCGGCCGCCCACGTCGGCTGCTCCAAGTCGTACCTGTCGCGACTGCACCGCGAGGCGATCACATGGCTCGTGCACGAGGCTCGAGGCGCCCGTGAAGGATCGGCCCGAACACCCGGTGAGCCGGTCGATCGGTAGCGAGCGCGACGCCGCCCGCGGCCTCTCAGGCCGCTCGATCGGCAGCCAGCCGCGCGTGGGCGTGGGCGTCGAGAAACTGTCGGATCGAGCCCACCACGAAGTGCTGTTGCTCGTCGGTGAGCTCGGGGTAGATCGGCAAGGCAAGAGTCTCGCGGGCCGCCGCCTCGGAGTGCGGAAAATCGCCCGGCTTGTGACCCAGGGAGGCGAAACAGGGCTGCAAATGCAGGGGAACCGGATAGTAAATCTCGGTCCCGATCTGCCGGGCGGTCAAGGCCTCGCGAAGCGGGTCGCGCATCGAGCCGGGAACCCGGATCACGTACTGATTGAAGACCGAGACCAGGCCCTCGCGCTCGCGCGGCAGGCCGACCCACTCGGTGAGCCCGTGGGCCTCGAACAGCGACTGATAGCGGGCGGCGGCCTGCCGGCGGTCGAGGGTCCAGCCGTCGAGCCGCCTGAGCTTCACCCGCAGAATCGCCGCCTGCAGGGCGTCGAGCCGCGAGTTGAAGCCGACCTCGTGATGGTGATACTTGGGTTCCATGCCGTGCACCCGAAGCCGGGCCAGCGACCGGGCGATCACGGGGTCGTCGGTGGTCATGAGACCGCCGTCGCCGAACCCGCCCAGATTCTTGGACGGATAAAAGCTGAATGCGGCGATGTGGCCCAGGCCCCCGACTCTCTTGCCCTTGTAAACCGCACCGATGGCCTGGGCCGCATCCTCGATCACATGCAGCGAATGCTGGGCCGCGATCGCCATGATCGGGTCCATGTCGGCCGCCTGGCCATAGAGGTGGACGGGGATGATCGCCTTGGTCCGCGGCGTGACGGCGGCGGCGATCCGTTCGGGGTCGATGTTATAGGTGTCGGGCTCGATATCGACGAAGATCGGCCTCGCACCCGTGCGCCAGATCGACCCGGCGGTGGCGAAAAACGAGTAGGGAGTGGTGATCACCTCGTCGCCGGGGCCGATCCCCAGGGTCATGAGCGGCAACAGCAAGGCGTCGCTGCCGGACGCGCAGCCGACGGCGCGCGCCGTGCCGCAGTAGAGGGCGAGCTCTTTCTCGAGCTCTTCGACCTCCGGCCCCAGCACGAACATCTGGCTTTCGATCACCCGCTTGATGACCGGCTCGATCTCGTCGCGGATGGTTTCGTATTGGGCCTTGAGGTTCAGGGCGGGGACGGACACGGACCTGGGGGCTGCACTCATCGGCGATCACTCCCTTGACGGCGCGGCTGCGCACGAGTTTGGACGCTCGGCGTCCCACGCGAACTCCTTCCCTGGAGATATCGGACGGCGAACCCTAGTGATTCGCGGGTTTTCTGTCAAGCCGACGGGGAGGCCACCAAATCAAGGAGATCCACCGCCCCGGACGAAACCCGATCGATCGCACGGGAACCGCGCGGTCGCCCGGACTTCACCCCGGGCCCTCCCCGCCTTGACTTTCATCACCAATCGACATAACATTGGGGTCATTCGAGATCCAAGGTGTTGAGGGCGTAGCCGATGGCGGCCGTGGAATCGGTCATGGTTGAGGACTGGGCGGCGGTGAGCGAACGGCTTTCGGGGCGGTCGCCGCAAGAGATCTTGGAGTGGGCGGTTGAGCGGTTTTTTCCCAAGTTGACGATGGCGACGGCGTTTGGCGCCGAGGGTTGCGTGCTCTTGCACATGCTGGCGGAGATCGAGCCCCGGGTGCGGGTGTTCAATCTCGACACGGGCTATCAGTTCGCCGAGACCCTCGAACTGCGCGACCGGATCGCCGAGCGGTACGGGATCGAGGTCGAGCTCGTGCGTCCCGATACGACGGTCGCCGAGTACGAGCGAGCGCACCGCGGGCCGCTCTATGTATCAAATTCCGATCAATGTTGTTATGATCGGAAAATGATTCCGCTCCGCCGCGCTCTGGTGGGTCACGACGCCTGGATCACGGCGATCCGGGCGGATCAATCGTCCCATCGATCGGAGACGCCGGTGGTTGGGATGGACCAGAAATTTGGCTTGATCAAGGTCAATCCTCTCCTGGGTTGGACCAAACGCGACGTCTGGGCGTTTATCGTGAGCCGGGGGGTTCCCTACAACCCACTGCACGATCGCGGCTATCCGTCGATCGGCTGCTGGCCGTGCACGCGGGCGACGGCGGCGGGCGAGGACGAGCGGGCCGGTCGCTGGGCGGGCCAGGCCAAGACCGAATGCGGGCTGCACAGCCTGGACAGCAGCCAGTTGTGAAACGCCAGGCCTGCCTGGCCCAAGACGATCGGGACCGCGACGCTCCATGAAGATTTCCGCGAAGGCCGAATACGCGTGTCTGGCCGTGATCGCGCTCGCGAGGCGCGGCCAGGACGCGCCTCCGGTTCCGATTCGCGAAATCTCGGGTGCGTATGGGATTCCCGAACGGTATCTGGTGCAGATCTTGCTGCAGCTCAAGGGGGCGGGGCTGGTCTTGAGCACGCGGGGGGCGTCGGGGGGTTATCAGCTCGCGCGGTCGCCGGCCCGGATCTCGCTGGGCGAGATCTTGAAGGCGATCGACGGCCCGGACGACGCCTCGCGCGACGGCTCGGGGGGCAAGCGAGCGGCCTCGGCGGTGCTTGCGCCCGTCTGGGAGAGCGTGCGCCAGGCCGAGCGCCAGGTCCTCGACAGCATGATGATCGCCGAGCTCGCCGCCCGCGGCGGTCCCCACGACTGGAC
>DAIDHE010000487.1 GCA_027459775.1 Planctomycetales bacterium | reverse complement strand
AGGGCGAAGCGTAAACCCAGGGCCGCGCCCTCGTTGTACCTCACACGTTAGCCGCCATCATCAGAGGACATGCGTTTCAGTGCTCGGAAGGGCCGGGAGGTCGTGGCGTCGAGCGACTCTCGAGACCGATCACGGTCTTGTGCATCGCGCCTTCAGGCCGCGGCCTCGCCGCGCCGGCCGTTCGTTGCCCTTGTCAGCCCGCCCTCACGCCCTTACTGTGATGTGTCGTCGGCGTGTCGTCCGGTACGGTCACCCTGGGCACAACTCATGAAGTTCACGCACCTTTCGTTGCTCGGTCTCGCGATCGTCGTCGCCGGTTTCGCATCGGGCCGGGCGGCCGCCGCCGACCCGCCCCCAGAACAGCTCGCCGACTATTTCGGCTTTTTGCCGATTGAACTCTACAAGCTCGACAGCGGGATCGACAACCTGGTGCTCCGCGACTTCGACGGCGACGGCACCAGCGACGTTCTGGTCGCCAACAACCGGCGGTCGCGGATCGACCTGCTCCTCTCGGGCAAGAAGCCGGCCGACGACAAGACCACCCGACCCTTTCGCAAGGATCCCAACGAGCTCGATTACGACCATCGGATGCGGCTCGTCTCGATCCCCGTCAACAAGCAGGTCGAAAGCCTGGGCGCGGGCGATTTCAACGGCGACGGCAAGCCCGACATCGTCTTTTTCGGCACCCCGGCCGAGCTTCAGATCCTGCTGAATGAAGGGAACGGCCAGTTCAGCGCGCCCAGAAAAATCACGATCGGCGAGGCGACCGAACGGTCGGGAGCACTCGCCGTCGCCGATTTCGACCAGGACGGCCGCGACGACGTCGCACTGCTCGCCGAGAAAGAGCTGATCTTCGTCTACCAGCCCACCGCCGGGACCATGTCCGAGCCCGAACGCGCGCCCCACACGGCCTCGAGCCCGTGGCTCTTGAAGGCCGTCGACCTGAACGGCGACGGGGTCAAGGATCTGGTGATCCTCGACTCCGGCAGCGACCATCCCTATCACGTCCGGCTCGCAACGGTCGAGAAAAAGCTCGGCCCCGAACAGCGGTTCGCCGGCGAGAACCCCCGCGCGATCGCGTTTGGTCAGATGGACGGCAAGGGGGGCGTCGAGATCCTGGTGCTCGAAGGGCAGACCAGCCGGGCGCGGGTGCTGACCCTCGACGAGTCGGGCGTGGACGATTCCGACAAGCTGGGCCGGCTGTCGTTCTTCGCCCTGCCGCCGGGCGGCGAACGGGGCCGCTCGCTCACCGTGGGCGACCTGGACGGCGACGGCCGCACCGACGTCGCCGTCACCGACCCGGCCAACGCCCAGGTCTGGGCCTACCTGCAGTCGAGCCAGGTCGGCCTCGCGAACGGGCGCTCGTTCCCCAGCCTCGCCGGCACGCGGGTCGCCCGCGCGGCCCCCGCGCCCGGCGGCAAGGGCGATGGGCTCTTCGTCCTGTCCGACTCCGAAAAACAGATCGGCCGCTCGACCTACGAAAACGGCCGGCTCACATTCCCCAGCCCGCTGCCCATCGAGGGCGAGCCGGTCGCCATGGACGTCGGCGACTATGACGGCGACGGCACGGCCGACGTGGTCTATCTCGCCCGCTCAGCGCCAGGCGCTGAGAAATACACACTCCGCTGGCTGGCTGGCGACAAATCCGGCACATTCCAGACCGGCCGCTGGGCTGGCAAGAACTCGGTCGACCTCTCGGGCGTCACGAACGCCCCCGCGGCCATGCGGCTGGTGGACGTCAACCAGGACGGCCGGCTCGACGTGGTGGTGTTCCATTCCTATGGCCCGCCCAGCCTGTTCGTGAGCCAAAAAGAAGGCCCGCCGCGGCCGCTCGCGAGCCTGGGCCCCTTCGCCAGCGCGACCCCGGCGGGGCTCTCGGTCGTCAATCTCGACGGACCCGCCATCCTGGTCGCCCAGAACACGTTCGCCAGGCGGCTTTTTCTCGACGACAAGGACCAGTGGGTCGTCAAGGACCAGTACAACGCCGGCCGCGCGGGGGCTGCGCTCCAGGGCGCGACCGCCCTCGACGTCGACGGCGACGGCGTCAAGGAAATCGTCGCTTATGACAAGACCAGCAAGGCGCTGCTCTTTCTGGGCCGCAAGGACGGCGTCTATCGACCCACCGGCCGCCTGGTCACCGGCGCGATCGCCTTCGAAGGGCTCTACACCGCCGATTTCAACGGCGACAAGCGCGACGACCTCTTGATCGCCGGAACCGACCGCTTCGGCTTGCTGCAAACCGGTGTCAAGGGGCTCAGGCTCAGGCCGATCGCCGAATACGAGTCGAAACGGACCAAGGCCCGGCTCTCGGACCTGGCCGCGGGCGACGTCAACAACGACGGCGTGCCCGACGTCGTCTTCAGCGACATCGCCGAGCAATCGCTCGAAATCGCCAGTTTCACCGGCGAAAAAGACCTGATCCACGCCATCACGTTCAAGATCTACGAAAAAAAGACCTATCGCAACGTGAACGACATGATCGAGCCCCGCGACATGGCCCTGGGCGACGTCGACGGCGACCACCGATCCGACATCGTCCTCGTCATCCACGACCGGATCTTGATCTACCGCCAAGACCCCGGCGATCCCAAAGCCAAACGCGCCACGCCCAACCGCACCGCGGGGGCAGGAGGCTGATTTCGCTCGGAGGGGACTTTGGAAGGCGGGGAGTTTACCCGCCGGTCGGGCCAGGATAGAATAGATGCGGCCCGTGGAGGTTGAACATGCCGATTCACGACTGGACGCGGGTGGAAGCCGGGCTTTTTCACGATTTTCACCAGTGCTGGGTGATCGCGATCCGGAGCGCCCTGAACGCCGGGTTGCTGCCGCCGGGATACATGGCGCTGGCTGAGCAAGTCACGGGCCGTCCGACGCCGGACGTCGTGACATTGCAAGCCCGCGATCCGAAGGGGCTGTCCGAGGGAGGGATCGCCGTGGCGACGGCGCCTCCCACCGCGCGGATGATCGCCAAGATCGAACGGGTCAATTACGCGAAACGAGCCGACCGCGTCGTGATCCGGCATGGACGCGGGAAAGTCGTCGCCATCATCGAGATCCTTTCACCGGGGAACAAGGACAGCCGGGTCGCGCTGCGGTCCTTCGTCGAGAAGGCGGCCGACATCCTCAATCAAGGGATCAACCTGCTCGTCGTGGATCTGTTCCCGCCCACTCCCCGCGACCCCCAGGGCATCCACAAGGCGATCTGGGACGAGCTCAGCGACGAGCCCTTCGAAACGACCCCTGGCAAGCCGCTGATCGTCGCGTCGTACCAAGGGGGCGACATCCCGACGGCCTACGTCGAGCCCGTCGGGCTCGGCGACACCCTCCCCTCACTGCCTATCTTTCTCTCCGAAACTCGCTACATCCCCGCCCCGCTGGAAGTGACCTACCAGGAAGCCTGGGCCGCCTTCCCCGACATGCTCAAGGAACTCATGCTAACGAGCGAAATCAAAGAGTCCTGACCCCTTTGATTTGCGCGCGACAATGGAACGCTCGAAACTTTTTTTCGAAATTTTAACTCATGTAGTGATTGTTACTTGCGCTGAGTAGCACAGGAAATCCAGCGCGGTCTCAGTTCAGCGAAGCCAAACCCGCGTTATTCTGATCATGGAAGCCAAATCAGGCGCGAGAGTGCGCGCCAAACACCCGTGCGAGACTTGCCCCCGTCAATCATGACCCGGGGCGGTCCAGCGCACGCCACCCGGAACCGCTCCTGGGAATTGCCCCGTACGCCGGCTCATGTCACACCTCCGGTGACCGGCGAGACCGTCCGGTCGGCCCTGCCCTTTCCGCCGTGAATTCGCGCAGCGCGACCAAAAGCTCGGCCACGAAACGACGCCCATCACGCTCTCCGTGTTGAAAGTCCCCACGTCATGACGTCGACCGCACACGATAACCTCGGGAGGATCCACACGCTGAATGGCACACGGACTGCCGTCGACCGGAAAAAAGGTCGACCCGAGCCCGCAAAGGTGGGTCCAACGGTCGCAAAACTCGTCAAAAAGCTGTCGAAAATGCCACACAATGCCACTCCAAAGGATCTCGCCCGGGATGACAAGGCTCAATCGGCCTCGATTCTGTGCCATCCGATCCCGTCGCCTGGTGATAGAGGCCCCACGCCTCCTGAGCCAGCGGCGAGGATCGTCGGGCGAACCATGGCGCGCGTGCTCGAGACCGGATCGGTCGCGCTGGCCTTGACGAACCGGCGAAAGCCGGCGATACCATGCCGCTCCCGAAACTGGATTCGTCCGCGCCCGGAGGGCCCGGACCCGTCGCCAGAAAGGACTCGGCCGGTGGCGAAAGACCTGGACGCACGTCCCTCATCGAGTTATATCGCCGCCCTGGCGATGCTGGCCCTGGCCCTGGCGTTTCCGATCGCGCTCATGGTCTTCAACCCGACCCTGATGTTTCAGCGCGGCTGGGAACAATACGTGGGGACGGCCATCTATTTCTGGGCGGTGCTCACACTCGCCCGCGAGCTGGGGCGGTTGTGGCGCGACGAGCGCGCGTTCGACCAGACGCCGGGCTTGCTCCGCCTGATCAAGACCACGGGGACGCACGAGAGCGGCGACGAGCCCGAGGCCAGGAAAGCGCTCTCGAACCCCGAGACCCGCTCGATCCTGGGCCGGCGGGTTCATCAGCTCGCGGTTTTTCTCAAGGAGAGCCGACGTCCCACGGTCAGCCAACTGATGGAGGTCAACCGCGAGAGCTCAGGGCTGGACCAGGAGCAGATGGTCGCCCGTTTCACGCTCACGCGCTATATTCTGTATCTTCTGCCCGTGATTGGGTTTATCGGCACCGTCGAGGGGATTTCGAAGGCGCTCATGAACATCAGCAAGGTTCTGCCGCTGGTTCGCGACCTGGACGCCTTCCTGGGCAACCTGACCAGCGTCACGGCGGCCCTCCAGATTGCCTTTGATAGCACCCTGCTCGCCTTGTTCTTGAGCGCGGCCTTGATGCTGGTGCAGACGCTCGTGCACCGGAGGTCGGAAGATTTGCTGGCGCGGGTCGACCGCTGGATCGTCGACCACGCGTTGCCGCGGGTCGGGATGGGCGATTCGACGGCCGATCAGCTCGCCCTGGCCCTGGCGCCGCGGTTCGACGAGATGGCCGCCCGGATGGCCGAGATCCTTGCCCCTGCCGTCACCGCGCTCCAGGCTCAGGCCGACTCGCTGGGCGACCGCCTGGCTGCGCCGATCACGCAATTCACGCAGTCCGTCCAGCTCTTGCCCCGGTCCCTGGAATCGTTCGAGCGAGGCGCTCTCCAGATCGCGCGGATCGGCTCGGAGCTCGAGTCGCTCGCGGCGGCTGGCGAGGCCCTCCGCCAGGGCTCGAGCAGCCTCGCGCGGATCGAGGCGCTCCTGGACCAGGCCCATCTGGGCGACGAACGCCTGGACGAGATCAAACGCGGAATCGAACGGAGCTACGTCGCCGTCGAGTCGCTGGCCGGCTCATGGTCGGCGGCCTACGAACGGTCGAGCCGGGCCACCCAGGAACAGCTCGCGCGCAGCCTGAACAGCCTGCGCGACGCGCTCGAGCTCTTGAATGTGAGCATGGAACAGGGCAACGCGCTGTATCGCAACATCGTCAAGAAGCTGTTCGACGAACGCGCTGAGCCGGGCGCGAATCGCGGCGACTCGATCCGCGTGGCCTGACCGGCCGCGCCCAAGACGAAGGATGAGAGGGGACCATGCGTCGTTCCAGGCGCGGAGGAAGCTCGGGCTTTGAATTCGCCAGCTCAGGCGAGGACTCGTTCGTCGCCGTCGTGGTGACCAAGCTCACGGGCGCGCTGCTTTTCATCTTGCTCTTGACCATGGTGATCATGGCGCTCATTCCCAAGGCGACCGAGCTCGGACAGGAATCCCGCGAGAAGCCGGATCCGACGACGGAACCCAGTCGCCCGCTTGCGATCACCACTCCCGAGGTGCTGCCCGAGGCGATCGCCGGCCGGCCGTACCGGCTGACCCTGGCGGCGAGCGGCGTCCGGGGCGAGCCGCGGTGGTCGCTGATCGGCGAACACCCGGAATGGATCAACCTCGACCCCACGACCGGCGAGCTCGCGGGCACGCCTCCGACCCCCAGCGAAGCGGCCCTGCCCCTCACGCTCAAACTGGCCGATTCCACCCACTCAGCCACACGAATGACCCAGATCGCGGTCCTGACCGCTCAACCCCCCGAACCTCCGTTCTCATGGGCACGACTCCGCCGCGCCGCCGTCCCCTGGGAAGCATGGATGGAGCAAGGCGTCGGCTTCCTGATCCTCTGGCTCGTCTACCTGGTCGGCATGAACGTGATCTCGAGCCTCGAACGAAATGCTCATTCCTGCTCGACCCTCGGCGACGACCTCGGGGTCGCCGAGGCGACCCTCACGCGGCGGTTCACCGTCTATCGCATCGTCGTCCGCGCAGCCACCCTGGCGATCGCCGTCACGCTGCTGGCCTGGCTCATCATCCCGCCAGGCATCGGCCGCTAGGGTCGACGCCACCCCAAATTCTCGTTGAGTCTGATTCCCCGAATGGGGTTCGCGCGGGGTTTACGAGATTTTGTCAAAAGGAGTTAGGCCAAGGAGGTCGGGGAAATCGCTAGAATGCGTATTGAGGAGCGCGGTCACGTCGGGAGTACACTTCGCGACGTGCGTTCCGGCCCACGTTTTTCGGTTCGAGGACTCCCATCATGACGCGGATTCGACGACTGACACTGGCGGTGGGGCTCGTCGCGTTGACGTCGCTGCTCGCCGCCCCGATCTTCGCACAGCAACCTCAGGCGGGTGGGCAGGGAGGCGGCGCTGCCGGCGGCGGTCCAGGCGGCGGCGGTCCGGGCGGGCGTGGCGGCGGGCGCGGTGGTCCCGGGGGGTTTGGCGGCCCCGGCGGTTTTGGCGGGGGGCTGCTCGGGCTTGCGTCGAATGCCGCGGTCCAAGAGGATATCAAAGCCGACAAGGACCAGAAAGCCGCGATCACGAAGCTCTCCGACAAGCTCAACAAGAAAATGCAAGAGCTGCGGACTCAGATGGGGTTCGGCGGTCCGGGCGGGCGCGGCGGGCGCGGCAACGCCCCTGGCGGCCAACCCAACGCCGCGGCCCCTCAGGGTGGCGCTCCCGGCGGTCAGCCAGGCGGCTTTGCCCCAGGCCAGGGGGGCTTTGATCCTACTCAGGGTAGATTTGCTCCGGGACAAGGGGGATTTGCTCCAGGTCAAGCTGGTGGCGCACCGGGCCAGGGTGCCGGCGGCCAGCCTGGCGGTGGGCGAGGCGGACGCGGGCCGATCGATCCCGCCATGGCCGAGCGCTTCGCCATGATGCGCCAGACCATGACCGAGGTCCGGCAAGCTGGGGAGCTTGGGCTGCTCGACATCCTCTCCAAAGGCCAGGTCAACCGCCTCAAGCAAATCCAGCTTCAGCTCGACGGCCCGCGCGCCCTCGTCCGTCCCGATATGATCGAAAAACTCCAGCTCGACGAGTTCCAGGTCCAGTCGCTCCAGGAGCTCATTACCGAGGAACGGGCCGCTTCACGGGCCGTCCAGCAAAACCGCGGCCAGATCTTCCGGATGGCCATGCAGAGCGTGCAACCCGACGCCGCGGCCGGCGGACCACAACCGCTCCCCGGGGGCAACAACGGCGGACAAGCCGCGGCCGGGCAACCCGGCGGCCCGGGCGGCAATCGGCGGTTCAATCCCGAGCTCATGAAACAGGCGATGGAAAAGCCCGAGATCCAGACGAAGATGCAACAGATCGACAAACAGCAGAATCTGATCCGTGAGCAATTCTCGGCCTCGGTGATCAAGGTTCTCTCCAAGCGGCAACGCACCAACTACGCCAAGATGCTGGGCGCGCCCTTTGACCGGACCAAGATGCGGCCGGGGGGGCCTCCAGGATTTGGCGGTCGCGGACCGGGCGGTCCCGGTGGCCCTGGCGCCAATGCGAAGTCCACCACGGACGCCAAGACAGCGCCCAAGACCACCCCCAGCGATGACGAAGACGAAACGACGGCCGCCAAGTCGGCGACCACCACGCCGGCCAAGACTCCCGCGGCGGCTCGACCCAAGCGCAAGAGCCTGCGCGAATTACGCGGAAGCAGCAGCACGAGCCCTCAATAAGCAACCTTTCGGATCGGGGCCGCAAGCCCCTTTTTGAACGACGCCGACCCCAGGGCGACGACCCGAGTCGTCTCGACGAAACTGATCTTCCCGGCCGAGCCTTCTCCGCGTATAGATGCGGCGAAGCTCTCGGCCGATGTCATTTCTCTGGCCTGCGATTCATGGGCCGGGCGCGAAGCGATCGCGGCGGCCAGACGCTCGAAGAGGAGTCGAATTGTGCGTCATCGACCCACGCTCGCCACGATCTTGATCCTGGGCCTGCTCGCGACCGATCTCCTCGGACTCGCCGCTTCCGCTCGGGCCGAGGAGTTCCTCGACGACCGCCTGGGTGTGCGCGTCGCCCCCATTCTGTTGCTCACCAGGCGCGACGTCCAGGCCGATCTCAAGCTCGACTCCGACACCGCGGCCGAGGCCGATCACGCCAGCGAAGCCCTCTACCGCCAGGCCCTCAACCTCCGCGGCAAGGCCGGCCCCGCCATCGTCCAGGCCCGCCGCAACATCGATGAAGAACAGTCGCAATGGCTCACCACCCACCTGACGCCGGCCCAGATTGAACGACTGGCCGAGATCGACCTCCAGTGGGAAGGCGCATCGGCCATGATCTCGCGCCCGATCATGGTCGAGACCCTGGGTCTTTCGGAAAAGCAAAAGACGACCTTGGGCCAGTTCGTACAGCAAGGCAAGGATCTGCGCAAGATCCGTCGCTGGTCGTCGCGCGAGCATGCAGCCCTCAGTCAGAAGGCCATGGAGGTTCTCAGCGACCGCCAGCGCATGGTCTGGAATCGGCTGCTGGGGTCTCCCTGCCGATTCTCGATCGCCGAGCGAACAGCCAGCCGCCCTCCCAGCCCAGCGCAGTCCGCACGCTGATCGTGGACGCCGGAGACCGCCATTCGGGCTCGCTTGCCATCACGATGCGCCCGAGCCGTCCGAAGGATCCGACCGCTCGCGATCGAGCCTGCGGAAGCGAAAGTCGCAATGCCTTGCCCCTTCCATGATCGTCTGTGTGCGTTCGAGTTCGATGTCGGGATTGAAACCCTTCGCGAGGTGTAGGTCGCGCGCGCAAGACAGGCTCGAGCCCAGATCCTCCATTCCGAGAGCCCGGTACATCTCGGCGTAGCGGCAGCGGGTCACGTTGAAGCTCAGCTTGGTCTCCGACTGTTCGAGCATGTCGATCTCGAGGGCGCCTCCCGCGCGCCAGCGGTCGAGGGTCGCGGCGAAGGCCTCGAGCGACGCCAGGCCGACCGACCGAGCAAGCTCAGCGCCCCCCTGACGAGCGAGTTCCGCGACGACCTTACGGACCACCTCGAGAGCCCGTTCCTCTCCGATCTCCCGTGCGAACGCGCGAATCAAGGGGCCGAGAATCTTGGCCTCGATCTCACGCCTCTCAAGAAGTGTCACGCTCACGGGCTCGGTCGCCATGGTTGCGGTTCTTCGCTGATCGGGGCCGATTCGTAGGAAGGGTGAATCCGCCCTGGTCTGGATCATAAACAGACCCCGACCCCTCCGTCGATACTCTCTCGCCTCCTTGCAAATGGACCGTTCATGAGGGACCATCGAAATCGGAGACGAACGACGATGTCTCGGACGATCGGACAGGTGATCCTCTGGATTGGGCTCGTGGGGCTGAATGGCGCTCTACTCTGGTCGCGCGACCCCCACCTCGCTCAGACGACCATCGAGGGCGTGCACACCGAAACCCGGCTCATTGTCCTTCCTGGCGGGCGCATCGCGGTCGAGATTCTCAGGCCCAGGCAAACGGCCCAGGATTTGCCTCGCGGCCCGCGCCCCGCGCTTCTGCTGATCCACGGAGGATCGTGGCGGGGCGGTTCGGCCGCTCTGGGAACCCGGGGAGTGGAAAGCACGGCCGAGCGGTTGGCACAGGCGGGCATCGTCGTCGTGGCCGTCGACTACACGCTGGCCAGGCCAGGAGCTCCAAGCTGGCCCATGGTCATGAGGGATCTCCGATCAACGCTGCGGTGGATCAGACGCGAGGCCCGAACGCTCGACGTCGATCCCGACCGGATCGGAGTCTTGGGATTCGGCGCGGGCGGGCATCTCGCCGCCTTGCTCGGGACCATGCCCGACGAGCTTGATCAGGGGGTCTCATCAAAACCAGGGGTGGTCGTGGATTTTTACGGGCCGACGGACCTGGCAGGGCTCGAGAGGGATCGCAACCTGGAACACGATCCGATCGCGGTTTTCCTGGGCGCGGGCGACCGCCATGTGGCGTCGCCCCTCGAACACGTCTCCGCCGACGATCCACCCCATTTGATCTTGCACGGGACGGCCGATCTCTGGACGCCGATCGAGCAATCACAACGGCTGGCGGCGCGGCTCGAGGGGCTCGGCGTTCGAGTGCGTCTGATCGAAGTCCAGGGGGCCCGACACGGCTTCGAGGCGGGCGTGGAATTCCCCCGTCATCTTGATCTGCTTCCCGAGATTCTTGCTTTCCTCAAATCCGTGTGGAATGCTCCCTGAGCCAATGCACGAACCGACGCGACCCCCCCGCCTCTCTCGACCACCCTGATACGGCGAGCGCACTCGACATGCACCCACGAACCAATTGCGGCGGTCGGCGATCGCGCCGACTCGCGCCTCTGCTCGCGGACGACCTTGAGACCCGGGTTCTCCTCTCTTCCCTCGCCCCAGCTCCAGCAGTGGCGGCTCATGACGCCCCACACGACGCGACCCCGGGCCCAGGTCTACCCTGGAAGAAAGAGGCGAACATCGTCTATCCGACCCTGGCCGGCCCAAGGCAGCGACTCGACGTCTACACGCCGCTCGGCCCGGCCCCGGCTGGCGGATGGCCCGTCCTGGTGGCGATTCACGGCGGCGGCTGGCGACGGTTTGACAAGAACGGCTACGGCGAACGGGTCGCCCAAGGATTCGTGGCGAAAGGTTTTGTCGTGGTCGCCCCGAATTACGTGCTGTCGGCTCACGACCGCCCAAGCTGGCCCTTGAACCTGGAAGACGTCCAGGCGGCCGTGGTCTGGATTCGCGAAAACGCCCGGGTGCTTGGTGTGAACCCCAACCGCGTGGTCGCGATCGGCGAGTCGGCCGGCGCGAATCTGGCAGAGCTCCTGGGCGTCACGCCGACCTTGCCCGGGTCGAGCGTTTCACCGCAAGTCAATGCCGTGGTGGCCTTCTCAGCGCCGACGGATCTGCCCGCGCTGAGCGCCCAGAGCCCGCTCGCCGGCCTGGCCGTCAAACAGTTCCTGGGCGGAACGCCCAGCCAGGATCCTTCAAACTATGTGGCGGCGTCACCCATTGATCACGTGGCGAGCGGCGATCCGCCGATGTTCCTGGTGCACGGGATCGAGGATCCTCTGGTGCCCGTCGCGCAATCCGAGGCGATGGCGGAAGCCCTCGCGGCGGCGGGTGTTCCCCATCGGCTGGTTCTGGTCTCCGGCGGGCACCTGCTCGATTTTCCGGCTCATTACGCCGATCTCATCCCCCAGATCCTTGAATTTCTTAACGCAACGTGGCATAGTTAGTAAAGATCCGACAATCATCGCCGTGCTCCCTGTTTAACCCGTCGACAAGCTCTTGACCGGTTCGCGGAGGATGCGCCGTGTCGAGCGAAGCCCAAGCCACTGGACTGAGTTCATCGATCCCAGGCGCTCTCGACCTGAGCGGGGAGTTCGATCGGGTTCTGATCACGGCCGCCGACCGCCCCGACCCCGACAGCCTGCCCCAGCTCTGCGATCCGGCGGTGGACCACGGCGACGAAGAGCTGCGCAAACGCAGGGCCGATGTCGAGGAGAAACACGAGCGGGTGCGGCGGTTCCTGGACGAGACGGGGCATGACGCCGTGGTACTGGGCACCGCCGACTCGGCGGCCTGGTTCACCTCGGGGGGCGATCTCTGCCAGGGACTGGCGGGCGAAACGGCCACAGTCTTTCTTTATATCAATAAGACTTCACGTGCTGTCGTTTGCGACAATGTTCAGAGCTGCCGGATCTTTGAAGAAGAGCTGGCTGGGCTGGGCTTTCAGCTCAAGGAGCGTCCCTGGTACGAGGATCCCGAGCAGGTGATCGCGGAGCTCGCAGGCTCGAGGCGGGTCGCGACCGACCTGGGCTGGAACGGGTTGTCGGCCGATCGCGCGGAGACCAATGCTCTCAAGGCGTTACGCCGATCGCTCACGGTTCTGGAGCGTCAGCGCCTGCGCGAGCTGGGCCGGGCCTTGACCTTGGCGGTCGAGGCGACGTGTCGGAATTTTGACCGGGGCGAGCGCGAGGTCGACGTGGCCGGCAACCTGGCCCATCGGCTGATCCGCGAGGGGATCGTTCCGGTCGACCTCCGCGTCGCGGCCGACGAACGCCTCGAACGCTACCGCCAGGCCCCGTCCAAGTCGGCCCCGATTCGCGAGCTGGCCGTCATCACCGTCTCGGGCCGGCGGCTCGGCCTCTGCGCCTCGGTCTCGCGTACCGTCTCGTTCGGACGGCCACCCGAGAAAGTCCGCGAATGCCACGCCGTCGCCACCCTGGTCGACGGCTCTTGCATCTACTTTTCCCGGCCCGGCGAAATCGTCTCCGAGGTCTTTCGCCGCGCGAAACGGCTTTATGAGAAATTCCACCACCCCCAGGAATGGACGCTGGATTACCTGGGCTATCTGACCGGTTACTCGCCCCGCGAGGTGTTGCTTCGCCACGACAGCGGGCTCAAGCTCGAATCGAACATGCCCATCGCCTGGCGGCCCAGCGTCGGGCCCGCGTGCTCGGAAGACACCGTCGTCGTCGATTCTCGCGGTTTCGAAATCGTCACCGCGGCCCAGCACTGGCCCCAGATCGACGTCGCCGTCAAGGGCTACGCCATCCCCAGGCCCGGCATCCTCGAACGGTGATCGGCCTGATCCACGCCCCTGCGCGACCAATCTCCCTTTCGCCGGGGCCGCCGGGTCGAACTTTCCAAATCGAGCGAGCGAACTACAATAGGACGTATCGATCGAAGGGCCAAGCCCCCTTCGAGGAAAGGCTGCTCGATGAGACTCTCATGGAAACTGGGCCGGATCGCGGGGATCGACGTCTTCGTGCATCCGACATTCTTGATCGTCCTGTTGCCTGGCGTGCTGGGGGGCAGCGATGCGATCCCGCTGATTCTCGCCTTGTTTGGCTGCGTGCTGCTGCATGAATTTGGGCATGCGCTCATGGCTCGGCGGTTCGGGATCGGGACGCTTGACATCACGCTCTACCCGATCGGCGGCGTCGCCCGCCTGATGCGGATCCCACGAGCGCCGGGCGCCGAGTTCCTGATCGCCATCGCTGGACCTGTCGTGAACTTCGCGATCGTCGCCGTGCTGGCCGCCTTTGGATTCCTGTCACTGAGCGCCGAGGGGCTGAGCCTGAGCCAGAGCTCATTCCTGGGCCAGCTCGCGATCCTCAACCTGGGGCTGGGGATCTTCAATCTGATCCCGGCGTTTCCCATGGACGGCGGGCGGGTTTTGCGGGCTCTCTTGTCGGTTGGTTTCGGGCGGGCGCGGGCCACGACGATGGCCGCTCGGCTTGGGCGAGTGCTCGCGATCGCGTTTGGACTCATGGCGATCTTCGTGACCCAGAGCCTGCTGCACCTGATCCTGGCCGTTTTCATTTTTCTCGCGTCGCGCAGCGAGGAGCTGCAAGTTCTGAGCGAAGAACGCATGCGCGCCCACGGCCTGAGCGACCAGTCGGTCTGGTACGCGCCTCCGGGCTACCATTGGGTCGATCGCGGCGGCGGGTTCTGGCAGCTCTCGCCGGTCTCCACCTCGCCCCACGATCGGTCGGGCTCAAACCGCTGGATCTGAGAGCCGGGCGCTCGAGTCGCCCCGGCCGAGCGCCAGCCGGGCGGCCGTGTAGCCGACCAGGTCGCCACGCCCGCGGGCGACCTCCAGGAGCCGCGGCAGCATTCCGGCCTGCTCGCAAAGCTGGGCGAGATTGGGGCAGAAGAGCGCGGATTCGGGCAGCCCCGCAAGATACGCCGCGGCGACCTCGACCGCGTCCCCGACCCGACCCACTCGCACGAGCAGGTTGACCAGCGTCTGGGCCGAGAAAACGGCCTCGTCCGAACCCGGCTCGAGGTCGCTCAGTTTCGCCTGAAACCGCACGACCGCCCCGTCGACGTCGCGGCCCAGAAGTGCTGCTAGGTACGCATAATGATCTGAGTATGTGTCTTGAAACGGCGGCGGGCTCTCGTAGCGCAGGCGGGGCGAGAGCCGTCGGCCGTAGTCCGCGAGATCGACGGCCAGGGCGAGCGCCTGGGGCCGCTTGACGACGACCGCGAACCGTACAACGGCGGCCAGATGCGAGACGTCGATATGATACGAATCGTCCGCGAAAAGCCATTCGCGCCCCGCGAGCAGTTCCGCCACCTGCGCCCCATCGGGAGGGGCGGCCTGGCCGCGGCTGGCGAGATCCGCGCGGAGGCTGGCGACCAGGTCGCGATGCACGCGCTCGATCAGCCGCTCGACGCAGGCGAGCCGGGCCTGGTCGTCGCGCGGGGCGGCCTGCTCGAACGCCGAGATGGCGGTGCAGGTGCCGTATCGCTCGAGCAACAGCTCAAACCCTCGCACGGGCTCGACTCCGTGGTTGAAGGCGACCTCGACGACGGCGCCAGCGCGTTCGTCATCGTCGTCGGGCTGGTACTCGCGAATGGCCCGGGCGACTGGTTCCTCCTCGCCGATGGTCCGCAGATAGGTCCAGGCCGCGGGGATGTCGCCGGCTATCAGACAGCGCTCGCCGACGCGGCGAATGGCCTCGATATAGCGCTCCTCGAACCGCGTGCGAGCCGGCTCGGGCAGATCAGCGAGCGAGCCCGCCGCGATCAAGGGCAATCCGAGATCGAGCCGGGCCCTGAGCAACAGCGCGTCGAGCAGAGCGCGGTATTCGCCGGCTTGGTCGAGCGCGCTGATCACGACGTCGACGGCCGCGCCCGGGCCCTGGTCCGCGAGTACCTGGTCGACGCGGCGGAGCACTCCAGCCGCCTGGGACGAAGCGGCTTTCGCGATCGTGGGTTCCTTCAAGACGTCTCTCCCAGGTGGGGCCGCGAGCGGCTGGTCACTCGCCGGCGGATTTCGAGGGGTCAAGCGCTGTCGCCGGGCCGCCCGGCGGGTCGGCGTCCAGATGCGCTCCCACCGACCGCTTCCAGGTCGACCAGCACCTGGAATGATAACAGTCGACCAGCATGTCCCGCGCCTCCTCGACCGAATCGGTGGTCATCAGCAGGTTCAAGTCCTCAGGCGAGACCGCCCCCGCGGCGAGCTGGGTGCGCTCGACCCAGTCCAGCAGCCCCTGCCAGTACTCGCGATTGAAGAGGATGATCGGGAACCGGCTGATCTTGTGCGTCTGGACCAGCGTGAGTGCCTCGAAAAGTTCGTCAAGAGTTCCGAATCCGCCGGGAAAAATCACGAAACCGTTTGAGTATTTGACGAACATCGTCTTGCGGACGAAAAAGTAACGGAAGTCGACGGCGAGGTTGGTGTGGGGGTTGGCGTTTTGCTCGAACGGCAGTTCGATGTTGAGCCCGATCGAGAGCCCGCCGGCTTCCTTGGCGCCGAGGTTGGCCGCTTCCATGAGCCCTGGCCCGCCCCCGGTGATCACCGCGAAACCCGCCTGGGCCAAGAGCCCGCCCAGCCGCCTCGCCTGGAGATACATCGGATGATCGTCGCGAAACCGCGCGGAGCCAAACACCGTCACCCCCGCGCCGACCTCCGCCAGAGCCTCCATGCCGGCCACGAATTCCCCGCTGATCCGCATGATCCGCCAGGTGTCGGTGTGGGTGAACGCCCCGAGCTCCGGAACCCGAGGCGCGGGCTCGACCGGCATCGGCCGGTCCAGCATCCGCTCGTCCTCGGTCAGCCGGACCCGCCGCGTTCGCCCCGCCGCCGATCCATTCGCGGACGACCCAACCAGAGAATCAATATGTCCTTGCGCATGATCCTGTTCACGATCCATCGAGCCGGCTCGCTTTCTTCGCTTGAACGCCCGCGCCCGGGCGGGCGGCGATTCGCTCCCCGAACAATCGCACGACTCATGAATTCTATTGGGACAGCCCCAAAACGCCTAGATCGCCAGCTCCGCACGGAGGGGTTTTGGGGCCGAATCCAAGAGCGTTATCGGTTCGCGCGTTCGCGGAAGGCGACGGATCGTGGAGAATTCGCTACAGTCGAGGGTCGATCGGTCGTCCCAGGCGTCCCCAAACCCACCGGCGTTCATGAGTCCATCCCCCGAGCCAGGCCGTTACGTTCCCACCCAGGCGCTTCTCGACAGCCCGTTCATGAAGGCCTGCCGCCGCGAGCCCTCGGGCGTGACGCCGATCTGGCTCATGCGCCAGGCCGGCCGGTACATGGCCGAATACCGGGCGATCCGCGCCAAGGTCGGGTTTCTAGAGCTCTGCAAACGCCCCGACCTGGCGGCCGAGGTCACCGTGCACGCGGCGGAACGCCTGGGCGTCGACGCCGCCATCCTCTTCGCCGACATCCTGCTCATCCTGGAACCCCTGGGCTTCAACCTCGAATTCGCCAAGGGGGACGGCCCCCTCATCCACAACCCGATCCGATCCGCCGCCGACGTCGACCGCGTACGCCCGCTCGCTTCAATCGACGAATTGGCATATGTGATCGAAGCGGTGCGTCTGATCCGGGCCGCGCTCGATCCCGTCACCCCCTTGATCGGATTCGCGGGCGCGCCTTTCACGCTGGCCTGTTATTGCATCGAGGGCCACGGCTCGCGGCACTACGACCAGGCCAAGGAATTCATGTTCCGCGACCCGGGCGCATGGCACGCGCTTCTGGAGCGGCTCACGGACGCGACGGCGGCCTATCTGAATGCACAGATCCACGCCGGCGCGCAGGTCGTCCAGGTCTTCGACAGCTGGGTGGGCGCGCTCGGACCAGAGGACTACGCCGATTACGTACGGCCCCACATGACGCGGCTTTTCCAGATGCTCGACCCGGCCGCGCCGGCGATCCACTTCGGCACCGGCACCTCGGCCCTGCTCGAGCTCGAACGCGACGCCGGCGGTTCCGTGATCGGCGTCGACTGGCGCGTCGACCTGGCAAGCGCATGGAAACGTCTCGGCCCGAGCGTGGCCGTGCAGGGAAACCTCGACCCCGTCGCCTTGCTCGCGCCCATTTCCGAAATGGAGCGAATGGCCAGACGCGTCCTCGCCCACGCCGCCGGCCGCCCCGGCCATATCTTTAACCTCGGCCACGGAATCCTGCCCCAAACCCCGGTCGACAGCGTCCGGCGCCTGGTGGATCTGGTCCACGAGGACACAAACCAGCATCGCTACCCCCGGCAATCCGAGCGCTGAGAGAACCTACCCCGTCGGCCGATGCCGGAAGCCTGGCGACACTCACATCTCGAACCCGAACGGGCCAACACCCGATCTCGAAATCACACCCCACGCTCCATTGACTTCAGTCGTCTACTTAGATAGATCTACCGTGGTAGACGAACGCGCGAATTGGGGAGCGACGAGCGATGGACGGAACACAGCTGGGACGAATGCAGTTTCGAATCGTGCAGGTTCTCTGGGATCGCGGCCGGGCGAGCGCCCGTGAGATCACCGATGTCCTGAACGAGTCCGAGGCGGTGGCGCACAGCACCGTCCAGACGCTGTTGCGGCAGCTCGAGGCCAAGGGCGCCGTCGGCCACGACGCCAAGGATCGCACGTTCGTGTTTTACCCGCTCTTGAAAGAAGACAAGGTCAAGCGCACGGCCGCCCGCGATCTGCTCGATCGCATCTTCGCGGGCGACGTGGGCAGCCTGGTGGCCCATTTGCTCAAGGGAGAGCGATTGTCCCGGGCCGAGCTCGACGAGCTTCACCGGCTGATCGACCAACATCGCAAAGGTTGAGGGAGGCGCGGCAATGACAGGGCGATTCTTCGCGTCCAGCTCGTGGATCCCGGCCGGTGTGCTGATCACGGGGCTGATCCAGTCGACCCTCCTGCTGGCCGTCGGCCTGCTGGCCGGCCGGTTGCTGCGCAAGCGTGGGCCGGCCGTCCAGTCGGCCCTCTATCGCACGACGCTCGCCGCGGTTTTCTTGTGCCCCGTCGCCTCGGCGCTCGTGGCCGCGATGGGATTCAGCGGGCTGCTGGTGCGATTGCCCGCTCGCTGGGAGACGGAGGGGCTCACTCGCGTGAACGAGCCGCCGGCGCACCACGCCGATGCGCTCTCACGCCCTCACGAGGCACCTTCCGGGGACGCCAATCGATCGCGCGTTTCACCGACGCCGCTCGACCCGGCGAGTGCGGCCGGCGTCGTCCCTCCGTTAGTTGCGAGCGCAGCGCCGGGTGCATCGCGGAGCTGGGCCGATGTGATCGGTTGGGCGAGCGTGCTGTTGACGGCCGCGTGGCTGCTGGGCGCGGTCGTGCTGGGCGCGCGGCTGGCGGTCGGCCAGCGGCGGATGGCGCGCGTGCGGTCGTGCGCGATCGCCGCCGAGGCCGACGTCCAGGATCTGTGTCGCGACCTCGCTCGCCGCATGAGCCTGGAACCGCCGCCTGTTTTGCGATCGCCGTTTCTGAGCAGCCCCTGCCTGGACGGCCTGCGCAGGCCGGCGATCCTGCTGCCCGAGGACGCCGACCAGAATCTTCGCGAGACGTTCATTCACGAGCTGGCTCACCTGAAACGCGGGGACGGGCTCTGGAATCTGTCGCGCCACGGCGCCACAGTCGTTTTCTGGATCCAACCCTTGCTCTGGCTGTTGTCAAAGCGGCTGGAGGCGGCGGCCGAGGAGGTCTGCGACGATTACGTGGTGGATTCTGGCGCGGACCGGTCGCGCTACGCGCGGCACCTGCTCGAGCTGGCCGAACGGCGGCTGCCGCCGCGGGCGCTGTCGTGCGTGGGGATGATTTCGTTGCGGTCCCTTTTGGCGCGGCGGGTCGCGCGGATCCTGGACTCGACGCGGACGACGTCGACCCAGGCCGGCGGGCGGGCCGTCGCCGCGACGCTGGTCGCGGGCCTGGCCGGCACGCTCCTGGCGGGGCTGCTCGGCGTGAGCGGCGGGGATCGCGCGGTTCTCGGAGACGAGCCCAGGGCCGCGACCGGCCCCCGGGCCCAGCCGCCGGCAAAGCCGAGCCCCGCCCCGACCAAGCAAGCCCAGGCCCGCACCATGCCCATCACCGGGCGAATCGTCGACCTTGAGGGCCGGCCGCTCGCCGGGGTCGCGCTGGAAGTGATCCAGATCACGAAACCCAAGGGCGACGAGCTGGACCCGTGGATCAAGGCCGTCACCCGGGGCGAGTCGTTCTCGCTCGCGTACCAACATCTGATTTACGAACCCGCGATCGCACCCGGTGAGACGCGCCCCAAGACCACGACCGACGCCCAGGGCCGATTCCGCCTCGACGGGCTCGAAGCCGAGCGCGTCGTCCAGATCGTCGTGCAGGGCCCGACCATCAGCTATCGGGCGCTGACCGTGATCACGCGACCGTCCGAGCCCTTCAGCGCGAAGGGTTTCCCTTCCAGCCATGGTTCCGGGCCCGAGCGAATCCTCGGGAGCGAGTTCACCTATGCGGCCACGCCCACGCGACCGGTCGAAGGCGTCGTCCGCGACGCCAGGACCAACCAACCCCTGGCCGGCGTCGCGGTGGTCAGCGATCACTTTGCCGGAGCCACCCTCGCGGGGGTCGCGGACCTCAAGACGACCACGGACGGGCAAGGCCGGTTCCGGCTGGCCGGGCTGCCGAAAGGAAGCGGCAATGCGATCACGGCGCTGCCACGCGACGATCAGCCCTTTTTTCTTCGCATTGTCCCCGTGCCCGACCCGCCGGGCATGGCGCCGGCGCGGGTGGAGAGCGCGCTCCATGAGGGGATCTGGATCGAGGGCAAGGTGACGGACCAAGAGACCGGCGAGCCGGTCCAAGGGGCTTGGTTGCACTATTTCCCATTCCTGGATAACCCGTTCGCCCAGGCGACCCCGGAATTCAAACCCAATGGAGGCATCGGCACGTACCAGGATCGCTATCAAACGAAATCCGACGGTACCTACCGCATGGTCGGTCTCGCGGGGCGCGCGATCGTCGGGGTTCTGCACCATTCCCAGAAACCCTATCTCATGGGCGACGGGGCCGCGGGAATCAATGGTATGAACAAGTCTGGTTGTTTCGAGACCTGGCGCAATCCGATCAATCCGAGCAAGTACTGGCCTACATCCATGAAGGAGATCAACCCAACGGCGGG
>DAIDHE010000463.1 GCA_027459775.1 Planctomycetales bacterium | reverse complement strand
GATGCGCGCGATCGCCTTCCCGGTGGGCGCCAGGAAATAAGTCTTGGAGGACCGCGATCAGGAGATCGACAAGAACCGTCAAGAGACCGAGATCCACCCCCCTTTCGAGAACGAAATCATGTTCATCGGTGGGACGAGATCGAGCTTCCCGATCCTTGGTTCGATGGCTGCCCTACTCGTCGTGGGATCGACGACGACGGCGGGTCCGACGCAAGGGGCTTCGAGGGAGCCGACACGAGGGGTGGACCAGCCGGCGCCATGGCTTCGCGTCTTGAAGGGAGAAGACGCTCACAAGGTCGCGATGCTGGAGACCAAGCTGCACGATCTCGAGAAGGCGGGAGGATTCGCCGAGGCGCTCGAGATCGCACGTCAGATCCTGGCGATCCGTCGCCGCGCTCAGGGAGAGGAGCACTGGGAAACGGTCGATGCCCAATATAGAGTGCGGACCTGCGAGCGGGTCGCCCCTCTGGCGCGCGAGATCCAAACCCGACTGGCCGCCGCGGCCGCGCAGGCCGAGGAAGGAGAAAAACTTCACGACAAGGGCCGCGACGCCCAGGCCGAGCCCCTCTTCCGCCAAGTAGTGGAAGCGCGGCGCGAGATCCTGGGCGAGGACTTCCCTGACATGGCGGTGGCCTACAACGAACTCGGCTCGGCCTTGATGAACCAGGGAGAATACGCCGAGGCCGAATCGGTACTCCAAAAGTCTCTGGCGATCAGACGACGCCTGCTTGGGGAAGATCATCCCGCCACGGCTCTGGGATACTCTGAACTGGGAAGCTTGTTCAACGCCCAGGGTCGATACGACGATGTGGAGGATATGTTTCGGAAGGCTCTGGCCGTCAGGCGGCGGATCCTGGGCGAGAATCACCCCAAGACCGCGGCTTCCTACAACAGCCTGGCCGCCCTGCTTAACCATCTTGGAAAGTGCGCCCTTGCCGAACCGCTCTTGCGCAGGGCGCTCGCGACCAAGCTCCAGACGATCGGGGAAAACGACGAAAGCACGGCCGCGAGTTACAACAACCTGGCCTTTTGCCTCGATCAATTAGCGAAATACACCGAAGCCGAGGGCCATCACCAAAAAACCTTGAAGATCTGTCGCCGGTTGAAGGGCGAGGATTATCCGAAGACGGCGCTCGCGCATCACAATCTCGGCTGGAATCTCGAGCTCCAAGGCCGATACGTCGAGGCCCACGCGGAGTTTCTCGCCGCGCTCAAGACGTTTGAAAAGCTGCGGGGCGAGGGGAATCCCGAGACCGCGTACGTCTACAACACGATCGCGACAAATCTCCGGCATCAAAAACGATACGCCGAAGCCGAAGCCTTTTTTCAGAAGTCGATGGGAATTCGCCGACGAGTGTTCGGGGAGAATAATCCCTATACGGCCCAGAGCTACAGCGGCCTGGCGGCCGATTACAATGATCAGGGCAAGTACGCCCAAGCGGAGCCCCTGCTGCGCGACGCGCTTGCGATCCTGGTTCGAGTCTTCGGCCCAGACCACCCGCACACCGCCGCGCTTTCCACGGGCTTGACCCTGAACCTTAACGCCTTGGGCCGATACGCCGAGGCGGAGACGATTGCCGTCGCGGCGGTCCGCGGGTTCGAGAACGGCCGACTTCAGATCGGCTCGGCGGGTCTGGACCGTGCCCTTTTCACCACCGAGGCATCCCCGCTCCCGTTGCTGGCCGCGCTCCAAGCGAGACTCGGGAAATTCGAGGAGGCTTGGGGGCGATGGGAAGCCACCCTCGCGCGTGGTTTGTTCGACGACCTGAGCGCGCGACGCAATCGGCCGCTTTCGACCGACGAAACGAAACGACAAGACGAGTACCTGGACAGGCTGAATCTACTGGACAACCGCATCGCCGTGCTCGCCGCCAGGAAAGAAATGACGCAAGAAGCACGGGGTCGTCTGGACGCGCTCGAGATTGGGCGCCTGGAAGCCAAGAACCAGCTGGTCCAATTCGAAGCCGATTTGGTCAAGAAGTATCAGGTGAGCGCAGGCGCGGTTTATCCCTTTGATCGCATCCAGCCCTCGATTCCCATCGGGGCGGCGCTTGTGGGTTGGCTCGACCTCAAAACCAAGTCGAGTCCCGCTGATCCACGCGGCGATCACTGGGCTTGCGTGGTTCGTCGCGAGGGGCCGCCGGTTTGGATCAAGCTGACCGGGACAGGAACCGACGGCGCATGGACCGAGTCGGACGAGCAGCGCCCGGACGTCGCGCGGAAATTGCTTGGCGACCCGTCCGCCGAACCCGTTGGGAAGGCTCTGGAAGAGCTCGCGAGACAACGTCTCGGGCCGCTTGACGTGGCGCTCGCGGCGCGCGGGGGTCTTCCGGCGGTCGATCACCTGATCATCTTGCCGTCGCCATCCGTGGCCGGCATCCCGATCGAGCCTCTCCTTGAAGCACGGCCACCGGGTCTGCCACGCTATCTCGTCACCTACGCTCCCTCGGGAACCATCTTTGCATGGCTGTGGGAGCGCCGACGGGAGGCCAAGGGCAAGGAGGGTTCGCCACGCCGCTTGCTGGCCCTGGGGGATCCAATCCCGGCGCCCGCCTCGCGTCCAAGCGCCCCGGCCGGGGCCGTCGTCGCCGCGCGCGACGTCGAATTGCTCCTCCACCCGTCTCGCGGCGAGTCGTTCACGCCCATTCCCGGAACCCGTCGCGAAGTCCAGGCGATCGCGGCTCTCTTTGAACAGAAGGACGTCTTTCTCGGCGGCGAAGCCAGCGAGGCGACCCTGGCCGACCTGCGTTCGCGGGGAGTATTAGCCCATTTCACCGTGATCCACCTGGCGACTCACGGAAAAATGGATGATCACACGCCGATGAACTCGAGGCTCTTGCTATCGCAGGATCGCTTGCCTGATCCGATGGATCCTGCCGCGCTCGATCGGCCGTTCCAAGATGGCGCCCTCACCGCCGGCGAGGTCATGAACACCTGGAAGCTCGACGCCGAGCTAGTCACTCTCAGCGCGTGTCAGAGCGGGCTGGGACGCGATGGCGGCGGAGAAGGATCCATTGGCTTCGCCCAGGCGTTCCTCCTCGCGGGCGGACGCGGCTTGATTCTTAGCATGTGGGAAGTTGACGATCGGGCGACCTCGCTCTTGATGACGCGGTTCTACGAAAACTGGTTGGGAAAACGCAAGGGCCTAAACAAGGGGAGGTCGAAAGCGGAAGCGCTGCGAGAAGCAAAGGATTGGCTGCGCGGCCTCACAAGCGACATGGTCGACCAGGAATTGGATCAGATCTCGCGAGCCCCAGCCCGCGCCAGGCATGGCAAACCAGTCGCCGCCCGCCCGTTCGAACACCCGCATTACTGGGCCGGCTTCATTCTGATGGGCGATCCGATGTAATCGAGTTCAATCAACGATCGCTCGTAACGAGAACGACATCGAGTCTCGCATACGATGGGTCAACGCCGCCTTTCCCAATACGAGTCGATGAGGATGATCGCGGATCGTCGGCTCATCCTCTGAGATGGTTCTGTCACCGACGGCGTGATGCCTCACCCTCCGCGACGGCGTCCTCGAGCCCTGGCTTGGCCATCTAGACGACCGTGACGCGGAATATGCCCGGCCCTCTCGACTCGATTCCTCGCCGCCCGGCGGGTAGGATGCCAGGATGTCAATCGAGACGCGATGCCGCGAATCGGCCCCGAGGCCGGGGTCGCATCCGGAATCGGTCCTCGAACACCTTCACACGGAACCAGGCGCATGACCCGGTCAACGGACGCGGCCGATCACACTCTCGTCCCCACCTCGCGGATTCGCGAAGCCTTCCCGGCCCTGAGCCGGATGCACGGCGGGCGGAGGGTGGCCTATTTCGACGGACCGGGAGGAACCCAGGTTCCCGCCGCGGTCGCGGAGGCGATGGTCGACTATCTGCTCAACCATAACGCCAACACCCACTGGGCGTTTCCGTCGAGCGCCGAGACCGACCAGATCGTACGGGCTGGACGCGAGGCGCTGGCCGATTTCCTGAACGCCGCGGCCGACGAGATTGTCTTCGGGCCCAACATGACGACGCTCACGTTTCACCTGGCGCGGGCGCTTGGCCGGCGGCTGGGGCCGGGTGACGCGATCGTGGTCACCGAGCTCGACCACCACGCCAACATCGACCCCTGGCGGGCGCTCGAGCGCGACCGCGGCGTGGCCGTGCTCCAGGCGCGGATGATCGCCGAGACCGGCGAGCTCGATTGGGGGCACCTGGACCGGCTCATGACCGACCACCGGGTCCGCGTGCTGGCGATCGGGGCGGCGTCGAATGCGCTCGGTACCGTGAACGATGTCGCCCGCGCGACGGCGATGGCGCGCGAGGCCGGCGCGCTGTCGTTCATCGACGCGGTGCACTACGCGCCCCACCAGTTGGTCGACGTCGCGGCCTGGGGCTGCGATTTCTTGGCATGCTCGGCGTACAAGTTTTACGGCCCTCACCTGGGCGTGCTGTTTGGCCGCCGTGAGCATCTGGACGCGCTCGACTTTCCCAAGCTCGAGCCCGCCCCCGAGCACGCGCCCGACCGGGCCGAGACCGGAACCCAGAATCACGAGGGGATCGCCGGGGCGGCGGCGGCCGTGGATTTCCTGGCGGGATTGGCGGGCGCGGGCGGATCGCGCAGGGAACGCCTGGGCGTCGTGATGGACGGCCTGCATGCACGGGGCGCGGGCTTGATCAAACGAATGTGGACGGGCCTGAGCGCGATCAAGGGGTTGGCGCTCCACGGGCCGCCGCCGGAAGCGACCCGGACGCCGACCGTGTCCTTTACCCTGGCCGACGTGGCGGCGGCCGTGGTCGCCGGACGGCTTGCCGATCGGGCGATCTTCGCCTCGCACGGCAACTTTTATGCACTCACCGTGAGCCGCCGCCTGGGCGTGGCCGCCCAGGGACTGGTCCGGCTGGGCTGCGCGTGCTATACCACCGAGGACGAGGTCGACCGCGTGATCGAGGCGGTCAGCGCGATCGCTTGATCACGCCCAGGCTCCCCGTGAGGAGGGAGAGGGCGGTTGGGCGGTTGCGAGGACGGAACGAAGCCCGACGAACGCCCGCCTGCGCGGGTCAGTCGGCCTTTTTCCTGGGAGCGCCACCCTTCTTCTGGAACTCGAGCTTCGAGGCCACGCCCTTCTCGTGCGTCACCTTGACACCGATGCCCTTCTTGCCCGCGTCCTGGAACTTGGTCAGGATCCTCTCCACTTTCTCGAGGTCAACCTTCTCGACGCCCTTCTTGGTGACCCACTCGGTCTCGTCGGTGATCTTGACGACGACTTCCTTGTCGGTTCCCTTTTCCTCGACGGTGATCTTCTTGCCGTCGACGTCGACCTTGACGAGCATGCCCAGGAGCTCGTCGGCCATCGCGGTGGCGACGACCCCCATGGCCATGACCCCGGCCACCACCATCGAGAGCAGGAATCCACGACGGTTCCGCATGGTATTGAATCCTCCACGTGCAAATGGGATCGCCTTGTCCCCATGGAGAGCGCCGGCGCTTCCGCTCGGAAACGCACCACAATCGACGGACCCCGGGCAAGGCCTCGTCATTATGAACCCCGCCCGAGTCGCGAAGTAGTGGGAACCAGGGGTCTTTTTTCGATTATTCTGCTCGGCGCCGCTTGCCTGGGCGGACGTGTCGTGGGCTTGGCCTTGACCTCACGGCTTCATGGGCGACCAGATCGTGGCGGCCACGTAGCGGGTGGGACCGTCGGCGCGATCGTGAAAGTAGTAGACGGCCACGACCTTGCCGTCGGGTCGGACGACCGAGCGGGCGTAGCCGATGTCGCGCCCGCCCGCGCCGCGGAGCACGATCGGGGCGGTCCAGGTTCGTCCGCGGTCCGAGCTCAAGCGGGCCAGGATGCTGAACGGCGGCTTGCGCTCGCCGTAAATCAGGCACAGCCGGCCGTCGTGCAGCCGCGTGAGGCTGGGGGGGTTGCCCTCGCCGGCGTCGGGCTCGGGGGTCGACAGCAAGGACCACGAGCGGCCGTCGTCGGTCGAGGCGTAGGCGTCGATCGCGCTTCGCGGCGGATCGAGCACGCGAATCGTCGTGATCAGGTCGGTCGGCGACAGCCGCAGCGACGAGGGCATGATGGCATAGCCGCGGGGCTCGGGGCCGATGTACGACAGGAAGGTCCACGAGAGCCCGCCGTCGGTGGTCCGCGCGCAGAAGGGGCGTCCTTCCTTCTCGTCGGGCTTGGACGCGGTGAGAAACGCGAGACATTCGCGAGATCCGCTGGCGAGGTAATCGGTCCGGGCCATCACGCCCTTTTGTCCGAGGAGTGGGAATTGGTAAGGTCCCCGCCAGGCGTGGCCGCGGTCGGTCGAATAATAGAACCGCGAGACCCCGGAGTCCTTGTTTTCCATGCGGATGGTGAGTGCGAACCCTGGCGCGGAGAAATCCATGGGGGTTTCGAGCTTGGTGGGATGCTCGTCGGGCATGCCTGGGGGCAAGAGTCCGTGGCGCATGCCGCGGGTTCCCGCGAGCGCCCCCGGCGGCTGGGGCTCTTCCACGTTCCAGGTGGCGCCGCCGTCGGTGCTGCGGGCGAGCAGGAACTCCTCGGGTTTTTCCTTGTCGATATGATGAAACTGGCCCCGGTCCTTGTAATAGCCGCGGCTGAAGCCCACCAGGATCTCGTCGCCCCAGATCCAGATTCCGTGATTGGCCGGCCAGCCCGCGAACCGACCGGGCTCGCGGTAGACGACGACGTGCTGGGGATTGCCCGGGGGTTCCACGGCCCTGGCGGTCTCGTTCAAGAGCGCCCCCGAGGCCACGATCAAACCGACGACCACGCGGCCGACCCCGCCCGGCCAAGAACAACGACCGCCAGCCATGAACGAGACCCTCCGTCGGACCATGAGCATTCGCCGCGACTTCACGAGGCCACAATGTAGAACCCGCCGCGGCGACCGGTCAAGCGGTCGAGCCGGCGGCCGCGGCTGGGCGGGAAAGGGTGGTCAGTCGGTTTCCTTGACGCCTATACTGAGAGACGCCCTCCCCACCTCCGAACGATCCGTCCCCGATGGGACCACGCTATGATTGCGCTCGATTCCAGCCCAGGCGGTTTTCTCCGAATAAGATCGTGGCTCGCCGGGCCGGCCCGAATCGCGATCTTCGGGGTTTGGTTCTGGTTCTGTGCCGACGCGACCGCGCGGGCCGCCGACCTGGCCGAGGCCCAGACCTTGTTTCGAACGGGGCGCTATGACGAATGCGCGGCCCTGGCGGGGCGGGAAATCCGCGCCGGCGGGGGCGAGGAATGGTCGCTCATCAAGATTGAGGCCGAGCTGGAACGAGGGAAAGTCAGCGAGGCGAACGACACCCTGAACGAGGCCCTGGGCCGGTTTTCGCGGAGCGTCCGGCTGCGTCTGGCCGCGCGGCGGGTGCACCTCGCGGGCGGCCGGGCCGGCGACGCCGCGGCCGACCTGGAAACCATCGAGGAGCTCATCGTCCGCGCCGGCGGGCGCTACTCCGCGCCCGAGGACCGGCTGGCCCTGGGCCGCTACTTTTTGATGCGCGGGGCCGACGCGCGGACGGTCCTCGAGCGGTTTTACGATCCGGTTGTCAAGGATCACCCGGACCTGATCGAGGGCTATTACGCGACGGCCGAGCTGGCGCTGGGGAAAGACGATTTCGCCCTGGCGGCCGCGACGCTGCGAAAAGCCCCCAAGTCCGCCGCGCTCGACCCGCGGTCTCACGCGCTCCTGGCCGAGGCGCTCGAGAACGACGATTCGGCGGGCTCGGCTCGAGAAATCGCGGAGGCGCTCAAGATCAACCCGCGCCATGTTCCGAGCCTCTTGCTCGAGGCCGAGCGGCAGACCGACGCCGAGCGCTACTCCGAGGCCGCGGAAGTGCTCAAGCGGGCGCTCGAGGTCAATTCGCGCGACCCACGGGCGCTCGCCCGGCAAGCGGTCCTGGCGTTCTTGAATGGCGATTCGGCCGGCGCGGCCGCGCTGCGCGAGCGGGCACTCGAGGGTCGCCCGTCCAACCCCGAGGTCGATTATCTGATGGGCCGGGCGCTGTCGGCCAAGTATCGGTTCCTTGAGGGCTCGGGCCACCAGCGCAAGGCGCTCGAGCTCGATCCCGAGTTCGCCCCGGCCCGGCTCCAGCTCGCCCAGGATCTGCTCCGATTGGGCGAGGAATCCGAGGGCTGGGAGCTCGCGTCCCAGGTGCTGTCCAAGGACGGTTACAACGTCGTCGCGTTCAACCTGGTCGCGCTCAAGGACCATCTCGCTGGCTTCCGCACGCTCGAGGCCGACGGCCTCATCGTCCGCATGGACCCGCGCGAGGCCGACCTCTACGGCGCTCGGGTCGTCGACCTCTTGCGCAGGGCCCGGAAGACGCTGTGCGCGCGCTACGACGTCGAGCTCAAGGCGCCGATCCTGGTCGAGATCTTTCCCGATCACAAGGATTTCGCGGTCCGCACCTTCGGGCTGCCCGGCGCGGACGGGCTGCTGGGGGTTTGCTTTGGCCGGGTCGTCACGGCCAACAGCCCCAGGTCGCAGGGCGAATCCCCGGCCAATCTCGAGGCCGTCCTCTGGCACGAATTCTGCCATGTGGTCACGCTCTCGAAGACGCGCAATCGAATGCCGCGCTGGCTCTCCGAGGGGATCTCGGTCCATGAGGAGGCTCGGGCCGATCGATCCTGGGCCACGGCGCTCAATCCGAAATACCGCGAGATGATTCTGGGCGCCGACCTGACCCCGCTGAGCAAGCTGAGCTCGGCGTTCCTGGCGGTGAAGTCGCCCTTGCACCTGCAATTCGCTTATTTCGAGTCGGCCCTGGCGGTGGAGTTTCTCGAGTCCACGCACGGCCTTGCGGTCTTGAAAGAGGTTCTGAGCGACCTGGGAGCGGGGACCGCGCTCAACGAGGCGCTGCCGCGGCGGACCAGGATGACGCTAGATCAATTAGACAGGGCTTTTGGCGATTTCGCGCGCGCGAAGGCCAGGGCGACCGCTCCGAACGCGACCTGGGAAGAGCCGGAGCTGCCCGCGGCGGCCGATTCCACGGCCGTCTCGGCCTGGCTCCGGGACCATCCGAACAGTTTCTGGGGCCGGCGGCGGCTGGCGGCGCGACTGATCGTCGAGAAAAAATGGGGGGAAGCGAAAACCGTGCTCGAATCGCTCAAGGCCCTGTATCCGGAATACACGAGCGCGGACAACGCTTACACGATGCTGGCCGAGGTTTATCGCAATCAGTCCGACGCCCGGTCCGAGACCCGCGAGCTCGAGGAGCTGGCCGCCCGCAGAGGCGACGCGGGGCCGGCCTACATCCGGCTGATGGAGCTCGACCGGGCGGCCGGCGATTGGACGGGCGTCGCGCGGAACGCGCGGCGGATGCTCGCGGTGAACCCGCTCGTCCCCGCGCCCCACCGCATGCTGGCCCTGGCGGCCGAGCGCGAGGGCAACCTGACCGAAGCCGTCGCCGCCGCGCGGGCGGTCGTCGCGCTCGACCAGATCGAGCCGGCCGAATCGCATTTTCAGCTTGCCAGGCTGCTCGAGCGGGCCGGCGACCGGGCCGGCGCGCGGTCGGAAACGGTCCGGGCGCTCGAGGAGGCCCCGCGGTTCCTCGAGGCGTACCGGCTCTTGCTCGACCTCGAACGCGCCCGGACAAGCGCCCTCGCGAAACCCGAGGGCCCCAAGCCATGATCGCGAGACGCCGCTGGCTCATGATCGGGCTGCCCGTGCTGGTTCTCGTCTCGGGGGCCGCGCTGGCCCAGCGGTTTCGCGCGCCCACCCCCCAGCTGGGCCTGCCCGAGGACCGCGCCGGCGTCCCCAACTGGGCGATCGACAAGGCATTCAAACATGACGTGTTCACATTTGTGCGAATTGAATACGATTCG